>CAYWOC010000003.1:0-143065 GCA_964459845.1 uncultured Muribaculaceae bacterium | reverse complement strand
GGGATGCGATGTTCTTGGGCGAGCAGTCAGGCAAAGGCGAATCCGATAGAGAGCGGGACATGACTATGCTTGTGATGTCGGCAACATACAACCGAGCGCAAAAAGAGATGACGACAACCGATGACCGCCATACCGAGATGGTGGTGATAGCTCGCCATGATGAGCCGGATGTATTGCAGCGGTTGGAAGAAATGCGGCATATATTCCGCACCACTCCGTACATGGAGAAGATGCGTAGCGGATATATGGGCGGCGGACGCTATATCCGCATTGAAGAGCCTCAAGGACTGTACAGCACCATCAACCAAGTGCGCATGGGCTGGAGACTGATTCGTCAGGGTGAAAACGAGACAGCCCGATATTATCTGCTCAACGCCAACAATGAACGCATGGTGTATGTGGGTCGCAGATACCCATGGGACAGACAAACGGATGGCGTGACGGAAATTTATTGTTATGCCGACAATGGGATGAAAGAGGTTTATGCCAACGAACCTGAATATATCACAGGCGACAAGTATCAACCGCAGGAAAACGGAATCATTCGCAAAGACCAATGGGGCAAAGAGCATATTGTGACTTTCGTGTATTATAGCGTAGGCAGGAACAAAGGCAAAGAGTTTGACAGCAAGGATGCATATGTGTGCGAACATTTCGAAAAAGATGAGTATGCCGTCTGCAATAATAATCATCATATCATCTTGAAAGGATTGAAGCGTGTAAGGCTGTTGGAAAACAATATTGCGGAGGTTGTCTTCATAGGTGAAAACGGTAGAAAATGGGTGAATCTCTATACCATGCAGGAATTTGACACGCATCCAATCGTGGAGCGGATTGGTTTTATGGATATGCTGCGTGAGGGCAGCAATTACTATTTTTATAAAAACAGGCAGTTGGCAGGAATCCCCATAAGGGTGTGTGATTATGCCGCAAATGATAGGGCTGTTCTGCTTATGGGGCAATATGTGATACTGAAGAATCAGCCAAGCACAGTCTATCGCATAGACGGTGAATGCAGAAAAGGTAATCAAAGGGTTACAAAACTGAAAAATATTGGTTGGGTTGGAGTGAAAGGAGATAAAGAAATACTTTCATCATGGATACCTAAAAATAAGAAATTCGGAATTTGAAAGTTTAGACAATCAAAACCGCAGAGAATGGGCGGATGTGCAGAAAAATAAATCTTGCGCATCCGCCTTTTCTCTGTTGTAGTATGGGCATTATATCTGTTGGCGGAATTTATTTAACGCAAGTAGGATAAATTGCTGTGATTCATTCATAAGATTATGTGAAAACTGTTTGCAGATTTCAAAAATTTTGGTGAACTTTGTATAAAAGTTGTGTATAGAGTGATTTCAATTTATCAGCTTGGTCACTACTGAATTACTGAAAATAAGCAATATGTGCAACTCTTTAAACATAAATATTTTATAATCTGCCGACGGGTGTATTATATGATGCGGAAGTCCAATGCAAGTTGAGTGCTTAAGACGAAAAAAGATTTTGTCGGGTGATAGAAATTAGGGCTTTGGGGTATCTGTTCATATACAGAGGCGTTAGTCACTAATGATTCTGTAATATAAAAAGGTTAAGACGAGTGTAACACTGGGAATCAAGCTAAAGGTGGAAGGTGTTCTTGATGAGTGGTTTGGAATAAAATACGAATACATTGGATGTGATAGAAAAAAGCGTGAGAAGAAACTTAAAAGAAAGGAGTTAATATGAACAAGGATTATCAAGATTTTCGAGTGGATGTTGAGAGCATTTTCAGGATGCTGGCTCAGCGAATGGACAGCAAGCAGTTGCAGCTTGTTCGCAGTGCTTACGAGCTGGCAGCCGAGGCTCATAAAGAGCAAAAACGCAAGACGGGTGAGCCTTATATCATCCATCCCATTGCTGTGGCGCGTATAGTTGCCGAGGAGCTGGAGCTTGGCGTCAATCCGATAATGGCGGCATTCCTGCATGATGTGGTGGAAGACACCCAATACACTATCGAGGATATCCGAGAACGTTTCGGGGATGATGTAGCTTTCCTTGTGGGTGTGGTGACCAAGCAGAAGAAGGAGAAATATGACAAGTCGAAACAAGTGGATAACTACCGCCAGATACTGGCATCAGTGCAGTATGACGTGCGTGCAATCTTGGTGAAGCTTGCCGACCGTCTGCATAATATGCGCACATTGGCAAGTATGCGTCCAGACAAGCAGATGAAGATTGCCGGGGAGACTGACTATTTCTATGCACCGCTTGCTAATCGCCTTGGATTGTATTATGTGAAGACTGAGCTTGAAAACCTGTCATTCCATTACCGCTGTCCTCGTGAGTATGAGCAGATAGAAAGAATGCTGGAAGACATTAAGCAGGCTGAGAAGATGAACATTGAACGATTCATTTCCAGTGTAAGCGAAGTGTTGGAAGGTAAAGGCATCAAGGTGCGGATAGAACCGCGCTACCGTATGCCCTATAGCATATGGCGCAAGATGCACTCCAAGGGGTGCGACTTCCATCATGTGGATGGTAAGCACTATATCCGTATTATCTATGACGCAAATGATTTGCATGAAGAGAAGAAACTGAGCCTGTACATATATGCAGTGCTTTCAGACTATTTCAAGGAGCGTCCTGGCAGTGTCGCCAATTATATCAACGCTCCAAAAGAGAATGGCTATCAGAGTTTCCATGTGAAACTGCTCAATGACCAAGGCAGATGGGAGGAGATTCATATCTCGTCGGAGCGTATGGTGCGCAATTCGCGTCTTGGCTGCACAGCCGAAAGAAATGAGAAGAATGTGAAGGCTTGGTTGGAGAAGTTTAAGGCGGTGCTCAAAGATGTGGCATATCACAGTAATGAGATGGACTATATGGATGGCGTGACAGCATCGTTCTATAATGACGACATCATGGTGTTCACACCTAAGGGCAAGGGCATAATCCTGCCAAAAGATGCTACCGCATTGGATTTTGCTTTTGAGATTCACAGTGAGGTGGGGCTGCATGCTGAGTATGCCCGCATCAACGGCAGGTTATGCTCGGTGATGACTGTGCTACATCGAGGCGATTGTGTGGAGATTGGCACCGATGAGAATATCTACCCAGACGAGAAGTGGCTGAAGTATGTGCTGACCTACAAGGCGAAGCGCACACTACGCAGCTATTTTGCCAATAAGGAAAAGATGCCATACGGCAGATGCTCTTGCTGTCATCCGTTGCCGGGCGATGAAGTTATAGGCTTCAAGGATGCAGCAGGTGCAGTGACGTTGCACAAGCGTAATTGTCCTGAAGCAATACGCATGGCTTCGGAGCAAGGCGATTCAATCGTTGCTGTCAATTTTGAGGAACAGGATGAATTTCTTTTCCCTGTACGCATCTGCATCCGTGGCATCGACCGCAATCATTTGTTGAGTGACGTGGTTGCTTGTATCACCGAAAAGCAAAGTCTATCCATCTTGCGACTTAATACTGTGACAATCGACTGCATAGCAGAGGTCTCTGTCGATTTTGCAGTTCATTCGGCAAGTGAGTTGGATAAAGCTATGGAGTCCATTGCAAGTATCAACAATGTGGATGAGGTTTCAAGAATTGACATAGAATAAGAACAAATATGCAAGGTCTTTATCTGTCAGGCTATTGTGTGAAAGACGATAAAGAAGAAAGAAATGAAAGTGTGGAATAAATAAAAATTGATACAGAATATGAAACGAAACATCAAAATTACAGTATGGGTCATTGCCGCAATTGTGCTATTGCCAGTATGCGTCATTGGAGGATTTGCCCTTAAAAATTATTTGTATGATAAGTTGAATCCGACATTCGAGGAGACAATGATTTTCCCGGATGATAGCAGGCGGCATCTTGCAGATACCACATTTACCGTAAATGGCATTGAGATAAAGATGATTGTTGTTAAGGGTGGTAGAATTAATTGTAAAGGTCTTAGGAAAACTACCGAATTGAAAGATTTTTATATTGGTGAAACGGAAGTGACTCAGGCACTATGGGTGTCGGTAATGGGCAATAATCCTTCATGTCACAAAGATAGCATACTTTGCCCTGTTGAAAATATAGATTTAGTGGAATGCCTTGAATTTGTTCACAAACTGGAGTCTGTCTCAGGCGTTAATTTCCATATCCCATCATATCCTCAGTGGTTATATGCAGCACTTCTTGGCAGCAAAGATATTGGTGATAACAACAGTACCACATTGGACAAAGTCGGTTGGCTCAAAGATAATTCTGGCACTGCAACCCATCCTGTCAAGCAGAAGATGCCAAACACATTGGGGGTATATGATATGATTGGAAATGTTTCAGAATGGACGATTAGTGGCTCTGATCCGTTGTTCTTTGTTGTAGGAAGCAACTATGAGACTGATAATAAATGCTGCGACATAGAAGAATATGACATTAATCATGCAACCATTAAAAATGGGTCTATCGGTCTAAGATTGGTCTATCAACCAGAGCCTACTCGGAAATAGAATATTTCTCTTTGGCAACATATTTGATGATTTTGTTGCAGTCGTTTATGACTTTGATTTTGTGGGATGATGTAATTTGAAAACAGGGAGGTTGGCATCGCGCCAATCTCCCTGCGGATTATCTGTGTGTTTAATCGTAAAAAATGTCGTATCAGGGCTTTTTCTCGTAACCGGGTATGTCAACGAGCTTGATGTTGAACACGAGGTGCGAGTAAGGCTTGATAGTACCCATGCTTCGGTCACCATATCCGTAGCTGTAAGGAATGATAATCTGGCAAGAGTCGCCTATGTGCATTTTTTGCAGCGCAATCGACCATCCAGCCACCATATTTGGCAGATATGAGCGATACACGCTGTCGGCAGGTGCAGTGGAAAGGTAAGACGAGTCGAAAGCCACATTGTTGTATAGCTTGCCGTGATATTTCACATCGCAAGTAGAAGACGACAGAGGCTTGAGATTGTCTTTGGTGAGCATAGTGTCATTGTAGTAGTGCATAAGCACATAAGCCTGGCTGTTCCACGTCGGCACTATCTTTGTGTAAAAATCCTTTCCATCGACAGTTTTAAGTGCAGCTTGAGCCTCAATCCATGCATTGTTGGCATCGCGCCACTCGGCATATTCAGTCCAATAGTCCTCATTGCTGGAGTTGCATGATGCAAAAGATGCAGCTATGGCAAGGACAAGCATTATTATAAATGGAAATTTTCTCATATAAAAATCATTGAAGTTTTCGCATTGAGGGTATTATTCAGCCAATGACTTGAGCAGCTTGTTGAGGCTCACTTCGTTGTCGATAATTCCGGCAAGTTCGTTGATAGCCACGCGTTCTTGAGCCATAGTGTCGCGGTGACGTATTGTCACTGTGTTGTCTTCAAGCGTCTGGTGGTCCACTGTGATGCAGAACGGAGTGCCTATGGCATCTTGACGGCGGTAACGCTTGCCGATAGAGTCTTTCTCGTCGTATTGGCAAGCATAGTCAAATTTGAGCATATTCATGATTTCGCGAGCCTTGTCGGGGAGTCCATCTTTCTTAACGAGAGGCAATATAGCGGCTTTCACTGGAGCAAGCTGCTTAGGCAGGTGAAGAACTACACGAGTTTCACCGTTTTCGAGCTTCTCTTCCTCGTAGGATGAGCAGAGCACCGACAGGAACATACGATCTACACCAATAGATGTCTCGATGACATACGGTGTGTAGGACTCGTTTAATTCAGGGTCGAAATATTGTATTTTCTTTCCTGAGAATTTCTCATGTTGGCTGAGGTCGAAGTTGGTGCGAGAGTGGATACCTTCCACTTCCTTGAATCCGAACGGCATCTCAAACTCGATGTCGGTAGCCGCATTGGCATAGTGAGCAAGTTTCTCGTGGTCGTGGTAGCGATATTTCTGGTCGCCCATACCGAGAGCCTTATGCCACTTCAAGCGAGTCTCTTTCCATTTCTGGAACCATTTTAGCTCTTCGCCCGGACGCACGAAGAATTGCATCTCCATCTGCTCAAATTCGCGCATACGGAATATGAATTGGCGTGCAACAATCTCGTTGCGGAAAGCTTTGCCGATTTGTGCGATACCGAAAGGAATGCGCATGCGTCCAGTTTTCTGCACGTTAAGGTAGTTTACGAAAATGCCTTGAGCTGTCTCTGGACGCAGATACACGGTCATAGCGCCATCGGCAGTGCTACCCATCTCAGTCTTGAACATAAGGTTGAATTGGCGCACGTCGGTCCAGTTCTTTGTGCCAGAGATAGGGCATACGATTTCATAGTCGAGGATAATCTGCTTAAGCTCGGCAAGGTCGTTGGCGTTCATAGCCTTCGAATAACGCTCGTGAAGCTCGTCGCGCTTCTTTTGGTGCTCAAGCACGCGAGGGTTGGTGGTGCGGTATAGCTCGGCATCAAAGCTGTCGCCGAATTTCTTCGCGGCCTTAGCCACCTCTTTGTTGATTTTATCGTCGATTTTAGCAATTTCATCCTCGATTAGCACATCGGCGCGGTAACGCTTCTTTGAGTCGCGGTTGTCGATTAGCGGGTCGTTGAACGCATCGACGTGTCCTGATGCCTTCCAGATTGTAGGGTGCATAAAGATGGCAGAGTCGATGCCCACGATGTTCTCGTGGAGCAGTGTCATAGCCTCCCACCAATATCTCTTGATATTGTTCTTCATCTCAACTCCCATTTGACCGTAGTCGTAAACTGCGGCAAGACCGTCGTAGATCTCGCTCGACTGGAACACGAAGCCATATTCCTTGGCATGTGAAACAATTTTCTTAAAAGTATCTTCTTGTTTTGCCATTTTATGTAATAATTTTTTCAGATTTCAAATAGATGACGAGCCGGTTTTTGCATCGAAAATGCAATAATCGGCATCGATTTTCTTTATTTAAGGTGCAAAGTAAGTGATTTTTTTCGATTTAATTTGTATTTTTGCTGTTGGATTAAGAAATAATATAATTAAATAACGCTAATGCGATGGAAATAGCGGTAAAAAATGCCCGATTGCCAGTTGCATGACTAAATACACTACCATATTTTATAATGAAAGATGAAAATGACATTATAGAAGAGCCAGAGTCGGGTGAGGCTGCCCACTCTACCTATCAAGTGCCAAAAGATAAGAAGTTGCAGTTGTCGGGGATGTACCAGAATTGGTTTCTCGACTATGCGTCGTATGTCATCTTGGAGCGTGCGGTGCCGCACATCGAAGACGGACTGAAACCTGTGCAGCGGCGCATACTTCACTCGATGAAGGAGCTTGATGACGGACGCTTCAACAAAGTTGCCAACATCGTGGGTAACACTATGCAGTATCATCCTCATGGCGACGCGTCGATTAAGGATGCCATTGTGCAACTTGGGCAGAAAGAACTGCTTATCGAGACGCAAGGAAACTGGGGCAACGTGCTTACTGGCGACAGTGCCGCCGCCGGACGTTACATAGAGGCACGCTTGTCGGAGTTTGCGCTTGATGTGGTGTATAGCCCCAAGATTACCGACTGGGGATTGTCATACGACGGGCGCAAGCCGGAGCCTGTGACACTTCCTGTGAAGTTCCCGTTGCTGCTCGCTCAGGGGGCTGAGGGCATTGCCGTGGGGCTATCATGCAAGATACTTCCGCACAACTTCAATGAGTTGCTTGATGCCGCTGTGGCATATCTGCGCGGAGAGGAATTTCATCTGTATCCCGATTTTCAAGCCACTGGCGGATATATCGACGTGAGCCGATACAACGACGGCGAGCGTGGTGGACAGGTGCGAGTGCGTGCAAAGATTGAGAAGCAGGACAACAAAACGCTTATCATCAACGACCTCCCTTATGGCAAGAATACTGGCACATTGATAGAATCGATTCTTAAAGCGCAAGAAAAGGGAAAGATAAAGATACGCAAGATTGACGACAACACATCGAGCAAGGCTGAGATAATTGTGCATCTTCTGCCCGGGACTTCGAGCGACAAGATGATTGATGCACTATATGCATTTACCGATTGCGAGACGAGCATCTCGCCAAACTGCTGCGTCATCAAGGATCACAAGCCGCACTTTTTGACGGTGAGCGAGGTGCTGCGCAACAGTGTCGATCATACGAAGGCTATGTTGCGCCAAGAGCTTGAGATAAAGCGGGGTGAGGATATGGAGTCGCTGCTCTTCGCTTCGCTTGAGAAGATATTCATAGAGGAACGCATATATAAGGACACGGAATATGAGCAGAGCCGCGACACAGATGAGGCTGTGGCTTACATCGACAGTAGGCTTGCTCCGTTCAAGCCGTCTTTTTACCGAGAAATCACTCGCGACGATATTCTCCGCCTTATGGAGATAAAGATGAAGCGCATAATCAAGTTCAACAGCGACATTGCCGACAATTATATCGCCACGCTGCACGACCGCATTGCACAGATAGACTATAAGCTGGAGCATCTGGTGGATTATACCATCGAGTGGTATGAGGGACTGAAAGCCAAATATGGCGCGCGCTATCCTCGTCGTACCATCATTCGCAACTTTGATACGATTGTCGCAGCCAAGGTCGCTGAGGCAAACGAGAAGCTTTATATCAACCGCGAAGAGGGATTTATAGGCACGGGACTGAAGAAGGACGAGTTTGTGTGCAACTGTTCTGACATTGATGATATAATCATCTTCTATAAAGATGGAAAATATAAGGTGACAAAGGTCGCCGACAAGATATATGTTGGCAAGAACATACAGTATCTAAATGTGTTCAAGCGCAACGATTCACGCACTATATATAATGTGCTGTATCAAGACGGAAAGGGCGGAATAGTGTATATGAAGCGTTTTGCTGTGACAGGTATAACCCGCGACAAGGAATATGACATCACCCAAGGCAAGCCGGGGTCGAAGATTCTATGGTTTACCGCCAATCCTAATGGTGAGGCTGAGGTGCTGAAGATAACGTTGAAGCCCAAGTTCCGCCTGAAAGTGCTGCAATTCGACATTGACCTTGCCAAGTTGGCTATAAAGGGAAAGCAATCGCGCGGAAATCTTGTCACAAAGAATGAAATACACCGCATATCGCTTAAAGAGGCTGGAACATCCACACTCGGCGGGCGAGAGGTGTGGTTTGACCCCGATGTGCTGCGCTTGAATTATGACGGCAGAGGATTCTCGCTTGGCGAATTTAACGGCACCGACCAAGTGCTTGTGATTCTGAAAAATGGCGATTACTACACCACTTCGTTCGATCCGGAGAACCATTATGAGGACAATATACTGCGCATAGAGAAGTTCCGTGAGGGTCTTGTGTGGACTGCGGTGCTTTATGATGCCGATCAGAAATATGACTATATAAAACGCTTTGAATTTGAGCCGTCAAACAAGCGGCAGAGCTTCATTGGCGGCAATCCCGACTCCATGCTGAAGATACTGAGCGACAAGCCATATCCGCGATTTGAAGTGAAATTTGGCGGAGCCGACAGTTTTAGGGATAATCTTGTGATAGATGCCGAGGAATTTATAGGTGTGAAGAGTTTCCGGGCCAAGGGCAAGCGCATCACAAATTTTACCGTGGATGCCATCACCGAGATTGAGCCTCGCATAGTGGAAGAGCCGGAAACGCCAATAGAGGACATGCGGCAAGATGAGCTGGAGGTAAAGGTGGAACAAGAACCGGAATTGAGCCAAAAAGAGATTTTTGAGGAATTGACAGGTCAGCAGAAGCTGTTTGACCCGACCGACATTAGCAATCCCGACGAATGAGAATATTGACGAAGCTGAATAGAATAATGATGAGGTGCTGCATCGCTGTTGCAGCATCGGCGGCGATTGCGGCATCGGCGGCAACTGCTGATGCCGATACCTGTGTAGTGAAGATTGAGCGACCGGTGATTTCCACATTTTCGGTGGAGGCTGGCAGAGCATCAATCCTCGACACATATCTCACGCCCATACGCTACCATGGCGTGAATCTGCGTCTTGGCTACGAAGGTATGCGAGCAATGGGATTCTCTCCCGAAAAATGGGTGATGCAAGGTAGCGGTGCGGTGGAATATGCCAATGTCCAGAACCATGCCAAGAACCACACCATTCATTCGCTGATGGTGGATGGCAAATGGGGAATGATGCGGAGATGGAATGATGTGCTGCTCAATAAGCTGACGCTGATGGCTGGTGGCAGCACTCAGCTCAGGGGGGGAGTGCTGTATTGCGCCCACAATTCCAATAATCCAGTCTCGGCAAAAATACGCTGGAGTGTAAACTTCACAGGACTGGCTACATATAATATGAATATCGGCAAGTTGCCGGTGACATTGCGTTATCAGGCAACCTTGCCGGCGATAGGAGCATTTTTCTCGCTCGACTATGGCGAGGCATTTTATGAACTGTATTTAGGTAATCGTGATGGCATAGTGAATGTGGGGTGGTGGGGCAATCGCTTCGATATGGAGAACCTTGTGACGGCAGATTTGCATCTTGGCAAGTCGGTGCTTCGCATAGGCTACCGCAACCTTATAGAGACAAGCTATGTGCATAACTTGAACACCCAGATATTCACTCATGGCTTTGTGCTTGGCATAAGCGGAGAGTGGTTGCAGCTCACTCCGCGCAAACAACTTTCCCCGAAGACAAAAATCATCTCAGCAATGTATTGATACCGATTACGCTTCAGTATTGATGTGACAAATTATTGCTGTTGGAGATTTGATCGGGTCAGCGATAAAACACAAAGAAGGCGACGCTTGAAAGTGCCGCCTTTTATTATGCATGTTTCTATGTGCTTGGAGTGGATAAGTTAGAATTTATAGCCGAATACCACGCTATAGACCATATTGTGCGGTGCGCCTACAATGAAGTCGCTGCATAGTTTAGTCAGTCCCCACGAAGTGTTGTAACCGATGTATGCGTGCTTATATGTGATGCCGAGTTCAGCCATTATGCCGGCATCAAGTCGGTTCATCTTCTCGGTCTTGATATATCTTGAGGCTTCTTTGCCTTCCAGCATGTCTTCGAAGTCGGCAAGCAGGTCGTTGTAGTTCAGATAGGAAGCTTTGTCGTAGTCGCAGCCGTTCTTGAACAGGTCGTCGGAGAAGTCCTTGTCATTGTCGTTATACATTGGGGTCTTAACATTTGCCGTACCCTTTACGCCTAATGCGAAATAAGGACCAGCTTTAAGCGATATGTATGCGTCTTTGTCGATATGGATTTTATATACAGCCAGCACTGGCACTTCGAGATAGTGAAGACTATTGCGGAATTTGGACATCAATCCAGATGTGTTTTCTCCAGTGCTTGTATATAGACCGCTGAACTGTGTGCCTTTGCCCACATAGAAAAGTCCAGGCTCGATGCTCCAGTTGCGATTAAGTTGAATATCAGCCACAGCTCCTATTTTGCCCGAGAATCGGTTGCCGGCATTGTCGTCGCCGCGATAATTGCTTGCGCCAAATCCTGCTCTCGCCTCAAACTGCACTTTTGCCTCCACCAGTGGCATAAATATGACACATAAGCATAATATAGCAAAAAATCTTTTCATAATAAAGAATGAAGTTCTGTTGAATTATATATGTGCAAAGATAAAGAAATTTACGCTAAGTTGCGGCTCTGTGGCTAAATTTTTCTTGAAAAATTGTTATAGTGCTTTTTTTATTTTGTCAATAGAGTGAAAAAATATAACTTTGAAAGGTTATAAAAAAGATGCTTTACACAGAAATACATGATTAGAAAAATATACATTTATTGTGCAGTTGCGTTGTTGAGCCTGTTGTCGCTTTCGGCTTGTCATGGGCATGAGGAGTTTGCCGATGACCCATACGGAAATTTTGATGCCTTGTGGAAAGAAATCGACGAGCATTATTGCTTTTTCAAATACAAGGACATCGACTGGAATGAAGTGAAGACAATGTATCGGTCGCAAGTCTTGCCTGAGATGTCGCAGACCGAGCTGTTTGACGTGTGTGCAGCGATGCTCCGTGAACTTAAGGATGGGCATACTAATCTAATATCCTCGTGGGACGTGTCGCGCTACTGGATATGGGAGCAGTATCCGCAGAACTACGATGAACGCATCATCAATGAGAATTACCTTAACTTCAATTACCGCTCTGCGTCGGGCATAAAATATCAGATTTTGAGCAACAACTTCGGCTATATGTATTATGGCAGTTTCAGCTCTGGCATTGGTGAGGGAAATCTCGACAATGTGCTTGCATATCTTGCCAGCAGCGATGGCTTGATAATAGATGTGCGCGACAATGGCGGCGGATACCTGACAAATGTAGAAACGCTTGTGGGCAGATTCATCACGAAAGATGTGTATGCCGGCTCGATTTCTCACAAGACAGGACCTGGACATAACGACTTTTCCGAGCCATACGACTATTATTTCCATCCAGCCGATGGCGGACGCATAAAATATCTAAAGCCTATAGTGGTATTGACCAACCGTGCATCATATAGTGCGACCAACAATTTCGTGTCGATAATGAGGTATCTGCCGAATGTGAAGATTGTGGGAGATGTGACTGGCGGAGGAAGCGGATTGCCGTTCACATCGGAGATTCCAAACGGATGGACTGTGAGGTTCTCGGCGTGTTCTATACTTGATGCGTCGGGGCAGGAGACGGAATTTGGAGTGGAGCCCTCCGATGGTTGCAAGGTGGATATGACCACCGAAGACAAGCTGCAAGGCAAGGACACCATTCTTGAAAAAGCCTTCAGCGTGCTGACTGAGATGATAGCCGCCGGGGCTAAGGCGGAGCGTTAGAACAGTTGCGGAATAGATGTTGAGATGGGGGATGTGGATCAGAATTAGACTGAAAATGATGATGCGATTTATGAAATTGAGATATAACATGATTTTCGCATTGGCTGGCGTGATGATGCCATGCGTTGCGGCTGCAAGTGTGGAAGGAAGAGATTCGGTGCCTACAGATACTGTGCCGAAATTTGATTGCGTGATGCCGCCTCACAATGTGGAAGACGACAGGGAAGATGGCACGAGTCAATCAACGGTGCAATTGCCCGGACTTGTTCAGAAAATGGCTGATTTTCAGCAAAAAGTGGTGGATAAAATGACTGGCAGCCAGCGGCAGACGACTGGCAAAGGCGGCTTCAAGGTGGTATTTATGCCGCCGCCACTCGGCAATCTGCCAGAATATGGATTTGGACTTGGAGTGGGGGTGTGCGGCTTGTTTAAGACGAGCCGAGAGCCGGCGTTATATACGAGCAAAATTCCGCTAAATGTGCGTTTCGGCTTCACCGATCCGTTTTCGTTCAAGGTGAGATGCAGCCCGACATTGTATTTTATGAAAAACAGCTTGAAGGTGGCTGCCGAGATTTCTTATCAGCAATCAAATGAGCATTATTTCGGCATAGGATATTCCACCAATAAGTCGATGGAGCGCGACCGTCTCGTCACTGGCTATCAATCACGGCGATGGCAGGTGTCGCCCGAGGTGGAGTGGCGCATAGGCAGCAGCGATTTCTATATGGGCGTAGTGGCAGATTTCAGCCACGACACCATGCGCAATCCCGGCTCATATTTGACAAGCAGCCCTGAATATGTAGCAGACGGCGGCACAGCCGATGGGTTGAAACTTATGGATGTGGGAGCCGGCGTGGATCTTTCACTTGACACTCGCGATGTGGCATATTCACCTTACGATGGAGTATGGGTAGATTTGCGTGCTGTGTGGTATTCAAAGAGTCTTGGCAGCGACCATAATTATGGTAGGCTTTCGCTTGATTATCGACATTATAAGCAGATAGGTGGAAAACGCTGTGTGCTTTCGTGGGGCGTGTCGAGCAGCAATGTTTTCGGCAACGATATACCTTTTGCACGATATGCCACTGTGGGCGACATCTACACTACACGCGGATATTATGGCTATCAATACCGCGATAAATCGGTGCTTAAAGCGCATGTGGAATACCGCTATATGTTCAACTTCAACACCGTGGCAGGGCAATTGCTGCTCAACCGCTTCGGTGTGGCTGGATGGACAGGGATTGCCGCATTGGGTGAGAATGTGCTTAAATATAATGCGGTATTGCCCGAGGTAGGTGCGGGGGTGAGGCTTCAAGTGGCGCCGCGTGTGAATTTCCGTTTCGATTTGGGATATGACACCGTGGGGAAACGTGTGTTGAGGTATTTCGGTATATCTGAGATGTTTTGATGATATGGAAGCGTATTGATGTTATGAAAAATATATTGCTAATTGCTGCATTTATTCTTGCTTTGGCTGCAACAGCGGCATCACCGAAGCATAAAGGCGATGCAAGAATCAGCTTCACATCGGTGAAACATGATTTTGGTGTTGTGGATGAGGCTCGTGGAGAGGTGGAGTGCGACTTCATATTTACGAATAAGGGGACATCACCACTTATCATAAGTGCAACGAAGACATCGTGTGAATGTACTCTTGCGAGGCATTCCAGAGAGGCTGTCCTTCCGGGACATAAAGGGAGGATAAAGGTGATATATAGTCCGATAGGTGTACGCGGAAATTTTATGAAAAATGTGTATGTGTATTCTAATGGCAGCCAGCAGCCGATAACGTTATATATCAAAGGAAAAGTAAGACCTGTGGGAAGATAAGCTCTTCGGCACAGGTCTTAATCAATGTCATCAGTTATCGTCGCTTTTCGGCTGCATTGATTATTTCAATGCTGATATAGGTAACGCTTGATGGAGCGTTTCGGAGTCTTCTCAAACTCCTCGTGCATAATCTTCACATTGGCAATCTGTGAGTAGCTTGGCAATTCCTTGTTGAGATTTGCCACATTTTCCCTCATCAGTTTTTCGAGGTCTTGTGCAGTCATGCCTTGCTTGGTGCCGTTCTCTATGTCGGGATAGACAAGGGCTGTGAGGCGGCGGTTCTCATCCACAATGAGCGATTCGCACACATATGGCATATTATTGAGCAGTTGCTCTATTTCTTCGGGATAAATGTTTTGTCCCGAAGGTCCGAGGATCATATTCTTGCTGCGTCCGCGTATAAACACATATCCGTCGGCATCGATGGTGCAAAGGTCGCCAGTGCGCATCCATCCGTCGTGCATCACGGCATTTGTGGCTTCGGGATTCTTGTAGTATCCGAGCATCGCATTGTCGCCTTTCACAAGCATTTCGCCAGCCACATGCTCGGGGTCGGTGGAGTCGATTTTAGCCTCCATTCTGTCCACAATCTTTCCGCATGACTTCTCCTTGTTCTCATTCCATGGCGCATAGGCGATAAGCGGCGCACATTCGGTCATTCCGTATCCCACGGTATATGGGAAACCTATGCGGCGCAGGAATTGCTCTACTTCCTTGTTGATGGCAGCTCCACCCACAATCAGCTCCATAAGGTTGCCGCCGAATGTGTCGGTGAGGCGTTCCTTGATTTTTGCAAACAGGCGGTCGTCGATGAACGGGACTTTTGTCATAATCTTCATCAGAGGCTTGTCGAGCAGAGGGAACACCTTGGTCTTGATGATTTTTTCGATTATGAGCGGCACGGTGACGATTAGTTTTGGCTTCACAGTGGCAAAAGCGTCCATGATGATTCGTGGTGAAGGTATGCGTGTGAGGAAATACACATGGCAGCCTTTCACAAATGGATGTATAAGCTCGATTACAAGTCCATACATGTGTGCGAGCGGAAGCATACACACCATTCCGTCGCCTTTTTTCAGGAATGTGAGATGCTCGATGGAGTATTGTATGTTTGACTCTATGGCGCGGTAAGGAATCATAACACCCTTTGAGAATCCTGTTGAGCCTGATGTGTAGTTGATTACAGCAAGTGAGTCACGGTCTGGCTCAACGTATTTCACATCTTCGGGAGTGAAGCGTTCCGGATATTTATGTCCGAACATCTCGTTGAGGTGTTTGCGGACTTCGGTCAGCTTTTCGCTGCGGGTGAGCAGTAGCGAGTAGTCGCTTATCTGCAATGCTCCTGTTAGATTGATGAACTGGTTGGCATCAAGATTTTCCCAAATAGCCGAATCCACGAAAAACAGCTTTGCGTCGCAGTGGTTCACAAGGTGGTGGATATTGTCGGGCTTGAATTCGTGCAGAATAGGTACTGGAACTGCTCCATAGGTGAGTGCAGCAAGGAATGCCACAGCCCACTGGGAAGAGTTTTTGCCGCATAGCGCAATTTTGTCGCCCTGTTGGATGCCGCACTCTTCAAAGAGGATGTGCAATTTCGCTACTTTGCGTGCAATGTCGCGGTATTGATAAGACACTCCATTGAAGTCGGTGAGTGCCATCTCCTCCCAATTCTCCCGAATAGAGGTCTCGATATATTTGTTTATAGATATACCCATAGTCTTCTTTTATTGATTATGGGTGCAAAATTAATAACAATTTCCGTTATAGCGGAATTGTTGCACTAAAAAACGCCAAATGTGCAATTAATGCCAAGTTTTAACGGCAATGATGGGCTTATTTTTGCTCCTTGTCGAATGGATATTTGCGCTTAGGGTTGCGCGGGAACCAGCCTTTGCGCACACGTTCTTGCTGCTCGAAAATCTCGAGAATCGACCAGAAGCAAGAGAACGCTGTCACGCCAAGCAGAGCTGAAGCAAGGACGTTTTTCACGATGGTTGCCATAATCACTCCCGCTATGCCCGTCAGCAGGAAAGCCCACCAGCAGCGTGTGCCAAAATAAAATTCGCACTTGATGACTATTGGGTGGAATACCCCAATTATAAGAAATGTGGATAGCCCGATTACTAATCCAAGCAGGTTGTGTTCAGTCAAAAAATCCATAAAATATGCTGATGTTTCATCAAATTTTTGTAAAGTTAAGACAAATCTGAGACATTAAAAATTATAATAATAAAAAATAACCAAAAACTGTAGCCATTTTCAGCTTTTGGCTATGTACACCATAGGTGGATGGCAGTTATTTCCGGCCTTGGAGGTCTTCGTTCTGAATCGACTTGTTCACTTTCTTCACCTGTGCGTTCAGCGAGCCGAAGCGGTAGGAAACGCCTATTGCGAAATGCTTCATGAAGTAGGTGTTTGTGCTGTGTCCGAGTATGTCACCGTTTATTCTGTTGCTTTCCATCGTCTGGTATTTTCCGGAGAAGGGGCAATTCATCCATGCGCCGACAGTCAAGCGGTCGTCTTTCAGGAATGAGCGGTGTACGCTGAAGTTGTAGCCCCACACATCAGAGCCTGCGCTATAAACACCGCTGATGCCCATGTCGAAATGCGACACATTGAACGACAGGTTGATTTTCCAAGGCAGGGTCTGAGAAATTTGTGCGTAGGCAAACCATCCCCAGTGTGAATTGGTGAGATTCTGCTGCTCATTGGTGTATTTGCGGTATGTGGCTGATCCGTTCATCATAAATTGGGTGCTTTTGGTGGCTGTCCATTGGATATATGTGGAAAATGTAAGGTCATTATATTTCCCGACATTTTCGTAGGTGGCGTATAAAATATCGTTGTCCGTGTGCTGCACCAATTGTAGCAGGTTGCTTGAGTAGCTGTAGGAGACCGACGGCATAAACATAATCTTAGGTTTGAAAAGATTATATGACAGCGATATTGAGTGGCTTCTTGCACTGGTCAGGTTGGGATTGCCTTGAGATACTGAGCTTGGCGTAGTGGTGACGGCTGGGTTCAGATAAGCTATTCCCGGGCGGCTTATTCTGGTGGCATAGTTGAGCTTGAAGTTGTTGGCATCGTTTAGCTTGTAGCTTAGGCTGAGGGTTGGCACCGCATCATGCAGAGTGCTGCCAAAGTCGGGTTGGCTGCCGTCTTTATATTTGGCGTTCAGCCGCGACAGCTCATATCTCAGTCCGGCTCTTGCGCCCCAGTGAGTGGTGTTAAAGGAATATTCGGCATATAGTGCGCCTACATGGGTGGTGTGGTCGAACAGGGTTCGCTGGTCATCGCCCACGCTGAACGTCTGTGTGGTGCGGCTGTTGTTGTTGCGCAGAATATATTTCGCTCCCATCTCCAGCTTATGCTTTTGTGTGAAAGGACGAGTCCAGTCAAACTGGAACGTGTGTTCAAAGAATTTTAGGCGGCTGTCGCTCGTCTGCCATTCGTAGGGTAGCGGAAAGTTCACCATGTCGCTGTAATCAGTGCGCATCTCGTGGCTCTGGTTGGTGGTGGATAGCAGGTAAGAGAACGTGAAGGTCTCGTCCTTGCGGTGGGTGAGATGCTGATAGTCAACTTTTCCGTTGAAATCGAAATAGCTGTATGTGGGATAATAGAAAGATGCGTTGTAGAAATAAATAGCCTGTCCGTTTTTGTCCATCATGCTGTATGATCCGGTGCTGGTGGATTCAAGATTATAGTAATATCCGCCAAATGACAATGTGACAAGATTCAAAGAATCGATTTCGTAGCTTCCCTCTATGTTGCCGTAATGTGAGTATCCAGGATTTGTGCTGCTGGTACTTGATGACAGCTTGTTTCCGCTTTCGACATAAGTCTGTACTTCATCGGAGAAAGAGTATTCATTCTTGTTGCCGAAGCGGTTGTAGCCATAGTTGACGGTGGTGGTCAGCTTTCCGATTTGAGTGGTGAAATAAGTGTTCAGGCTTGGTGTCCACCAGTTGCTTATGTTTGCCGATACGGAACCGAGGATGCCGTTGATGGAGGAGTTGTCGGTTGTGATTATGTTCAATATTCCGCTCACACCTTCAGCGTCATATTTTGCTCCGGGTTCGGTGATGACCTCGATGCGCTTGATCATAGTTGCGGGAATGGACTTCAGCACTTCTTTCGGGTTGTTGGACCAGCTTGTGTTTGGACGGCCATTTTTGTAGATTTTGAAACCCGAGCTGCCCTTTACTTTTATATTTTCCTGACCATCGACTGTAACCATAGGCACTTTCTTCAGCATCTCGAATACGGTTCTCGTCTTAGAGTCTTCGTCGGCTTGGATGTCATAGCTCACTCGGTCTATCTCATTTTTCACGAGAGGTCGTTGAGCCGTCACGGTGATTTCGCCGAGAGTAGTGGAAGCGTCCTTTATTGTAAGTTTTCCGAAGTCGAAAGTGGGAGAGCTTTTCGACACTTCAAAATCGCTGTTGATGGCCGTTTTCCCCACTGATGTTATATTGATGGTGTATTTTTCTGCCAAAGATAGGTCTTGGTTGAACTTGCCATCGACATCGGTTGTGCAAAGTTTCACAGGCTTGCTGTTGTCGCCAGCTTTATATATTCTGATTGTGGCGAAAGCTTCGCCCAGTCCAGTGGAGTCAGCCACTTCACCTTTTACACAAAATTGTGCAAGCATCTGCATAGATGAAAAAATTAATATAGATGCTATGAGAGTAATTTTATTCATGTCTTCTGTTGATGTAACGTTATATAAATTGCTTTTACTGATGAATATGATGCAGCAGTGAGAGCTTTTGTTGCATAAGACGGATGAATTAACAATTATTTAACATTGCTGTAGAAACGGTATTACCGATTATGCTTAAAATTATTGTCAAAAAATGGGCCTTTATTCAAAAATATTATGCAATAATAATTTGGCTGCAAAGGTACGTTTTTTTGTGCTATCTATGGCAAAAAGAAATTTTTTTTCAAAAAAATATGCTAAATATTCAGGAGAATGTCACCAATGGTGCGAAATGTTAAAAATATGGTGTTGAGCATATGGCATTTCAGTGTAAAAATGTGTGCGAGAGTAGTGTAAAAGCTGCAATTTAACGTATTAACTTAAAAATATTTATAGTGTTAATAAAATATTAAAATTACTGTTTCGCATAAGTTTGTTTTTCAGTCTATTAGGTGCGTTGTGGTGCATATGGATTTTGAAAATAAAAAATATTTTTGTAACTTTGCAGCGTTTTAGAAATCTACTAAGATTAGATTAAGCCGAAAATCGGCTGGAGCCTACAGCATCAAGAGAGATTGAGCGGATGGGTTGTCTTGACGACAATCGTGGGCTTTTGAGTATGAACTATAATTGAATTAGATGAAGAAAACATTATTGGCAATTGTGATATTTGCCGCAATCTTCATTTTCACGTCAGCGGGCTATCAGGCACCAGCCGATAGCAGAATCGGACACTCGGCTCCGGGGTTTGTTGTTAGTGATAAGGATGCGACATTTGAATTGCAAGGATTGAGAGGCAGATATGTATTGGTTGCATTTTGGTCATCGACCGATGCAGAATCGAGAATCGCAAATCTTCGTTACGACAGAGTGGCAAATAATCGCAATGATTTAGAGTATGTAGCCGTCAATTACGATCCATCGGAAGCTGTGTATAATGAAATAGTGAAAACCGACAGCTTGGATGCTCGAAAGCAGTTTCACGACAATGGGGGAACAGACTCGAAAATTTACAAATCATATAGGCTTGGCGACGGATTCCAGAGCTTGCTTATATCACCAGACGGAAAAATCATAGCCGTCAATCCTGATCCGGAAAAAATCGACGAATACGTCAGCTGATAAAAAGAGCCCCACAGGAGGCTCCTTTTTTGTTTTATTAGGTGGCATATTGTGTAATTAATCACGAAATTTGCCTAAATTTGCAGCATATTTCAATAGCGAATGAAAAAGATACTATTATTATATATGTTGATGCCGGTGATATCGCTGCTTATGGCTGTGACAGCCTCGGCAAAGCGAAATCCGCAAATTGCGCCATCGTATGCGTGGACCATAACCGATCCGCTTGGGCAGCGGTATGAATCCACAATCGACACATTGCAGCTCAATTATCACCTTCAGGCGGTGTCTGCATTGGTAAGCAAAGCCTATGCCACAACGGGCAATCTCGGTGCCGAAGGACAGAACCAGTTGTTTCTTGAGAGGCCAGCGGCATCGCAATTCTTCTTTGAAGACGCTCTTTGCGCTTGGTTGCCGTCGATAAAGACTCAGAAGTATTATAACACGCGCATCCCGATGACGTTGCTGTCATATAACACAGGCGGAAGCAAGGACAATGTGCAGGACCGTTTGCGCGCCGAGTTTTCGGGAAATGTGAACAAGTCGCTACAGATAGGTGCTGCGCTCGACTATCTGTATTCTAAGGGGTTCTACAACTATCAAGCCACAAAAGACTTCACATGGAGGGTGTTTGGCTCATATATAGGCGACCGATACGAGTTGCAAACTTTCTTCAACAATTATAATTTCCTGAACAAAGAGAATGGCGGAATTACCGACGACCGATATATGACCGATCCTGCACAGGTGCAGGGCGGAACTACTGCTGTGGATTACAGGACTATTCCCACAAATTTGTCGGACGCTCATTCCCAGATATGGGGACATGAGTTCTATATGAATCATCGCTACAAAGTGGGGTATTACCACACTGTGCGTGATTCAGTGACAGATTCGATTATGAGCCGGACTTACATACCGGTAACAAGCTTTATTTGGACACTCGATTATAAGACCAACAAGCACATGTTCCTTAACTCGGCAGCTTCGGAAGATTCAGCTTTCTTCGACAAGACGTATTTGCGTTTTGGAGGGACCGATGACCAGACCAAATTTTGGAAATTGACCAATACCGTCGGCATTTCACTCCTTGAAGGCTTCCATAAGTATGCCAAGTTTGGTCTTGCGGCGTACGCCACCTATGAGATAAGAAAATACACCCAAGGCATCGACACCATAGATGCCGCATCGGCAGCCACCGGCAAACTTGCCGTGAAGCCAGATGTGTCGATACCTCATATATACACCGATAATGTGGCTTGGGTGGGAGGACAGCTCACCAAGCAGCGAGGGTCGATATTGACATATAATGCCACGGCGCAATTTGGAGTTGTGGGTTCGGTGGCTGGCGACATAAGCGTGAGCGGAGATGTTTCCACTCGCTTCCGCATACGCAACGACAGTGTGAGGATTACGGGGTATGGGCATTTCAAGAATGAAGAGGTGCCATATCTTATGAAAAATTATATTTCCAACCACTTTATATGGCAGAATGATTTTGGCAAGGTGCGCCGGTTCCGCATAGGTGGTATTCTTGATGTACCGTTTGTGGGTGCGACTGTGAATGTCGGTGTTGAGAACATCCAGAACTATGTGTATTTCGGAACCGATGGTGTGCCTGTGCAGGCTGGCAGCAATGTGCAAGTGTTCAGTGCCACACTCAACCATAAGTTTAAGGCAGGACCGTTCAACTGGCACAATTCGCTTACATATCAAACGTCGTCGGACGATGAGATACTGCCTTTGCCTAAATTCTCGCTGTATTCAAATCTGTTTTTCAACTTTGCGATAGCCCGTGTGCTGCTTGTGAACATGGGAGTGGATGGTAGTTACTACACCAAGTATTATGCTCCCAACTACAATCCTGCCACAATGACTTTCTTCAATCAGCGGGAGATGCAGTGCGGAAATTTCCCATACTTCAATGCATACGCCGATTTCAAGCTGAAGAAGGTTAGATTCTACCTTATGATGGCAAACGTGACCGATGGAATGTTTGGCAAGAAAAATTATTTTTCGATGCCTCATTATCCGCTGAATGCTCGCAGGTTCATGCTTGGCGTGTCGATTGACTTCAAGAATTGAAAAGACTGGTGATTAAAAAATAAGCATTATGGAGAATAATATGTTGCCTCAGCCCAAAAAGGGCAATCCAATGATATATGTGGTGCTGCTCGTCGTCATAATATCGCTGATGGTAGTGCTGAAGAATTGTAGCGGTCAGGCAATTGGCGGAGCGGATGGCTCGGTACATGGCGACACACTGATGGTGGCTATAGAATATTCTCCACTGTCGTGCTATACCTACAACGACACCCTTGGCGGCTTTTGCTATGACGCAGTGCGGCTTATGGCTGCGCAGTCTCACCGCGAAGTTGAATTCTGTCCGCTTGTGACCCTTGGCGATGCACTTAATGACCTGAATAGCGGACGCTATGATATGCTGATTGCTCAATTTCCTGTCACCAAAGAGAACCGCGAGGAGTATCTGTTCTCTGATGAGCTGTATCTCGACCGTCAGGTGCTTGTGCAGCGTGCTGACAGCGCAGGAAATGTCAAGGTGAAAACGCAGCTCGACCTTGCCGGAAAGACATTGTGGGTGGTTAAAGGTTCACCCATGCGCGACCGCATCGAGAGCCTTGCGCGAGAGATTGGTGACAGCATAATGGTGGCTGAAGATGCCGTGTATGGCCCTGAGCAGCTATTTATGCGTGTAGCCGCAGGTGAGATCGATTATGCTGTGGTCAATGAGACTGTGGCTCGAAGTCTTGCGCCTAAATATAGAAGTGTGAACATCGACACCGATATAAGCTTCACACAATTTCAGTCGATAATAATCAAGAAAGGGAACCATGCGTTGTGTGATAGTGTGAACGCTTGGCTTAAAGCCGTGAAATCGATGCCTCAATTCCATGCACTTGAAGAACGATATAAACTTGTAAAATAAAGGCTCTGAGGTCTTGGAATTTTGGAATAAATTAAAGAATCGGACTTAGCAAGCGCACGAGCGACTCCTTATAACGCTCGATAGGGGAGCGGTGTCTCCATGATGTTGGGTTGATGCGGGTACAGTCGGCAATGTCACGCATGAAGATGCTGGTCATGCGGCTGTTGAAGTCCTTGCTATAGACGAAAGCGTTGCACTCAAAGTTGTGCTCAAAACTGCGGAAGTCGAAATTAGTGGAACCGGTTGAGCAAAATTCATCATCGATAATCACCGTCTTGGCATGGAGCATGCCTTTGTCATATAAGTATATCTTTATCCCGGCACGTAAACACTCGCTTACATAGGAATAGGAAGCTCGGCGCAACATCGCCGAGTCGCACCGGCGCGGAATCATCACACGCACATCCACTTTCGACAAAGCCGCTATCTGCAAGGCTTTAAGCAAGCTCTCGGTGGGCAGGAAGTAGGGAGTCTGGATATACACACGTTTTCTTGCATTTGAAATGGCTTTCAGGAAAAGCAGGGCAATATTGCTCCATTGTCCGTTAGGACCGCTCGACAGCAGTTGTATGCCGGCTTCATCATTGTCGTTGCAGTCGTATTGGCGGGTTGTCTCGGTAAGCAGTTCGTTCTTGATGAAGTTCCAGTCGATGGCGAAATAATATTGAAGCCCACCTACAGATGGCCCGGTTATGCGCAGGTGCGTGTCGCGCCACACACCGAATGGCACACCGTCGATGTATCGGTCGGCTATGTTCATTCCGCCTATGTAGCCTATCTCCCCATCGATGACAGTGACTTTGCGGTGATTGCGCCAATTGATGCGTGTGGCAAACTGCGGAAAAGTCACTTTCATGAAAGGCTCCACTGCCACGCCATTCTCTGTCATTTTGCGGAAGAAGGCTTTCTTGACCGGGAAAGAACCGACATGGTCATATATCACACGCACTTTCACGCCTTGCTGAGCCTTGCTAATGAGCAAATCTCTGATTTCATAACCTATGCGGTCGTCCTCAAAGATATAATATTGCATGTGTATATAGGAACATGCATTCATAATGTCGTGTTTTAGAGCGTCGAACATTGATTTTCCGTCGGTGAAAATGTCAATTTTGTTGCCGGGAAAATATGCGGCACCGCCAAGCGACTTGGCGAGGCGCACTTGTTGGCGGTCGGAGTCGTTGAGGTTAAGCTTATTTTCGTCAATCAGCTTGAAGATCTCATGGCGGCGCAGCTTGCGCTTGTTCTTGCGGGAAATAAGATGCTTGCTTTTCAGGCTGCGTCCGAAGAACGCATAAATAATCATCCCCACTACAGGCAGAAACAGCATCGCAGTGACCCATGCAAGCGACTTCACAGGGTTGCGGTTTTCAGAAATCACGACAGCGATAATACTCAGCACAGTTGCCAAGTATGCCACGATGATAATGGTATATACCCATTCCGAAGCTGTTAAAAATAGTATAGTAAGGTTCATGCAAACGTAAATGTTTCGCTAAGATAGAAACATTTCATTATCTTTGCAACCAAATAGCGTTTTTTTATGAAATATTTTTTAATTGCAGGAGAGGCCTCGGGCGACATCCATGCTGGTCAGTTGATTAAATCGCTTCGTGAGCGAGACCGTGATGCTGAGTTCCGCTTCTTCGGAGGCGATCTCATGGCATCGGCAGCCGGAGTGCAGCCTATTGTGCATTACCGCGATATGGCATATATGGGATTTGTCGAGGTGATAAAGCATTTTGGCACTATCTTGGGTTTCTTGAAGACAGCGAAGCGGTGTATCGACGAGTATAAGCCGGATGCTGTGGTGCTTGTGGATTACCCGTCGTTCAATCTGAAAGTGGCAAAATATGCTCATCGGCATGGAGTGCCGGTGTTTTATTTCATATCACCTAAGGTGTGGGCTTGGAAGGAGTATCGCGTGAGGCAGATAAAGCGATATGTCACCGAACTTTATTCAATACTGCCATTTGAGGTGGATTTCTATGAAAAGCGGCATCACTATAAGGTCGAGTATGTGGGGAATCCTACTGTGAAGGAGATTTCCGAGGCGCAGAAGACGTTCAGGGACGCTGCAAAGTTTCGCAGTGATAATGGGCTTCCAGCCGATGGTGATATTATAGCGGTACTGCCAGGTTCCCGGCTCAAAGAGATTGCCGACAATCTGCCGACAATGATTCGTGGAGGCGAGAGGTTTGACGACTGTCATTTGGTGATCGCTGGAGCTCCGAATGTGGACGAAGGTCTATACCGCAAAGTGCTTGCAGATGGTGGATGCCGTCGTGTGGATTATCCTGTCCTGTTTGGTCAAACGTTTGAGCTTTTATATCATTCTCATGCCGCGCTTGTGACATCTGGTACTGCCACGCTCGAAGCTGCCGTGATAGGTACGCCCCAAGTGGTGTGCTACAGGATGAACGGCAGTGAGCTGCTGTATAATATATATAAGCATATACTGAAAGTGAAATATGTGTCGCTGCCCAATCTTATAATGGATGATTCGATAGTTGAGGAATTGCTTTTGCACAATTGCGACGAGTTTGGTGTGCGCTTAGAGCTGGAGCCGCTTCTATATGAGTCATCTTGGCTGCGAAAAACTATGCTTGCCAGCTATGCAGAGATGCGCCAGCGGCTTGGCACAAGCGACTGCACTGATGAGGCGGCAAAAAGAATTGTTGGAAAATTGCGTATCAAGTGATGCCGGGTGGGCGAAATCTTAACGCCCGATTAATAAATTTATTGGAAAATGGGAAAATATAAAAATTCATCGACCGATGACAAGACGAAGCCGGTCAGGGTATTGTTTGTGTGTCTTGGCAATATTTGCCGCTCTCCGGCGGCTGAAGGCGTGATGCTGCATCTTATTGAGAAGCGAGGGCTGCATGGGCGCATAGAAGTGGATTCGGCTGGAACTTATGGCGGACATGCCGGCAGCTTGCCCGACCAGCGTATGCGTGTGCATGCACGTCGCCGCGGATATGACCTCACACACCGAAGCCGTAGGGTGACTGGACAGGATTTTGAGGATTTTGATGTGATAGTGGCTATGGATCGCAGCAATGTGATGAATCTTCGCGATATGGCTGCTACTATAGATGAAGCCCGCAAGATTGTGCCTATGGGAAAATACATTCGCCAATATCCGCATTATGATTATGTGCCTGACCCATATTACGAAGGCTCGGAGGGTTTTGAGCTTGTGCTCGACCTGCTTGAAGATGCATGTGAGGCTCTGCTTGACGACTTGATAAGCTGATTTCGGCAATAAGTCTTGTTTATAAGTGCCATTTCGGATTGCTTTTGGGTGTTATTCAAAATCAGGACGACCGACTTTGGATAAACTATAGCATTTTTTACGGATTATTAACCACGATATCTTTTGTAAATTCACAGAAAGTATCTATTTTAGCAGCCGAAAAAGTTATTTAGATTATTTACAAATAAGGTGATAAAAAAAGTAGAAAAGCTATGAAGAAAATTATGATGACTATGGCTGTAGTGTTTGCTATGGCATGTGCTGGAAATGTGGCTACGGCTCAGACTGCCGCTAAGACCCAAGCTCCTGCAAAACAGGAATGTTGTGAAAAGGCTAAAGCAAAGACTGCTGCTGCCGACTGCTGTAAAGATGGCGCAAAAGCCGACAAACCATGCTGCAAGGCAAAGAAAGCTTGCTGCAAAGCTAAAGCCGGACAATGCTCAAAGGCTAAGGCTTGCGACAAAGCTAAAGCTGAGAAGACCGCTGATGCAAAGAAGAAATAATGCTGCTCGCAAGAGCTGTTTTGTTTCGACCTGCACGGTGACGGCAAAATGAATTTTGATGACGATAAAAATAAAGCCATTCATAGGGGAGCGTAACGCTCTGTATGAGTGGCTTTTTCCTTGATGGTGATGACATTGATGTGGAAAAATAAAAGCCGCGGCATTCAAATCCGCGGCTTTTAATATATCACTTATGCGATACAGGCTCGCACATGGCATCTCATTAATTGTCTCTTCCGAAGAAGCGGAGCAGATATAAGAATAGGTTGATGAAATCAAGATAGAGCGAAAGTGCGCCGAATGTGGCGATATGCTCAGAACGCTCTGGATTTGTGATGAGCATAGTCTTGATTTTCTGAGTGTCCCATGCTGTAAGCCCGATGAAAATCGCTACTCCGGCAAAGCTTATAACCCACTCCATTGTGGAGCTTTGTGCGAAGGCGTTCACAACGATACAGATGATAAGTCCAAACAATGCCATAATTAGGTATGACCCCATGCGGCTAAGGTCGTTGTTGGTGAAGTATCCGTAGATTGACATTGCCGCAAAAACGCCTGCCGTAATGGCAAATGTGAATATCACCGACGATGCAGTGTAGATGAGCATAATCGCCGACAGCGTTACACCGTTTATGATTGAGTAGAGATAGAACATAAACGTCGCTTTTGCCGGATTGCTACTCTTCACCAAACTGCGCGATACTGATATTACGAGCAATAGCTCAAGTACAGCAAGACCTATAAATACCCACTGGCTTGAGAACACAAGGTTGCGAATGGGCTCTACTGCCAAACAGATGTAGGCTGATATTGCCGACACCACAAGAGCCAATGTCATCTTGACATACACCTGGCGCATAACTTGTGAAATGCTCAGGGTGCTGCTTGAGCTGACAGGCTGCTGGTTTCCAAAATTGAAATTGTCCATATTTTCCTATATTAAAATTTTTATGTAATACACAGTGTAATATAACAATATTTGTGCCAATAATGTTCGTGCATCGTGTCGCTGAGAGAGCTGTTTCGATACTACATACGGTTTGGAACCTCGATGCCAAGGAGTCCTGTGGCGCGGCGTATCACATTTCCCACTTCTTCCGACAACTTAATGCGGAAAGAGCGCACAGCCTCGTTCGCCTCTTTCATAATGGAATAGTCATGATAGAACTGGTTGTATTCTTTCACGAGGTCATACACATAGTTGGCGATTTGTGCCGGGCTATAGCTGCGGCCAGCTTCTGTCACCACATTAGGGAAGTCGGCAAGACGCTGGATTAGTGCGATTTCTTTCTCATTAGGCTCTATATCGGTGATTTCAGCTTTCATTCCAGCTTCGGCAGTCTTGCGGAGCAACGACTGGATGCGGGCGTAGGTGTATTGGATGAATGGACCAGTGTTGCCGTTGAAGTCAATCGACTCTTTCGGGTTGAATGTCATATTCTTGCGTGGATCCACTTTCAAGATAAAATACTTGAGTGCACCAAGTCCGATTATGCGGGCTATTTCATTGGCTTCCTCGGTTGAGCATCCGTCGAGCTTGCCCAGTTCGGCAGAAGTCTGGCGGGCAGTATCAATCATTTCATCCATAAGGTCGTCGGCATCAACCACAGTGCCCTCGCGAGACTTCATCTTGCCATCAGGCAATTCAACCATGCCATAGGAGAAGTGCACGAGGTCTTTGCCCCATTTGAAGCCGAGTTTATCGAGAAGAAGCGACAGCACCTGGAAGTGATAGTTCTGTTCATTTCCCACCACATATATCATCTTGTCGATAGGGTAGTCTTGATAGCGCAATTTGGCAGTGCCGATATCCTGTGTCATATACACCGAAGTTCCGTCGGCGCGGAGCAGAAGCTTGTGGTCGAGACCGTCGGCTGTGAGGTCGGCCCACACCGAGCCGTCTTCTTTACGGTACATGATGCCCTTTTCAAGACCTTCCATCACCTTCTCCTTACCTTCAAGATAGGTGTTGCTCTCATAATATATCTTGTCGAAATCCACGCCAAGACGCTTATATGTCTCATCAAATCCGGCATACACCCATTCATTCATCATGCGCCAAACGCTGCGCACGCTTTCGTCGCCAGCTTCCCATTTCTTCAGCATATCATGAGCTTCCTGCATAAGTGGCGAAGCAGCTTTAGCTTCGTCCTCGCTCATGCCTTTGTCCATAAGCTCTTTCACTTCGGCTTTGAAGTGCTTGTCGAACATCACATAGAAGTCACCGATAAGGTGGTCGCCCTTTTTCCCGGCTTTTTCAGGAGTGATGCCGTTGCCCCACTTTTCCCAAGCGAGCATCGACTTGCAGATGTGTATTCCGCGGTCGTTCACAATATTGGTCTTCACCACCTTGTAGCCATTGGCTTTCATTATTAGCGAAAGGCTGTAGCCGAGCAAGTTGTTGCGCACATGTCCGAGGTGCAAAGGCTTGTTGGTGTTGGGCGAAGAGTATTCAATCATGACAAGCTGGCTGTCGGCAGTTGGAGCTTTGAAACCAAAATCAGGGGTCTCGTCGATATGCTTCAACACTCCGTTCCAGAACTTAGGCTCAATCACGATGTTGAGGAATCCCTTTATGACATTGAATGATTTTACAGCGTCGCAGTGTGCTGCAAGATACTCTCCGATTTCTTGGGCAGTGGCTTCAGGAGCCTTTTTTGATGACTTCAAGAATGGGAACACCACCACAGTGAGATTTCCTTCAAATTCTTTCTTAGTGGTTTGAGGCACAATCTTCGAAGCCTCGATATCAAGCCCATAGAGGGCTTTCACGGCTTCGGCAGTAGCTTGTGAAATAATATTATCAATTGACATAATTAAAATGTAAAAATTATTCTAAAGTATAATAAACTAAAAATATGGTGACGCACATATAAGTGTAGCCGCCTATTTTATGCAAAGATAGTGCAAATGAGGTGTATGACAAAAGGAAAAGGCAAAATTTTAAAAGATAATGGATAATGGATGTGTGCCAAAAATGCACGCAATATTAAACTGTCTTACGAGCTGGATGTTCAATGCGGAAAGCAAAATAATAGGCTGTGCTTGGGTGGCACAGCCTATGTCGGATGATGGTTATGATTTTGATAGGGTGGTGAATTCTTGGGGTATTAGAATTTCACCTTTGTGCTGCGGTTGCCAACTTTTACTATATAGATGCCGCGCTGAAGGGTTACTTCTGTATTCCCATTATAGATGATTCGCCCGGTAGTGTCATATATTTGTATGTGTTTTCCGTCGGCATATAGATTGCAGCCGCTGATGCGGATGCCCATATCTTCATCCAGTATATTATTGGTGATACCCGATATTTCAATGGCAACGATGGACTTGAAGTTGTTCCAAGGAGCGATATTCTTATATGCTTCAAGGCTACCCAGAGGCACATCTAATTGAACGTTGTTGAAGCATCGGTCGTCGAATGTTGCTGTGGCATTGGCTTTTGTAGCTGTGCGTGATGTGATTGCCTCTTGTGCGTCAGCACCGTTTATTGCTGTGGGTGGTGTGGTAGCTTTGCATATAATCTTCGTAAGACTTGTGCAGTTGTTGAATATTGCTGAGCCTAAAGACTTAATGGTTTCGGGTAGAGTCACAGATACGATTCCCGACTGTTCGGCAAGGGCTTTGTCACCGATTGATGTCACGGTGTATTCATTGCTCTCGGATTTAGTCTCGGCATTGCTTGCGCTCACATAATTTACAGTGGAGGGTAGTGTAATATTTCCCTCATAGTATGCATAATTTAGCGGTGCAACAAATGTGGCTGTTTTGTCGGGGTTGAGGATATACCACATATCGCTCACATTGACTATCTTTGTGCCGATGGGCAGGATATTGCGGAACAGCTTCCATGTGTCGGCGGCTTTATAGGCTTCCACGCTTTCGGCTGGTACATATAGTGGCACTTCATAGCATATGCCGTAGTCAATGCTCTCGGCTTCAGTTGAAGTGGCAGGAGGCACAATGGCGCGGCATGTGATGGAAGTCAGTTCAATGTTTTTATACAGTGCCATCATCCCTATTTTGGTGACTGTGGCTGGAATATCTACAGACTTGATTTTGTACTGGCTTTCGAAAGCAAAGTCGCCAATCTCGGTGACAGTGTAGTCGATGCTTCCTCGCTTTACTTTTGATGGGACGATGATGTCGCCAGAGTAAGTCTGCTCGGTTGACGTGTATCCGGGATTGGAATTAGAGACACTGGCGGTCTTTGTGCCATTGTGCAGAACATAGTAAATGCCATTGATGAGGGTTGCGCTTTCTGTCGATTCAGAACCTTCTTGTGCCCATACGTTGGCAATAGCCAACAAACTGATGAGCGACAGCAGTAATGATTTTCTCATAATACTTTTGTTTTAGATGATTTATTTTTAATATTAATGTATTAGAATCTCTTGTTGCTTTGGTTTAGTGGATTTTTGGCTCTAACACTATGCAAAGATATATATGAAGCCATAGTTGTCTGTTTCAATTTAGGAACATAGAATTTCAATCCTGGAACAAAATGTGCTTTTTGGTGGCATTGTTGCGCTGTTTTAACTTGACTCGGTCGTTGGAGTATGTGTGTTTCATAGCAGAATTATAAAGATTGCCCAATAATGGAATCATGTGCTTTTCCCATTATTGAGCAATATCTTTTCGGACAAAAAGGTGGCTTGTAGGCGGCAGTCGCTTATTGTTTCCGGTTCTTGTATTGCATCGGAGTCATGCCAGTAGATTTTTTGAATAACGTGCAGAAATAGCTGCTGTTTTCCATACCGCACTTGAGTGCGACCTCATTGATTGTAATGTCTGTCTCATCGAGCAGCCTCTTGGCAAGAGCAATTCTTGCTTGCAAAATAAATTCAGTTGTGGTGAAGCCAGTAATTGCTTTTATCTTTCGATTGAGTTGAGCGCGTGACACGCAGAGGTTGTAAGCCAAGTTGTCGTAATCTATTTTGCCATTTGCTATTATATCCTGCACAGCGTTAGAGACCTTTCCCATGAAAGCCTTGTCGGTATTTGATACGAGTGCTGATTCAGGTTCGTCGCCATTTTCTGTCGCTTGTGAATATTTCTGCCGCAGCAGTCTGCGTTGTTCCAGCAGTTTTTCGACGCGGATATTCAGCTCGTCGGCGTGAAAAGGCTTTTCAAGATATGCATCGGCGCCGGCTTCCAACCCTTTCAATCGGTCGTCGTGAGCAGCTTTAGCCGTGACCATAATGACAGGAATATGGCATAGAAGCTCTGAAGTACGCACACGGCGGCACAGTTCATAGCCATCAATCCCCGGCATCATTACGTCGGTTATGATAAGGTCGGGAACGAGTTGTTCTGCTTTGCGCAAGGCTTCCTCACCGTCGGCGGCAAAATAATAACTGTAAGCAGAATTGAGTTGTCGAGAGATGTAATGTGCCACTTCGGGAGTGTCTTCCACAACAAGTATTCGTGTGGCATCGTTGTCGGAGCTGTCGTCATCTGTCAAAGCGTAAGTTTCATCTATTGTGGCATCAGTCATCACATGTTTTGCGTATTCGCTGGCATTCAATGGTTCTTTGGCATTTGCATTATTTGACATCGGCAACGTCACGACAAAAGTAGAGCCTTCGTTCAGCGTGGAATGAACCTCAATTTTTCCCTTCATATTCTCGACTGTGAGTTTCACCACCGACAGCCCGATTCCGGAGCCGATGTCGCTGACACCATTGGAGGCTTGATAGAAAGGCTTGAATATGTTTTCTTTCTGCTGCTCGGTCATGCCGATGCCATTGTCACTTACGGAAATTTGCAGAGACTGCCCTTTCACACTTGTTGTGACAATTACCTCGCCATCGGACCGGGAGAACTTTATTGCATTGGAAACGAGGTTTTGAACTATTTTTATCATATAGTCAGGACAGAAGTCAGTCGCCATATGTTCTTTTTGAGGAGAATATATGATATTAATTCCTTTAGCGGCGGCATACGACTTGAAGCTGTCGCACAATACGGCAATAAATTCGACCACATCGCCATGTTTCCAGTACAGCGACTCTCTACTGCCCACAGCGGTCATCTTGGCAATGTCGAGTATCTGGTTGATAAAACTTAGCAGACTCTTCCCATGGCGCACAATGTCAGCCGCATTGCGGTGAATCTCGCTATCTTCGGGCGACAGGCGCATCGTTTCCTGTGCAGCAGCTTGTATGACAGTGAGCGGCGTGCGGAATTCATGAGTGATATTAGTGAAGAAATTGGTTCGCATCTGTTCAGCCTGTTTCATAATTTGCTGCTTCCGTGAGCGCATCTTGATGATATACCACAAGAAGGCGATAATGGCTGTGGCAAGAATCAGAACCACAATAAAAGCCACTAAAGTGATGAGCCTGATTATTCGTTCATTTTTGTAATTTTTTTGTATCAGATTGATTTCATTCTGCTTGTTTTCTCGCTCATAGCGTATGCGCACATTCTGCATGTGGTTGACATTCTTGTCGTTGAATACGCTGTCGGCATATTCTCTGCTCTTGATGAAGCTTTGTAATGCCGAGCGGCTGTCGCCACGCTTGCTGAACCACAGGTATTCCAAACGATATGCCTCTGCAAGATATTCCAGCGAAGAGATGTCGTATGCTGTGAGTTTTGCCTTTTCGATATATTTATAAGCTGCCGGTAAGTCTCCCTTTTTTATGTAGGCACGAGCCAGTGCCAGACAAGATTCAAGCCAGTGCCATGTGTCGCTTTCATGCGACATGATGTCGTATGCTTGGCGATATTCATACACCGCACTGTCGAGCTTGTTGGAGTTTTCGTATAACCTGCCGAAATGCGTATGGCATAATGAAATTCCCAAATTAGAGTTTGCGTCGTGATTAAATTGCATTGATAGCTTGTAGTAATACTTGGCTGAATCGATTTGTCCATTAGCCTCAAATATTGAACCAATATTGGCGCAATTTATGGCTTGCCCCAGTGCGCTGCCCAAAGCGTGTTCTCCAGCAAGAGCCAAGCGGAACACGCTGTCGGCAGCTTCGCGGTTATCCAGCGTGAGATGCACGTTACCTATGCCGTTGAGCGAAATCACTCTGTTTTTGCGCATGGTGGTGCTGTTCTTGTCACTGTAGGCATCGCAGTAGGAAAGGGCTTGATAATGATAAGATGATGCCTTGTCAAGAATGCCCATCCTTCGAAAATTTGTGCCAATATTATTGAGTGCCTGAATAATCTGTAGCGTATCGCAAGATTTTATAGCGCACTGCAGGCCTTTTTGGTGGGCATCTATAGCCTCGGTAAAAAGACTTTTTTCACGATAGCATTTCCCCATCTCCCGATATGAGACAATTTCGCCGTAAGTGTTGCCATTTTGAGCGAAACGTCCAGCCAAAGTTTTTAGCGAGTCAATATTATGGTTGGCAGTGACGATGCTGTCTATTTCTTGTCTCTCTTTTTCTGAATATGATTTATGTGGATTACTGCCACATGTCGTCAGAATAGCTAATAAAGAAAAGAATAACAAATATTTGGTGATATGGTTTATGTCGCTCATACTCGAGATTATGATGGTTGTTTATATTTTCACAAAGATAATATGTTTTGTGGATATTTACACAGTACTCGGTTGGGTAATTACATATTCGTATGAAAATGAGTAAGCTAATAAAATATAACTAAATAAAATTGGCTAAGTATCTGATTTTTTAGGACCTTTATAGTCGATTCAAGACTTTAAAAGTATGACATTTTTCAGAATCACTTAGCCAATATGAGGAAATCCTCAAGGATGCAATCCGCACATCAATGAAAGAGTCTAATGTATCAACTCATTTGTGGTATATCAAGCTCTGTTAATTAAAGTTGTGATAAAACGGATAAAAGTGCTATTGTGGTGGTATTTTTTAGGGTTGTGGCCGGTGCTGATGAAGGGTAGATGTGGTTTTGTAACTGAAATGTTACGGCAATGTAACTTGCGTGTTATCATGGTGGAGAATTATAGGGATAACTTTGCAACGACAAAAATAAAGTAATATTTACTAATGAAAAAGCTGAATTTATTTTTGCTTGCAGCAGTGTTTCTGATTGCTCAGCACGCCTTCGGGCAGCGTATTAAAGGTAGCGACACGGTATTGCCATTGTCGCAAGAATTGACTGAGACTTATGTGAAGAAGCATCCTAAAGCCGACATCACGGTGACTGGCGGAGGCTCGGGAGTCGGCATATCGGCATTTCTTGAGGGTACGACCGACATTGCTATGGCTTCGCGGTCGATAAAGTTTAAGGAGAAGATGAAAGCCAAGAAGGCTGGAATCGATTTTGAACAGCTCATTGTGGCGTATGACGCTCTGGCTGTGATAGTGAATCCCGATAATCCTGTGCAGCGGCTCACCCGCCAGCAGCTTGAGGATATTTTCCGCGGAAAGATAACCAACTGGAAAGAGGTGGGCGGAAATGACATGAAAATCATTGTGTATTCGCGCGAGACATCTTCAGGCACATACGAATTTTTCAAAGAGAGCGTGCTTAGAAACAAGAATTACAAGAGCAGCGTGTTGTCGATGCCGGCTACTGGCGCAATTATCCAGTCGGTAAGGCAGACGAGAGGTGCAATCGGCTATGTGGGACTCGCTTACTTGAATAAATATGTAAAGGCTATTGCAGTGTCATACGACGGTGTGCATTATGCTCAGCCGAGTGTGGCAAATGCCCTTAACAAAACCTATCCTGTGGTAAGACCCTTATTCTACTACTATGATCAGAAGAAGGCGACTATGCTCAAGCCTTTTCTCGATTTCGTGAAATCGAAAGAGGCTAAGCAGATTGCTTTAAAAACAGGTTTCATTCCAAACAACGATAACAAGTGATGAAAAAGATTAGTAAAAGAAAAATCGTTAACTGGATTGCAGGCAAAGTGCTTACGGTTAGCGGTGTGATGACGAGCTTGGTGATCCTGCTCATAATAGGCTTCCTGTTCACGGAAGGGGCGGATTTGTTCAAGTCGAAAATCATTGAGAGCGGTTCGGTACTTGCTGTGAACAAGGCGAATCCTGTAAGTTCGCTCAGCGCGACGCAAATTAAGGACATCTTCGATGAGGAGATAACCAACTGGAAAGAGGTAGGCGGTGATGATGTGCCATTGCACATTCTGCGCATAGGCGACCTTGAGAAGCTGTTCACCCAAGAGCAGCTCGGCAGTGAGTATCAGAATTCTGGCGCATTGGTCGATTCGCTTGTGCGTTCAGACAAGGGCATGATAGCATTCGTGCCAAAGAGCCTTATCGAAGGGCAGAACGACATGAAATTCATGGAAGACAACACCATCCCAGTGAAGGATGTGCTTATGGGCGAGGAATGGTTCCCTACGGCTACGCCATCGCCCATATTCGGCGTGCTGCCTCTTGTGCTTGGCACTTTGTGGGTGAGCTTCTTTGCCATTCTGTTTGCTTTGCCATTCGGGCTTGCGGTGTCGATATATATGTCGGAAGTGGCATCGGAGCGAGTGCGTAATATTCTTAAGCCTGTTATAGAACTGCTGAACGGTATCCCATCGGTTGTATATGGCTTCTTCGGTCTTGTGGCGCTTGTGCCGCTTATTCAAGACTGGTTCAATCTGCCTGTGGGCGAAACCGGATTCACGGGAAGTATAGTGCTTGCGATTATGGCTTTGCCTACGATAATAACCGTGTCGGAAGATGCGATGCGGTGCTGTCCGCTTGCACTGCGTGAAGGCAGCCTTGCGCTCGGAGCCACAAAGTGGCAGACGATACGCAAAGTGGTGATACCGTATTCAAAATCGGGCATAACGTCGGGCGTGGTGCTTGGTATAGGTAGAGCAGTGGGGGAGACGATGGCAGTGATGATGGTGACAGGAAACGCGGCGGTGATACCTACCTCTATTTTCGAGCCGCTCCGCACAATCCCTGCGACTATTGCGGCCGAACTCGGCGAGGCACCTGCCGGTGGTGCACACTATGAGGCGTTGTTCATGCTCGGAGTGATATTGTTCGTCATCACGTTCCTGATAAATTCGTGTGTAGATTTTATGTCGATGCGTAATAAAAACAGATAAAAAGTTATGGATATCATCAAAGCTGCTCCAGCAAATTATGGAGCAAGAAAGAAAATGAACGAGAAGGTGATGTTCGGGATATTCCGGCTGTTCAGCCTCGCTATTGTGGCAGTACTCTTCGTGATTCTCGGATTTCTCATTATAAAAGGTCTTGGGGTGATAAGTTGGGATTTCTTGACCAAAGCTCCTGAAGACGGTATGACAAAAGGAGGAATTTTCCCTGCTATAGTAGGTACACTTTACTTAATGATAGGCAGCTCGCTGTTCGCATTCCCGATAGGAATCATGAGCGGCATATATATGAATGAATATGCCAAAGGCGGCAAGCTGGTGACATTCATAAGAGTGATGACCAACAACCTTAGCGGTATCCCGTCGATAGTGTTCGGACTGTTTGGAATGGCATTGTTTGTGTCGTACCTTGATTTCGGCGACAGCATCCTTGCCGGTTCGCTGACACTCGGGCTGCTGTCGTTGCCTATAGTGATACGCACCACCGAGGAGGCTTTGAAAGATGTGCCAGACACTTATCGAGAGGGTAGCCTTGCGCTTGGAGCCACCAAGGCGCAGACGATATGGCGGGTGGTGCTGCCGATGGCTATGCCTCGAATCATCACAGGCTTGATTTTGTCGCTCGGACGTGTGTCGGGAGAGACTGCTCCTATACTTTTCACATGTGCGGCTTATTTCTTGCCAAACTTGCCTACGAGCGTATTCGACCAGTGTATGGCTCTGCCTTATCACCTCTATGTGGTATCGACGAGCGGAACAGACATTGAAGCGCAGCAGCCTATAGCTTATGGTACAGCACTTGTGCTTATTGTGATAGTGCTGGTAGTTAATATTTTGGCGACAACATTGCGCCACTATTTTGAAAAGAAAAACAAATAAAAAATCAGAAACGATATGAACAAACTTGAAGCAAAAAATGTGAATTTCTACTATGGAGATTTTCAAGCATTAAAAAATATATCAATGAGTGTGAAACCAAATGAAGTGGTGGCATTCATCGGTCCGTCGGGTTGCGGAAAATCGACCTTGCTGCGCCTTTTCAACCGCATGAACGACTTGGTGCGCGACACTCGTCTTGAGGGCGAGATTCTTCTCGACGGCAAGAACATATATGACCCCGACACCGACATCGACGAGCTTCGCAAGAATGTGGGCATGGTGTTCCAGCGTCCAAATCCGTTCCCGAAAAGCATCTTCGAGAATGTGGCTTACGGACTTCGCGTGAATGGTGTGACCGACAGGACATTCATCGAGCAGCGTGTGGAGGAGACTTTGAAAGGTGCGGCTCTATGGGGCGAGGTGAAAGACAAACTGAAGAAGTCGGCAAACGAGCTGTCGGGCGGACAGCAACAACGCCTGTGCATAGCCCGCGCCATGGCGGTGAAGCCAAAGGTGCTGCTTATGGATGAGCCGGCATCGGCTCTCGACCCAATTTCCACAGGAAAGGTTGAGGAGCTTATCAAGGAGCTTAAGAGCCAGACTACGATTGTCGTAGTCACCCACAATATGCAGCAGGCATCGCGCGTGAGCGACCGCACGGCATTTTTCTATTTGGGCGAACTAATCGAGATTGACGATACCAAGAAGATATTCACCAATCCTGAAAAAGAAGCTACGCAGAACTATATCACAGGTCGCTTCGGTTGATGCTCTTCGCTGATAATTTTAGTGTTAATTTTCTATGAGTAATGAATTATTAAATCTTTCAATATAAAATGGTAAAGTTTATAGAATCAAAGTTGGTGGAGGTTCAAGATGAGGTCGTGGAGATGTGGACTCTCGTGCAGAGCCAGATGACTAAGGCGCAGGACGCTGTCATGGCTATGGATGTGGAAACTGCGCAGCAAATTCAAGTGCGTGAAAAGCTCGTGAATTCTTATGACCTGAAAATCGACAGCATGATTGAGGATTTCATCGCACTATATAATCCGGTGGCTGTGGATCTTCGTTTCCTCTTGGCAATGCTAAATGTGAACAATAATCTTGAGCGCATAGGTGACTATGCCGAGAGCATAGCACGCTTTGTGGTGCGCAACGAGGGTGTTGCCATCGACAGGAACCTTGTGGAGAAGTTGCATCTTAAAGATATGTTCCGCCATGCCATACGCATGATTGAGACATCGAAGTGCGCACTTGTGGACAGGAACCTGCAACTTGCCAAAGATGTAGCCGACGAGGACAATATGCTCGATGAGCTTAATACTGACTCGATGCGAATCTTGGCCGATTATGCCGGGGCGCATCCCGAAAGTATGAAGCTGTGTCTTGAACTTAACGGCGTGTTCCGCAAACTTGAACGCACAGGCGACCACATCAACAATGTGCTCGAAGATATAATATTCTATATCAATGCCCAAGTCGTGAAGCACGAGGGCAAGCACATCGAGGATGAGGATTAGCTGCGCATGGTGGCTATAATGGCACATCTACAATCTCAGCGTTGCTTACATACCATATCTTGCCGGTGATATTCTTGAAGCCGGCACCATCAAGCAGGTGCATGTATTCTTGCACCTGTTTTTTGTATCCGTCGGAGTGAAGCTCGCCAAACTTGAAGTCGATGACTATGGTCTCGCCGTGCGGAGTTACTATTATGCGGTCGGGGCGTGGCCGTGCGTCGCCTATTATTATCGGACGCTCGTTATACACACGATTGTCGTCGGCAAACCAGCTTCTCACCTCATCGCTTTGGTTGAGGAAGTCCATCAGCTTGTGCCGCACATCGTCATATTTTTCTTCTGGGATGATGTAGCGCGTCTTGCAGTAGAACAGCGTGCGTTCCACATCATGCATAGTGTGGATATAGCTCAGCACCTTGTGGAGCATCGTGCCTTCCTCTCGCTGCTCGTTGATAAATATTTCGTGGGTCTTGAACTTTACAAGTTCAGGTCGCTCGGTCACTTTGTAGTCGTCCATGAATTTGTCATTTTTATCGGCCGCTTTTTCTTCGCGATCGTTTGTGCCACGAGCGCCAAGTTCATAGACCACGACTCCTTGGTTGTCATCCGTGCCGTCCTCAGTGGTCAAGCTCACTTTAGCTGCAATGTCGGCATTCGGTTTTCCTGTTTTTGCTGAAAACGCATCGTTTATCTTTTGGCAGTCACAGCTTTGGATGTAATCACCGAGGTAATATCCGAGAGGCTTCTCGTCGGCAGTGCTGCTGGCAGTTTTGACTTCTTCAGTGAATATGTATAGCTCATCTACAGCGCGCGTGAATGCTACATAGGTCTTGTTCATGCAGTCTGTTATGCTTTCTTTCAATGTCTTGTTGTATTCCGACTTCAGCACCGTCTCCTTCAGCAGCGAGCTTGAGCTGACTGGGGTGATTGGCGGAATGAACTGAGCTTCTTCACTTGAGAACAGTTGCGAATCCTCCATTTCCTTTTTTGAAATCCACAGCAAAGAGTCTTTTTTGCCTATCTTCCATGTGGCGAAAGGTATTATCACACATGGAAATTCCAGCCCCTTCGACTTGTGGATGGTCATTACATTTATGGCATCGGCTCCGGCTGGCGAAGATATTGAGAACTTGCTGCCTGTGCGGTCCCACCATCGCAGGAATGAGAGTATCGAGGCATTGTATCGGCTACTGAAGTCGATTACAAGGTCCTGAAAAGCCTGAATAAACGGATTCTCGTCGTGCCGAGCCTCGTCGCTGAGCACGGCATTTATGATTCGTTCCACCACCGACACGAGGCTGTACGACTCCGTGTTCTGTGGCATGAATCTGCGAATGTCTTTGAGCGAGTCTTCAGCATCGTCTGGCTTGGTGAAGCAGTCGTCAAGAGCTTCAGCCGGAGTTTTTCCGATATTGATGTTGCGCTCATATTGCCGCAGTATTCGGTGAAGCTTCTCATTCAGAGCCTTCTTTGTCTTTATTTCGTCGCTTGTGCCAGTCAGCGACTCCGATATGCCCAAATATCTCAGGTGGCTTACGATAAGCCTGATTGAAGGTGAATTTATGAGCAGCAGCGAGTCGCTCGACACCACATTCAGGTCGTCGCGGCTGCTGTCAGCTTTGTTTTTGTTGTATTCAAGCAGTTGCTCGATTATCGTTGCGCCCTCGGAATTGCGGTCCACGAGAATTGCTATGTCGCTCTGCTTGTAGCCTCGGTCGATGATGCTGTATATCAGTTCGGGGATGCTTGCAGCCACATTCTTCATCTCATCTTTGCTTCTCATCTCGATTCTGATGAATCCGTTGATGGCTCGCTTTTTGCCGTTGCGCTCGTTGCTGTTGGTGAGCTGGATGACATTCGAATAAGTGTCGGTTAGACTGCCGGTCTTTTCTGCGAGATGATGGAACAGTGCATTGTTGAACTTTATCACGTTAGGAGTGCTTCGCCAGTTTCGGCTCATTGGGTCGGTAGGCTTTAGCGTGCCTTTGAAAGTCTTTTCCACCTCATTTTGCAGCAGCGAGGGGGCGGAGTTGCGGAAGCGGTAGATGCACTGCTTCTCGTCGCCGATTATCAGGTTGTCGTATCCCATCGATAGGCTTTGGCTCAGCAGCGGCTTCATATTGTTCCATTGCATTGCCGATGTGTCTTGGAACTCGTCAATCAGGAAATTGTTTATGCGTGTGCCAATGCGCTCATATATGAAAGGCGCATCGTCATCGGTTATAATGTCGGCCAGCAGTTGGTTGGTGTCGGATAGCTGAATCAGATTGTTGTCTTGGCGGAATTTTGTCACATTCTTGGCGATATATCCGAGCAAGCCGAGCTGATACATGTTTTTATTGATAGATGTGTATATGAGCAACTCATATAGTGCTTCGAGGGCATTGTTGTAGCCGTCGTTGAAGTCTTTTGCATCCTGAGGCAATGGATTGCTGCCTTTCTTCAGGCTGTCGGAGATTGAGCCGTTATACTTCAGCAGGTCTTTGAGCATATCTGCTGAAAAGCTGTCGGCAAGCGGAGCGTATTTGTTGAGCCAGCTTGCGAAGCAGCCTCTCGCTTTTGTTGAGTAAGAGCTGTTGCCGATAGCTTTTTGGGCGGCATCGATGGCATTTTTCAGTCGGGCTGTGCCACTGTTGATTTTCTTGTTTATTATGTCTTGAAAGCGACCTATCTTGCTGCTGCCGCTATTGGTGTCGGCCGATGGGCTGTCGGTGAGGTATTGGTCCATCTCAGAGTGGACATTTCGGTAGGTCTCCTTGTTGATGAACGATGCGAGCGAGAAAAGATTGTCTTGCGACTGTCGCTCGGAAAATCTCGTTCCGAGAATGAATGGATTCCACTCAGTTCCCTTGCGGAGCTGCTCATTCACATATTTGTTTAGCCAGCCAAGAGCCTGGGTGTGTTCCTTTTGATTTGCGCTGATGCTGGTCAAAAAATCGTGGATGCCCACTTGCAGCACATAGTCCTCATTTAACTCGATGTCGTAGTCGTAAGGTATGTTCACTTCGGCGGCAAAGGTGCGCAATATTATTTGGAAAAATGAGTCGATGGTGCTTATATTGAAATTGGTGTAGTCGAAAAGCAGTTCGGTCAGCACAGCTTTTGCCGCATTTTTAATATCATTCTCACTTGTGCCAAAGAGCTTGCATAGATCGTTGAGGTACTTGCTGGTCTTTCCTTCTGGACCTATTCCGGCAAGAATCGACAGCTCAAGCACTATGCGCTGTTTCATCTCCTCGGTGGCCTTGTTGGTGAATGTCACGGCAAGGATGTGGCGGTGATATTCGCGTGGGTGATAGAAGTCCTTAGTCGAGCCGCGGTATAGTCGTGGCTTGTCAGGGCAGTCGTCATCACGTCTGCTGTTGTCGGTCAGCAGCAGCGATATATATTCAAGAGTAAGTGTATAAGTCTTCCCCGAGCCAGCCGAGGCTTTTATGATATTTAGCATGATGAGAACGAAGATTTTGTGTGAGGCGATTTTGAATTATATTATTCGGGCATTGAACCCCTTGGCTTTTAGAATTTCGAGAATCTTTGTGCGGAAATCGCCTTGAATCAGGATTTCGCCACCGCGAGCCGAGCCACCCACGCCGCATTGCTGCTTCAGATCTTTGGCAAGAGCTTTAAGAGCCTCATCGCTGCCGGTAAAGTCGGTGACAAGGGTCACACGTTTGCCGTTGCGGTTGCGTTTGTCGAGCATGATGTTCAGCATCTGTTTGCCCTGTTCAGCCAAAGCGTCGGCAGTAGGCCTGTTGTCGCCAGTATTGTCGTCGGTTAGGGCGTTTTCGTCGGGGACATAATTAAATGCAGCTCCCAAAGCCGCTTTCCAGTCGTTACTTTCCATAATATATCAATTATTAGCGTTGTAAATCCATTTTGTTTCAGTGCAAAGATAGAGCTAACCGAGAGCAGGACATATCAAGCTTGCTTGAATATTTATGCCAAGGTGCAGCCTATCTTATGCAAAGATAGAGCAAACCGAGAGCAGGACATATCAAGCTTGCTTGAATATTTATGCCAAGGTGCAGCCTATCTTCTGCAAAGATAGTGCAAACCGAGAGCAAAACACACAAGTTTGCCAAATAAAATTTGGAGCAAAAGACTGGAAGCAATGCGGTGAAGTGTCTTCTCTTGGAGTGGTGTGAGGGCAACGCATTTATGCGATGGAATGGGTAGAGTGGCAAAAAACTGCTGCTGGATTATGACTGTCTCAGTTAAGCTGCGCTAAGGCAGTAGGCGACCATTGTCGTTCCATTCACCATAGATGATGCCTTTGCGGGTGTTTTCTATGAATTTAGCCAATCTACTTTTGAACAGCTCGGGTTGTCGTCGCTTTATCTGTATGGTATCGATTCTCACCTTTACATATAGCTTTGGAAGCTGGAGAAAATTGCTCCACACGGCAGGGTCGCTCTTCAGCTTCTGTAAAATATCGCTGTCTATTATGAAACCTTTTTCCGACATGTCGGGCAATACGGCACGCCCGGCGTCGGTCATGAGTCCGAGCCGCTCCATGCGCCGGCATCTTTCCTTGTTCAATTCCGACCAGTTGCTCTTTGGCTTACGAGGGCAAAGTTTCTGTGCTGTGGCACTGTCGTCGATTTTTTTCGTGGTGCTGTCAATCCAGCCGAAGCATAAGGCTTCTTCCACAGCATCAATATACCAAAATGTGGTGTCGTCTTTTGGACGACCGCGCTTCACCACCACCCAACATTCAGTCTCGGTGTTGTGGTTCTTGATAAGCCAATTGCGCAGTTCGGCTCGTGATTTTGCTTCGAGAAGATTTTTCATGCTATAATTGTTTCTATAGTGCAAAGATAGTGAAGATCGAATGCAGAGTATCAAATTTATTTGAATATTATGCTGCAATAGTTCGTTAAAAATTCTGCCAAACTGACGGTCTGCAAGTGTTGCGTTGAGTTTCAGCCAGTCTATGCACTTCGGCTTTTTAAGCCCGAAGTTGTTACGGTAGGTCTGCTCGTCATGCCTCTCCATCTGTGTGAAATTAATCTTTCCTTGTATCACCTTATACAATAAAAGTATTTCAATGAGTAGTTTATCGAAAGTTTTGCTTAATTTTGCAGACGTACTTTTTATGGCATCTCTGCAGATATCTGTATATTGGTTGAGTGGTTTTGTCGCTATTCCCTTATAGCTTAGAATACTATAAAGCTGTTTATAATATAAGTTGTTGAGTTTAAGATGATTAATTAATTAGTTAATTAATTGACAGCGTGTTGATTGAAAGAAAGTAACATTAAATTAAAGGTTAGATGAAGACGTTTTTGATATATACGTTGTTAATGTTCTTGGTCGGGTGTTCTTATCCAGATCTGTCTGTATCCAAGGAAGGTGGCTACTTGATGGTCAGAGGTGACACTCCTGGTCATGTGGATTTTGTTATACCCACCATATACATTGAGGATGAAGAACAACTTGCAGAAGATAAAGAAGGAATTGCAATACGCAATGAACGTTTGAACAGTTTACGATGTATGCATTTTATCTTTGACGGCATTTATAATGGTTATCATATAGATGTTATGCTTCATCCGGATTTGGATAATGACATAATAGGTATGGCTAGATACCATTTCAAAAGTACCACGTATGACTTTTATATAGAAACGGCATATAATTGGCGTTGGTATTATTATGTAAAGGACTTTGAAAAAGTACAATTCAAAGGAGAGACCTATCATGCAAAACTTGATGAGAAAGACGTTATAAAAGGAGAAGTAAATGATTTTGCAGAAGATTCTCCTTTCTTCTTTAAAGATGTTGATTTTGATGGAAAAAAGGAAATACTATTCTGTGCAAGTGGCTATCAAAGAACATATTTTATGGTCTATAAGATAATCAATCAGAGACATGCTGAGCTAATGGTTACCAAGCCATTTAATAATTTTGTTTATGCTTTTAGAGAATCCTTGGATGATGATTCTGTGGGTATATACTTTGATTATCGGAATAAAACCATAACGATTAATGAACCGATGGGGGCATTAAGCTATAATCATGATGTATATCTCCACAATCCAAAGGCAAGCAGTATTCTCAACCAGATGATTCACATTGAAGGAATACACACAGAAGAAGGTGCTATGTTTGTCTCTCGGGAATTCTTGAAATATGATAAAATCGTAAAAGTTGAAGTTTCCTATCCCATAGACTCAAATTGGAAAGTTGTCGCTAAATATGATAGAAGAAGAAAGGAAATACAGTTGGTAAGTTTAGATTTAGTAAATGCTCACGACAAAAAAATATACCGTCCTCTGTATTGGTAACTAGGGTGCCCGGTTTGGCGTTCCAATTTTTAAGTTAGAAAGAAGTTTATGCGTTGTCTAACTACATAAGAATCACGAACTATGCGATAAATGGCTTTTTCCTCTATTATATATTGCTATTTAAAGACTAAAAAAGTACTATTTCAAATAGTGACACATTGCATTTCAATACTTTGAAAAATATAAAGTGATACTAAAAAGTGGGATATGGAAACGTACACACTATTTGTTTGTCTAAATCAGTTCAAGTGATTTAATCTTTTTGTTTTCGTGAAATTTTCTTAAGGAGCAAAATTGCGAAATATCGTACCGTAACTGAAAAAACGTGCCAGTAAATAGTGCCTTCACTGGAAGAAGCTCCTACTGGCAATCAGTGTTGAGCTTTAAAGTATAGCATTGATCATATCAATGTGACAACTTGTTGTTTGATGTCTAAGTTTTGCCACTGAAAGATATGGCAATATTTCAGATTTTATTGTAACTTTGTCTAATACAGCGTACATAGATTATTTCTTATGAATGAAGGGAAACATCTAATATGGCTAATCATCCTAATTGTACACTGTGTTTTAACTTTCTAACCTATTTTTTTAAGAAATAAAAATAAGTTTAAATCACTTTATGGTAAAATTAGACAACTCACACCGGCTTATCTTCGTGAATATCAAATATTCATATGAAGCTATGATTAACAATGACAGATCCAGTTTATACTATCGTGAAAATCTCAAAGAATGTACACGAAAATACTGGGATATTAAAGAGGATAAAGCTTTGGCAGCCACTCATATACTTGGCTGTTATAAAGGCATAGTCAAGGAAGTGTTCAAAATAACTTCATTCTTCACTTCAAAAGACGAATATCCGGGAAGAAAAGTTTTTGATGGAGAAGAATTGAAAGAGTCAGATTACATAGGCATGGATATTCGTGAAATATTTGAAACTCTCGCTAATTTTAGGATTAAATATTACAATATATGACCAACATAATAGAATCAGAGCGTTTGGCTACCCGTAAACTTACTTATAATGATTTTAGGATTTTGTGTGTAATAATGGTAAGGCGGAAGTGATGTATGCTTGGGTGTATGGCTTCAGTGAAGATGATGTACAAGACTGGATAGAAAGACAACTTGTCAAATAAGCCAAAGACAGTATCTCCATACTATTGCCGTCCAAGAAGACTTTGGCTGCATTTAGAGATGCGAATGATGCGTTGAACGCAAAGACTAACTGCTTCTTGTGTCTTGCCTGACAATCTATAAATCCCGTAAACAGCTTGCTGTCGCGATAGTAGAACTCGATCTGAAAACGAGTGCGGTAAGTCTTCAATACTTCCTCACCAGTCATCGAGAGTTTTGTATAGAAGAACAACTTGCATTTTCCACAGGACATCCGCCAGATGACAAGTCGCACATTCTTCTTCAGAGCCTTCACATAAGCTTCGAGGGTGTATGCCTTTCTATCCAAGCCGTTGGTGTGCAGTTCTTCTATGCATGGCAGGTTTAGACTCGCTAAGTCAATTTTGTTCCCCTTGCCCCTTGGTCGTCCACGCTTTTTTCCCTTTTTTGGAAATGTAATGCAGACAAGCATTGTTTCGGAAACGGCTGACAAGTTGGAAGTCAAGTTCTGACATGCCCTTCTCAAACGTGGATGTGGAGAAAATTGCGTCAGCCACCATTATGTCGGTGGTAATGCAGCTTTTTATCTGATTTCAGAGCTTGTCAGTTGTTTCTGCAAAGTGGTCAAATGAAATTCAAAATTGGATTATTCAGAAATTATTTATAACTTTGCAGTCTTAAAATCTATATATTACACGCTGAAAATATGACAAATAGCGAAGAACAGCTTGATTTATTGTTTGAGACAAGTTGGGAGGTGTGCAATAAAGTTGGAGGAATTTATGCCGTTCTTTCGACTAAAGCAAGAACCTTGCAGAAATTATATAAAGACAAAGTGGTCTTCATAGGGCCAGATTTGTGGAGCGAGGACAATCCGTCGCCTTATTTTAAGGAAAGCAAATCTCTGATGAAAAAATGGCGTGAAAAAGCCGTGTTGCCGAGTGGCATGACCGTGAGAGTCGGTCGTTGGGATGTGCCGGGAAAGCCTATCGTGATTCTTGTGGGCTATAATTCATTATATTCATATAAAGATCAGTTATATGCTGAAATGTGGAACCGCTTCAGCGTGGATTCACTGCATGCTTACGGCGATTACGACGAGAGCTGCATGTTTGCCTACGCAGCCGCACTGGTGATAGAGAGCATCTATCTTAGCGGGGAGTATGCCGGCAAGAATGTTGTGGCTCATTTCGACGAGTGGACAACAGGAATGGGGCTTTTATATGTGAAGGCACATCTGCCTCACATAGCCACAGTGTTTACCACCCACGCCACAAGCATAGGTCGCAGCATCTGCGGAAACGGAAAGCCTCTATACGACTATATGGGCGGATATAATGGCGACCAGATGGCAGGTGAGCTTAACATGCAGTCGAAACATTCGCTTGAAAAAGCAGCCGCATGGAATGCCGACAGCTTTACCACAGTGAGCGATGTCACGGCACGCGAGTGCGAGCAGTTGCTGTGCCGCCGTCCGCTGGTCACTCCTAACGGATTCGAACAGGATTTCGTTCCGTCGAAGAAAAACTACCCGTCGAAGCGCAAGGCTGCGCGCGAGCGGATGCTGACAGTGGCTGGCGCATTGACCGGCAACAAATTCGGAGAAGACACCATATTGCTGGCTACATCTGGACGCAATGAATTCCGCAACAAGGGTCTTGACGCATTTATCGACTCGATGAATGTGCTGCGCTCGAAATGGAACGACCAAAAACGCAAAATAGTGTGCTTCATTATGGTTCCGGCTTGGGTGGATGAGCCTCGCAAGGACCTGGCTGCCGAGATGAAGAAAAAGCGGTGGTGCGGACTTGAAAATGCCAATATAACCCACACGCTACACAATTATTCGCAAGACAGCGTGTATGGCAAGATGAACTATTTGGGTATGCACAACGCCAAGGGTGAGAACCTATATATGGTTTACGTTCCATCTTATCTGAATGGCAACGACGGCATATTCAATTTGCCTTACTATGACCTCCTTCCCGGACTTGACTGCACGGTGTTCGCATCGTATTATGAGCCATGGGGATATACTCCACTTGAAAGCATCGCATTTGGCGTGCCGACGGTGACAACCGACCTCGCCGGATTCGGACAGTGGATTCTTGAAGATTCCGCAAGCTCATTCGATGATAGCGGTGTGATGGTGGTGCATCGCAGCGACTCGAATTATAGTGAGGCTGTGAACGAGATAGCCGAGAATGTGTATGCGCTGTTCTGCGGCAGCACAGGCTTGCCCGACAAGGCGCGTGAGGCAGCTATGGCTACATCGAAAAAGGCATCATGGCAGAACTTTATGAAATATTACATAGCTGCATATTCCGAGGCATTGAAGAATATGCACAAATGTGGCAAATAATAATAAAAGAGAAAAAAAACACTTATATTTAACTTATATTTTTTTGTGTATGAAACTACAAGTAAGTAACACAAATGCTCCTGTGTGGAGAGATTTGACAGTGAAGTCTCAGCTCCCGACAGGATTGAAAAAACTGGAAGAACTGGCTAAGAACCTTTGGTGGGTGTGGAACAGCGAGGGCAAATCTCTGTTTCATGACTTAGATCCAGAACTATGGCGTGCTACAGGTGAGAATCCTGTTTTGTTGTTGCAGAAGATGGGCTTTAACCAGTATGAAGCTATTTTGAAAGACAAGGTGATGATGGCAAGAATCAACGAAGTCTATGCAAAATTCAAGGAATACATGGCAATCCCAATGCGTACAGATGTGCCCAAGATTGCATATTTCAGTATGGAATACGGCTTGTGCAGCGCATTGAAGATTTATTCAGGTGGTCTTGGCGTTCTTGCCGGCGACTACATCAAGGAGGCTTCTGATTCCCGCATACCGATGACTGCTGTGGGCTTCCTCTATCGTTATGGATATTTCACACAGACATTATCTATCGACGGACAGCAGCTTGCCAACTATGAGCCGCAAAACTTCAATCAGCTTCCGCTTGAGCCGGTATTGGAAAAAGACGGACAGCACATGATGGTGGAAGTGCCTTATCCCGGACGTATAATTTATGCAAAGATATGGAAAGTGAATGTAGGTAGAATGAACCTATATCTGCTTGACACAGATAACGACCTAAACTCGGAATTTGACCGTCCTATCACTCATCAGCTTTATGGCGGTGACTGGGAAAACCGCATCAAGCAGGAATATCTGCTCGGTATAGGTGGCGTGCTGATGCTCAAGAAACTTGGTGTGAAGGCAGATTTGTTCCACTGCAATGAAGGCCATGCAGCTCTGCTTAATTTGCAGCGCCTTGTGGATTATGTTCAAGAAGACGGTCTTGACTTCAATACTGCACTCGAAATCGTGCGTTCTACAGGTCTTTACACAGTGCATACTCCTGTGCCAGCCGGTCACGACTATTTTGATGAGGGCTTGTTCGGAAAATATATGGGAGAATTCCCTGCAAAACTCGGCATCGAGTGGCGCGACCTTATGAATATGGGACGTGAGAACCCTGATTCTCAGGAGAAATTCTCGATGAGCGTATTTGCGCTAAACACTTGCCAAGAAGCTAACGGTGTGAGCTGGCTACACGGTGAGGTGTCGAAGAAGATGTTCCAAGGCATCTGGAAAGGATACACTTGGGAGGAATCACATGTGTCGTATGTCACAAACGGTGTCCATATGCCTACATGGGCTGCATCGGAATGGAAAGAGTTCTATGCCGACTTGTTCGGACCAGACTACCGCTTCGCTCAAGCCGACGAAAAGACTTGGGCTCCCATCCTCACAGCAAGTGATGAGGCTATCTGGAATATGCGTATGCGCTTGAAAAACAAGTTTATCAACTTTGTGAAAAAAGATTTCAGCGAGAACTGGTTGAAGAACCAAGGCGACCCATCGCGCATCATCTCTATCATGGAGAAAATCAATCCTAATGCGCTATTGATAGGTTTCGCCCGCCGATTCGCTACATATAAGCGCGCACACTTGTTGTTTACCGACCTCGACCGCTTGTCGAGAATCGTCAATAACGAGAAGTTCCCGGTGCAATTCATATTCTCGGGTAAGGCTCACCCTGCCGATGGTGCTGGTCAAGGCTTGATTAAGCGTATTATCGAAATATCTCGTATGCCTCAGTTCTTGGGCAAGATTATTTTCTTGGAGAACTATGACATGACTGTGGCTAAACGCCTTGTCACAGGTGTGGATATTTGGTTGAACACGCCTACTCGCCCACTTGAGGCTTCAGGAACATCGGGCGAAAAGGCCGAGATGAACGGCGTGCTTAACTTCTCGGTGCTTGACGGATGGTGGTATGAAGGTTATCGCAAGGATGCTGGATGGGCTTTGACCGACAAGCGCACATTCACCGACCAAGCTCAGCAAGACAAGCTCGATGCGGCTACAATCTACTCTATGCTTGAAAACGAGATTGTGCCTCTGTATTTTGCTAAGAACTCTAAGGGCTATTCTCCAGAATGGATTCAGTTCATAAAGAATTCTATTGCCCACATCGCTCCAAACTTCACTATGACACGCATGATCAACGACTATATCGAGCGTTTCTATAGCAAGGAAGGCAAGCGTTCAGCTAAATTGAAAGCCAACGGATTTGCTAAAGCAAAAGAAATTGTGGCATGGAAAGAGCGCGTGGCATCTAAGTGGGATGATGTCAAGGTTGTGGATTTGCAGGTTTCTGACGCACTTAACAACTCGAATGCAGTGAACGGTATGAAATATGAGGCAATGGTTAAGCTCGACACTGCCGGTCTTGGCAAGGACCTTGGTGTGGAACTCGTTGTGTTCAGCACCGAGAACAACGAGAATAGGCTGAAGGCAGTCTATCCATTGAAGGCTGTAGCTGAATCGGGCGACATTGTGACCTACGAAATCAAGAACGAGATGAAAGACGCAGGAGCTTTCCGCTACTCATTCCGTATTTATCCAAGCAACAAGGAGCTTCCACATCGTCAAGACTTCGCTTACGTTAAGTGGATCTAATTGTGCATGAGAATAATTGATTCTGATTATATCTATTGCGGCTGTGCATCGATGCACAGCCGCATTTTTTTATTGGAACGAAGTCAGGTATTAAAAATTGAAAAAGAACAAATATAGTCAAACTGATGTGCCTACTTTAAAATTTTAATAGGCGATTTTGGGTAAATGCAATCAGACCCATACACACAAAAAGGGCGAGCCTCAACGGTTCACCCTTTTTCACACTTTTTTCGCAACTACTGATAATTTTGTTTTGTCAAACACTACTCATTTATCATTAATAAAACACTCAATTCAGCCAAAAGGTTCACACCTTCATAAAGATTTTCTTTAAAATCAAACAAAATCAAGTGTTCTCTATCATTTGCTTCTTGTACGCAAATAATAACGTCTTTGTGACTACAAAAGTAAACAAACTATGTGATGCACTCGTTTCAATACGTCAAAAAAAGCGTGTCACATCGTAAATTATAGCACAAATAGTGCAAATCAGAAGTCGGTATATCAAGTAACTTGAATTTTCTGCTGAAATGCCGACTGTTTTTTGAAATGCAGCAATGATGCAGCCATATCATAGACCATAATAAATAAAAAACGCAGCATTTTCCTAAAATGGAAAACACTGCGCTGAAAATATTCAAAAAATTATGCTGTCTTAAAAAGACTACCTTCTGCGTCGCACCGAGCGAGCTGCCGATGAGCTGCTCGACACTTTGGCTTCTTTCACCTTCGGTGTCTTGCTCTTCTTCTGCTTGGATGACGAGCTGCTCGATGATGATGATCCACTGCTCTTGCTGCCTCGTTTCGAACTGCGAGCCGATTTCTTCACGCTCGACTTGTTGTCGGCACGCTCCTTTATGACAAGTGTCGTGTCGGCAGCGGCTGCCGCAGCTTCAGCGGCTTCGGCTTTAGCCTGCAATTCTTCACGGGAAGGAACCCACAAATGCTTGTCGAATGAGTGCAGACGATTCTCGATGCTGTCTTGCGCACGCTTCAAGTCGTCGGGGTCGGGATAAAGCTGCATCATCGACATGTTGCGCAGATTTTTCGTCTTATATATGTCGCCCTTATACATCGACATCTGGAAGAAATCATCGTAATTGTAGCGTGGCAGATTGTTGTCGTTGTCGGTGAAAACATATTGCTTTGCCATATATGGGCGCAAGCTCTCATCCATCTTCACCCAGAACATAGGGTACTTGATAGCCTCTCCGCCAAACTCATCGGTGCGGTGAAGTACCGGGCATATAGCCTCCACATGCTGCTGCATCTTGTTCTTCAGGCGGTCAAACTCCCACTTCTCTATGATATAGTAACTCAGCACCTCATTTGAAGGCATATCGCTGTCTTCTATCTTGAATTTAGGATGCTTCTCGGTGCTGCCCTTTGCCTCAGAATATAGGATATGGAAACGGTCGAGCATATCACGAACCTTGATTTTGTATTGGTCGGTGAAAATCTCGCGTCCGTCAAGATATTCGTATGCCGATAATTGGTCGTTTGCGAGCAGCTTCATTATTATGCAGAAGAGATTCATCCCGTCTTGATTAGGCTCTTCAGGATAATATAATGCCATGTTCTGCTCTGTTTTCAAATCGAGCTGGCGATATATCACCTTCATCCATTCAAGGTCGGCATCCGATGGCTCTCGCTCGTCGTAGAACGACTGCATTCGCTGTGTCACCTGCGCATCTTTGTCCTTATTTGCATTTCTGTCGCCAGCTTTGCGCATCCTCACCACCGAGCTGCTGCTTCTCGACTGATTTTGCGACACCACAGGCACTACTGCCACTCCAGATAGCAGCATAGCCACAGCAATATGTTTTATACCTTTCATATATTTGTCTCTCTATATATATTCTTGTTTTACTGCAATCATCGCATTCTCACTTCGGAGAGAGTGCGGCTGATGACATAATTTTTGTAATCCTAATTCACTATGACCTCCATAGGAGCAAGAGTACGCTCAATTCCGTCGGGGCCTAAGGCCTTCACGCGCGATATGTAGAAGCGTTTTCCTCGCGACAAGCGGCGGAAACTGCTGCGCTGACGCTCAGAGAACTTGCTGCCCGCCGAAACCTCGGGTATCGCATTGCCCATTGAGTCGAAGAATACAGTCTCAAAGCTAAGCACTTTGTATGCCACATTCAGCATATCGTCATCGATAGCTGCCGATAAACCGTCGGCTTGCAGAAGCAGCGTCTTGGCAAATGGGCGTCCGCCCTTATATCTTTCAGGGTTGCCCTTAGCATCGGTATATGCGATGTATGGCATAGGATCAGGCAACTTGCGTACACGGAAAGTCATCGAACCCACGTTCTGCGCACGTCCGTCGAGTGTAGCGGTAACCGACACCACAGCCTCTGCGCCGACTTTAGATGGACGGGCTATCCACTGGTCGCCGCTCCGTGTGAGCGATCCGTTGGTCATCGTGGCTGATATTGCCGTATTAGGCACTCCAGGCACTGCTATCGAAATCGGGTTGTTGATTCCTGCATAAAGCACATTCATCATCGTAGGCGAGATTGTAGCCATAGGCTCAATCACTGTATATGATGACTTGAACGGATGCTTTGACAGCGTTCCATCGCCATGAGGCACTTCAATATATCCGGAGTATTCAAAGTTTCCTGCCTTGCCAGTACCGATTTCATAAAGTCCGCGGTCGTTGCCGAGGCGCGCACCGTTCACAAACACTGATGGCCGCTGCGTTGTATCTACCGCAGCAAGCACAATACTTGCCGAATATCTGCTGCCTCTCATCACAAGCTTCGACTCTGGTATAACGAAAGCCTCAACTTGGTTCACGCGAATATCGCCCAAATCCACATTTGTGAGCAACTGGTTAAGGACTTCTCCCTCGGCATACAGGACATCATTCTGCAACTTTGTTAGCAGTGTCACTGCTGCCACAACAGGCATATTTTCGAACATAGCCTCCTCCCACTGCTTTATGTCGATGCTCCCGGGTTGCTTGCGTGATGAAGTGGAAAGCATCCGCTCAATGTTGCCGCGCTTTGTGGTGTCGGCAATCATCGAGCACATAAATTTGCGGAAAGTATCTATGCGGTTTCTCAATATCTTCCCTTTCCCAGTGCCTGGAGCGAGCATAATCACCGAAGACGACTCCAAGTCGTCGAGATTCTGAATGTTGTTCACATCGCCCTCAGGACCATCGGCTTGACGCACGATGCTCAGCTTCAAGGAATCTATATAGCTATATAACTGCAATGTGCCGCGACGCACGGCCTCAGCCTGCTTGAGCCACACGCCACCCTTCTCGGGATTCTTGTCGGTGAAAGCTTTCAATTTAGCAAACAGTTGATAGTTTCGCTCCGATACTGTGGCATTAGAGCGTGTCAGTCCGTCCTCCACTTGGCTGAATCCGTTGAGCACATCGCTCGACACGTTCAGCGCAAGCATAGCCGTCAGGACGATATACATCAAGTTTATCATCTTTTGGCGGGGCGACATCCTACCTATCGTCTGATTATGAGCATTTGCCATTTATTATTGTTTTTACACAAAATCCTTTTTTACAATATATCTTATTACTTCTCAAGATGCCGATTGGCAATCAATCCTTATCGGAATCATCGCCCGGCATCATAGGGCGATACATATTTGTAGTCATCGCCTTCACCATGCGTTCATACACGCTGTTGAGCTGCTTCATGTTATAAGCGAGTTTTTCGGTTTCGTCGCAATAAGAGTTGCTCTCGCGTGCCGATTTCTCATACATGTCGCGAATATCCTTCAAGCCACGGTTCACGCGGTCAATACTGTCGAGTTGAGAAGATATGCTCTTCAGTTGAATCTCGTAGATAGCGTTTAGTCCGCTGATATTGCGGTTAAGGCTCTCCATCTGCTCTACGTATCCGGTAGAGCTGCGCGTTATGTTCTCGCTGTTGTCGGTGATTGCACGGTAGCTTCCGAGCAGCACATCCGACACGTTGTTCAGAGCCTCGGTTGTGGTGCGCAGCCGCTCCATCTGTTCCGATATAGCCGACATCTGGCTGAGATATTGCTGTGTGGCATCGGTCAGTTCTGCCATCTTGGCAAGCTGCTCGCTTGCCGCCGACATTTTGGCGATACTTTCGCTCAAGCTGCGTGAATCCTCTTCACTCAAGTTTATTCCGTCGGGGATGCCCACTGCATGGCGAGCCTCTCCGGCATCAACCGCTCCGCCGTTCACGGCAGTAGCATTTGCGCCCGAGCCTGTTATCACAATTCCGGCACCGCTATTGAAGTCGGGACGATCCTCCGGATCTTTTGAGCGAAGCACGGGGAACACCTCTTCCCACTTATATTCCTCGGCTGGACGGTCGAATGCCGTCAAGACGAACATCAGCACCTCAGTACCCATACCGATACATAGCAGAGTGCTGCCACCAGGCAGGTGCAGAATTTTGAAAAGAGCACCCCAAATCACGACAGCCGCACCTATACTATAAGCGAAGTTGAAAAAACGCTGTCCCTTTTCTCCCGAGAGAAAACGCTCAATGCCATTTTTATATTTCTTAATCTTGCCCATAAATTTATTGTGCAAATTTTTCGTTCTTCCTAATTATTGTAGTTTGTCTTATTCTCACTTTCTTTTCTTGTTCTTGCTGAACCCTATCGTAGAGCGCACGCAGCGGAAACCGATATATGAGCGTTGCTCATTCTGGTATTCCCACATGCGCAAGTCGCTGCGCACATTATGCGCCACGTCTTTCCACGAACCGCCACGCACGATTTTACGCGTCATATTGTATGGGTCTTTGTCGTTATCGCCCACAGCCGCGTCATATCTGTATTCAGGGTTCAGGTCGCTCGTCTTCTTGTCGATACTCTCGGTATAAGCTGTAGAAGTCCATTCACTCACGTTTCCAGCCATATCATACAAGCCAAAGTTGTTGGCGGCATATGTGCCTACACGAGATGTTATCAAGTTGCCGTCTTTCACATAATTGCCCTCCTGCGGCTTGAAGTTGGCATAGAAGCATCCTTCTTTCTCCTCCATAGGCAAATCTCCGTCCCACGGATACTTGTTCTTGTTCATGCCGGCACGAGCAGCATATTCCCACTCAGCCTCAGTAGGCAAGCGATACGGTTCCACATACACTCCAAGTTTGCCGAGCGAGCGGCGCAGATAGTCGGTACGCCAAGCACAGAATGCATTAGCTTGCTCCCAGCTTACACCCACCACAGGATAATCATTATAGCCGGCATGAGAGAAATACATGCGTACATACTGCTCATTGTAGGCATTTTCGAAATCGTTCACCCAGCAAGTTGTGTCGGGATATATGTTAACAATATATGTGTTCAAGAAATCATAGTCGCCAGTGAGAGCGCGAGTGATAGTTTCACGCTTAATTTTGCCCTCATCGTCGATGTATGCCGTATCCTTGGAAATCATAGGAGCGATGTCCGATACCTCATGGTCGGTATTATAGTCACGGCGTTTCGGGTCGAGACGATTTTTGCGCTTCACAGCCTCGGTCATATTATAGATTTCATAGCGATATATCATCTGTGTAGGGTCAAGCTCTCGCACGCCAGTGATAGGATTTGTGCGATACACACTCTCTATGGCGCGGGCTTCATCCTCATTAGGATTTTTCCAAGGAATCGCTTTCGACCAGTTAAGGCGCGGAGTGATAGGGTTGCCCTCTTTGTCCTCCTCTATCTTGAATGCCTCATTGCCGCCGTATGCCGGGTCGGCAAGACGTTCACGGATAATGGAGTCGCGCACCCAGAACAGGAACTGCTTATACTTTGAGTTGGTGATTTCGGTTTCGTCCATCCAGAAAGCATCTACCGACACGCCACGAGCGTTAGGCTTCAAGCCCCATACGCTGTCGGAATCGGCGACACCCACTTTCATTGAACCTCTATCTACAAGCACCATACCATATGGTGTTGGCTCCGACCATGCGACACCGCCGACACCAGTAACTTCACCGCCACCACTGCCGCTATTGCCCTTTGGTGCCATACATGATGCCACAGCCAGTGCAAGGGAGATATAAATTATTACTTTTTTCATATATTCTACATTATACGAATACTCTTATGTTTGTTCTTATTCTTGTCTGCCATATTCAGCTTCACGTTGTAGCGAAGAAACACCTCGTGGCTGCCGCTGCTTGCCTTAGATATGCTTGATATGGGGTAATCATAGCTGTAGCCGAGAAAAAAATTCTTGAATTCGGCTCCTATCATCACCGACACGGCATCGTTCCACCTGTATGCCACACCGCCCGAAATGAACTTGTTGTAGCGCACGCGCGCCGTAGCCTCGGCACTGAAGAATGTGAAATCGCTCTTAGCCAACATCGAGGGCTGCAATTCAAATAACGTATTTTTTATTGGAATATTGCCACCTGCCATAAAATAACAGATTCTCGATGTATTGAATTCATATTGCTTCTCCTGTTCCGATTCGGCTTTCATTGTGATAGTAGGCTGTGTGAGGTGCGTAGCCGACAGCGATGCCCAGAAGTTTTTGCGGGTGTAGAACAAGCCAGCCCCAACGTCGAGTGATGTTCCGTTGATGTCCATCGTGGGTATTCCGTCGTCGTTGCCCTCGTGGTAGTCGTCATCGTCGGGGTTATGCACTTCTGTGCCTTTAAATGTCTCGCTGATGATTCCCACTTGCATGCCTATGCTGAGTTCGCCTTTCGGAAACTTGATTTTATATGCCAACTGAGCCGAAGCGTTGAGTGTGCTGTATAGTCCGGCGGTCTCCTGCATAAACGCCACACCTGCACCGATACGCTTGCCGAGCAGCTTAAACGGGCTGTCGGCAAGTCCGAGGAATGCTTGTGGCGCTCTCGGTATGCCCACCCACTGCAAGCGGCTTGCAGCCGTGACGCGGATAAAGTCGCTGTTGCCTGCGGCTCCTGGATTATAATAAGTCGGCATAGCCCAGTATTGAGTGAGTTGCGCATCGGTCTGTGCCGATACGGCAACAGGCACGATACCCACCACTATAAGCACTACAAGCCGCACAAGTGCGACCTGCATCAAGTATCTGCAATATCTTATGTAGTGTGCCTCAGTTTTCATCACTTGCTATACCTCACAAAAAATATCATCATTCAAAATAAAACGTCACGACCACCATATTCGATGACACTCGGTTCAGGGAATTGGTGTATTTCATTTTTCCGGGATCGTCCGACAGGTCGGGGCGGTCGTGCTTCAATATGTCTTTCAGTCCAAAGCAGAATTTCACTTCAGGACACAGCTTGAAAAACGGCAAATAGAAATCGCAGCCAAACCCAATGCTGAGCATCACGTCGCTTGAATTGAGCGCAATCTGCTCGCTCCGCTTCTTCGACACGTCGAACACTCCCATTAGTCCTCCGATTAGATACGGACGCATATTGCGGTGGCGCAAAGCCGAGTACTTCAAATCAACCGGCAGAACCACATAGTTGCTTTTCACGTTCTGGCTTTCAACCACATCATTTGTGGCATCACGGAATTTCACATTCTTATTGCCGAAATACATTCCGGGCGAGAAGCGCAGATTGAAGAACTTCGACAGCCGCAAGTCGGCAAGGACATTCACGCAAAATCCCGGAGAATGGCTCGGCACTTCGGCAAACCAAGCCTCGCCATCTTCTGTCACATAGCCATTGTTCTGCATTTTCAAATCTTGAAAATGGAATCCCACCGAGAATCCGAAATGCAGCTTTTTCAAATCGGCATATTGGCGATTGAGTATGCGGTCGTTATCTTGCGCCCAGCAGCACGACACGCCCATAAGCAGCAGCGCAGCCATAAGCGTACGTCCCGCACTGTGGCACAAAAGTGCAGCTTCACGATTGCGACACATCGCCAAAAACTTGGTACATATTTCTCGAATGTTCTTTATCATTACTATTAAAACGCACCACTGCAAAAATTATTGCATCCTTCCACGCAATTTTCTGCTATCCCATTCTATGTCAGTGAAAATTTTTTGTGTGGTGGCCGGGTGCTATTTCGTTAGTGAGGATAATGCCGCTTTTACGAGGTCGAAGCGACATTGCAGGGCGTAGCGCAAGATGTCGCGCGGCAGAACGACTCCGAGGAGATAGCAATAGCTTGCCCACTTGCGCCATCCATGAGAGTTGTAGCGCACGAATAGCCGGCGGGCGCGCGTCATGTATAGTACCCGCATAGGCGTGATTTTGCCTACACTTTGACCTTCTTTGTGATATACTTCTGCATCGGCTTCATACCATATCTTATATCCGGCTTCAAGAATGCGGTAGCTCCAGTCAAATTCTTCATAGAACAGGAAGTAGTCTTCTCGCATAGGACCTACGCGGTCGAGTACGTCGCGACGCACCATCATGGCAGCACCATGCATCACGTCAATCTCGCAGCTTGGAGTGTGCTTGTGGGCTTCCCAGTCTTGTGGCTCGGTGTTGCGCAACGAGATAGGCGTAAGCCGCCAGTAGCCGTTGTATTGTATGGCTTCTGGATTGTCGAAAAATCTGATGAGTGGCGACACTCCGCCGACCGACGAGTCTTGCAGCCTCCCGACAAGGGTTGAAAGAATGGGGCGTTTTATCTCGGTGTCGTTGTTTAGGAAGAAAAGGTAGTTGCCTGTGGCGTAAGGAATGGCAAGATTGTTACCGCCAGCGAAACCGAGGTTCTTTTTGCTTGTGATGACTCGCACTTCGGGGTGTGCTGAGGCTATCAGCTTGGCATCATCACCACGAGAGGCATTATCCACCACAATTACCTCATAGGGATAAGTCTCATATCTTGCAAGCGATTCAATCATAGCGCATGTGTCGCGCCATCCGTTGTAGTTTACGGTTATTATTGAAACTTTATCGTCGTATTCAGCCTTTTCCATATTGTCCTTTTGCTGTGTGTTTGGGGCTATTTCTTTATTCCGTGTTCGGTGTGGATGAATTTGCGCTTAGCCTCTTTCAGCTTAAACAGATTCCAAAACATCATAGCAAATGTCATAGGGACGAGGCTCAAGACTTTCAGCAACTTTCGTGTGCAATATTTGTGGGGTATTGCGCATATAAGCGCCGTAATGAGCGCGACGAGCAGTATCCACCATTTTAGCGCATATTGCGAGAATGTGATTTGCATGAACACTGCAATCACACACAGGATGCCGAGCAGCAGCACCCGCGAAAACATGGCTTGCTGAATCAGCTTGTCGCAGAAATCCCATCGACGGCGCTTTATTGCGGGCAGCAAATAGTGGGCAAATGCCCATAGGCTCTCATATTGTGCGGCAAGCCATCGACGGCGTTGCTTGTAGAAATGCTGCGAATGCTGAATCTTCTCGTCTTTGATGTAGGTGTTGGGCAGGTAATGGAATTTCACACCATTGAAAAGCAGCCTCAGCTCAAGCTCGCGGTCGAATCCGCCGATCGATTCGGCACTTAGGATAGCGTTGTAGAAGAGCTTGAAGCGGAACGCCATACCCGAGCCTATCAGAGCCGCCGACATGCCGAGGTTGGCGTGTCCTTGGCGGAATATGGAGTTGTTGATTTCCTCGCTTATAGCATCGAGGTATGCCATATTGGTGTTGATGTTTTTGGCTACGCGGTGAGTTTGCACCACTTCGACGTTTGGATCGGAGAATTTTGCGTTCAGGTCGCGCAGATAAGTTTTGGGAATAAGGTTGTCGGCATCCACAATCACCACAACATCATAATGCCCGTAGGCATTCAAGGCGTTCACTGCCGCTTTCAGTGAATTGGTGTTTGAACTGTGCTCGAAATCCACTTGCAGCACCTTTATAGGCATTTGCCGAAGTCTCTCGTTGGTCTCCGGCTTCATGTGGTCGGAAACCACCACCACATCAAATTTGTCGCTTGGGTAATCTACTGCAAGGCATGTCTTCACGGTGTGTTCAATCACATTGTCCTCACGATATGCGGCTATCACCACTGCAAATCGGGTGTAATCGGTGTCGTTTTGGGGCTTGTATTCTATCGCGTTGTTCTTGGTGCGTTTCAACGATGCTATGCTATATATAAGTAAATAGAGTACATTTACTGCAAGCAAGACATATATGACAATATCGACAATTTCAAAAAACATATCCACATAAGAATTAGAGCCTGAATAAAAAAGTGTGTATCGTATTCACGAAAACTTAAAAACTATAAACCGTAAGTATCGAGCTGTAAGTTTCAAGATATTTTTACAAAAATATGAAAAATTCGTTCTATATTTTTATGGCAAAGCTCATTTAACAAAATTTTAACCATTTCATCGCGATAGATTTAAATTGTATCTTTAATGAGCGATTTTAGCTAAAAATAATTACTTTTGCATAAATCAAGACTGTAGGAGGAAGAATATGCTTGGGCTTTTTGTCATATTGATGTGCATAATCGTAGGCAAATGCGTCTATGTGCTAAGCGCTTGTGTGTTGAAAAAAGTCAGGGGAGAAAACGTCACAAGCAGGACGATAAGCGTAATGCTTGCGATTCTGTTGGCAGTGGGGTTTGGCCAGTGGCTTATAGGTTGCTGTCATTAAGACACTCTGGCTCAATGCCGAAATTCTGCTATTTTTCAGAGATGATTATAAAGATCTCGCAAATTATCCTTAAATTTGTCCATATAAACTGACGAAAAATTATGGGTTTAGCATTATATCTGTTTTATATTGGAATTGTAGGGATAATCCAGTCGCTGTTTCTGTTGTTGGTGATATATAGGAGGCGAAATGGTTGCTATGTGCATTCGGTCGTCACTCGGATTGTCGGCTCTGCAATATCGGCATGTGCCATCATTCCACTTGCAGTGATAGTGTGTGTTTTCTCATATTAAAAAATTATGATTTTTTTGAGCATTGAAGTATTATTGCTAAATTTGGCGAATAATAACAGTGGCAAATATGATTGAGAATAAAAACATTGCAAAAATATTGTTACCTGAGCCTACCATCAGTCGCTTGCCTTGGTATCTCGCTTATCTGAATCTGCAACGCAGCCGCCATGTGGAATACGTGTCGTCCACGCAGATAGCCAAAGAGATAAATGTTGATGCATCGCAGATAGCCAAAGACTTGTCGTTTCTCAACATTAAGGGAAAGACAAGGATAGGATATGAGGTGGAGACACTTGTCAATGAGCTTGAGGATTTCCTTGGATTCAAGCAAGAGCATAATGCGTTTATGATAGGTGTAGGCAGTCTTGGCTCGGCTCTGATACAAGACTCGGGACTTACGCAATTCGGACTTAATATTGTGGCAGGATTCGATGTGAATCCGACACTCATAGGCACCGACATAGGCGGTGTGCCGATTTTCAGCATGGATGAGCTTGATGAGCGACAGAAGGAGTTTGGCACAGAAATAGGAATCCTTGCAGTGCCGGCAGAACATGCTCAGGATGCCACCGACACGATGATTGCCTGTGGAATACAAGCCATATGGAATTTCACTCCGTCGCGCATAAAGGCGAGCAATGAGATTGTGATACAGAACACATCAATATATGCCCACCTCGCTGTTATGTATAATCGTCTTGAAGAAAAGAAAAGAATGATACAATGAAAGTAATAGGAATTAAGAACAATTACAATATATCGTCAGAGCCGGAGCCGCCAGTACTGGCGAAGAATCCAACCGTATTTTTGATGTCAGACTCGGCTCTACTAAAAGACGGAAAACCATTTTTCCTGCCAGATTTCGCCGAGAGTTTCAAGTGCAGTCCGTCGATAGTATTTCGTGTGAACCGCCTTGGCAAAAATATCGCCAAGAAATTTGCCGGCCGCTACTATGATGCGGTGACGATAGGCATTGCCGTAAAGGCTTGCGGAATGAAGGAGCAGTTTGCAGATGACGATGCAGGCTCGCTTGCCGATGCATTTGACGGTGCGGCAATCCTCGGCGACTTTGTGCCAATTGCGGAAATAGGCAATTCAGCCGATTTCGATTTCATGGTGGATGGTGTCTCGGTGATGAAAGGCTCTTCGAGCCAGCTTATGACCGACATCGATACGCTGATAGAATATATAAGTCGCTATTTTACATTAAAAATTGGCGACATAATATTCGCTTGCGACCCTGAGCCTTGCCACACGATGAAAATCGATACCGTGTTGAGCGCAACTCTCAACGGTAACGAAGTGCTTCACTTCAAGGTGAAATAAACAGTTTTTCATATCTATGCACACGCAACTCACACATGAAAAAAACATTTCAACCATTCATCGGGCGCATCGTTTGCGCCACTGCTGTCATCATCTGCGCCTCGCTTGAGGTGTCGGCCTTAGACGCAAGCCATTTTGCCACTAAATCAAAACTTGCCACAGGTCACTGGGCGAGGCTCGAAGTGCCAGTAGATGGCGTGTATGAGCTGACCGATGCCGAGCTTCAGACGCTCGGTTTCGGCAAGCCGTCGAAGGTGAAAGTGTTTGGGCATGGCGGCATAATGATGACCGAATCGCTTGAGTCTCTTTCTGCCGATGACATTCAGCAGATTCCGGCATTGTACACCAATGGCAAGCTGTGCTTCTATGGCGTGGGGCCTTATCAAAAAAGCTATATCAGTTCTCTCGCCGAGCCGTATGTCAGACTTACCCCCAACAGCTATTCACGGTCGTCTTACTATTTTATCACCGATGATGAGGCGTATGCTGCAATGCCGGCGGTAGAGGGAAAGCAGTCGGCTTCAGCCACAAGCGATGTGGCTACAAGCTACAATTATTATCATCATGAGCGTGAGTTGTGCAGCCCCGGTTCTTCCGGCAAAACAATCCTTGGAGAAGATTTTGATTCGAGCAATAAATTGAGCTTTGACTTCAAGCTCGACAATCTCGTTGAGAACAGCAAAATCGACATATATGCAAGTGTGGCGGCGAAGGTCTCAGAGAAAGCTGTGCTTTCAGTCTCGCTGAACTCCGCTGATGTGAAATTCAATGCCAACACCAATCAAATCAATAAATCGACAAGCGAATATGTCTATTACAACTCTACCGTGGGTCGTGGCACTGCAACTCCTGTGGATGTGAAGAATGGGAACTTGAGGCTCTCGCTTGCGCTTGCGTGCAGCGGCACGACAACCATAGCAAAACTCGACTATTTCACATTGACATATAAGCAGAACAATGTTCTTGCGGCAGATTCTGCCCAGTTGAATATGTTAGTGCTTGCGCGCCAAGCCGACGACCGCATCACCGTATCGGGAGCCACGGCATCGTCTCTGGTGTGGGATGTCACAAATCCAGAACTCCCTGTGCAATATGTGCCAACGCTCAGCGGCAGCACTTGCCGCATAGCACCAAGTGAGATGGCGGCATCTGTTGTGCAGGAATTTGTAGTATTTGATCCGTCGCGGACGCTGCGCAAAGTGGCATCGGCTGTGAATGTTGATTGCCAAGACCTCCATGGCATGGATGTGCCGGATATGGTCATAATCACAGCAAAAGGTATCAAGGATCAGGCTCAGCGCATAGCTGATATGCACAAGTCGATGGACAATATGGATGTGGCGGTGGTGGAACAGCAGCACATCTTTAACGAGTTCTCGTCGGGTGCGCCCGATGCCATGGCTATCCGCGCTTTCATGAAGATGCTGTATTTGCGCAATCCAGCAAAAATTAAATATCTGCTTCTGTTCGGGGGCGGCTCATATGACAACCGCAGGCTTATAGGCAACAAGAGCGAAAACTTGCTCCTGACATATCAATCCACCATAAGCAACGACGAGACGCACTCCTACACCTGCGACAACTTTTTCGGTATGCTTGCCGATGGGAACGGATATACTCTGTCGTCGGCTCCCATTTCGATAGCGGTGGGGCGATTCCCAGTAAAGACGGTCGATGAAGCCACAAGTGCTGTGGATAAATTGCTCGGTTATGTGGCAGATGATGATTTCAGTAGCGATTGGCGCAACAATGTGCTGCTCGTTGCCGACCAAGGCGACAACGACATTCACATGTATCAGACCGAAGGCTTGGCAAGTTCCATCAAGACCGGAAGTTGCACAATGCCTATATTCAACAAGATATACAATGAGGCTTATCCCACCAATCAGCAAGGGTTTGCCATAGATGCACGCCGGAAGCTGACGAGTGAGTTGAAACGAGGCCAACTCGTGATGGCATATATCGGTCATGGAGGCCCGAAAAATCTCACCAAGCTCACCGAACTGTGGCGTGTGGAAGATGCCAAGAATGTAACCTATAAGCATCTGCCGTTCTGCTCATTCGCATCGTGCGACGTGGCGCGATTCGACAGTGATGTGCGTGGCATAGCCGAAGAGATGTTTCACACATCGGGGGGCGGCATGATTGCAGGCATGGCTGCGTCGAGAGCCGTATATGTGTCGGACAACGATGTCCTCAACACGGCTCTCGTAAAGGCTCTGTTCACCCCGAAAGAGAACGGTGAGCAAAATACCATAGGCGAGGCGTTCTGCCAGTCGATGAAGGCTTTCGGCAGCAGTGGCAACAGCAATAAGCTGAATTTCCAGCTCTTTGGCGACCCTGCGATGAAACTTAATTATCCGCACGATTATGCCACTGTGACTGCAGTCAATGGAACCATCGTGACAGGCGGCTCGGTTGCTACCATATATCCTATGACAAAAGTCACTGTTACAGGAACTGTGAACGATGCCAGCGGAAATATTGACCGCACCTTCAATGGTGACGTGGTGGTGACGTTGCTCGACAAAGACTGCTTTTACAAAAGAGTTACGTTATACGACCCTGCACGCGACCTGTATTTGGGGCGGGAGACGCTTAATAAGGCGAATGGAAAGGTAGTGAACGGTGAATATTCTGTTGAGCTACTTGTACCCGAAAATTGTCTTGCCCAAGATGAGACGGGAGCAATTTCGGTTTATGCCAACCGCGACGACAGTCGCTATACCGTGGATGGCTATTCTGAGAATGTTAAGATTGCGTCATTCGACAAAAACAGGATGATAACCGACACGCAAGCTCCTGCAATCAATGAGATGTACCTCAATACGCCTTCATTCACAAATGGCGACGCTGTGCTTCCAAATCCGGTGTTGCACATTGACATTGCCGACGATTTGGGCATCTGCACGCAGACGCTTGCCATCGGCAAGAATATCAAGTTGATACTTGATGGCGGAAGCACATCTTATAGCGATGTACGCAACATTCTGAATCTTAGCGATTCAGGGAAAAAGGCTACAATAGATATGGTGCTGAATGAGCTGAGCTGCGGCAAACACAGCTTGACGCTCTATGTGAGCGACCTTGCCGGCAATCAGTCATCGCGCAGCATCGACTTTTTTGTGCAGGAAGCCTCATCTGAAGCGTCGCTTGATGTGGCAGACAAAGATGTGTGCAGCTCGGCGGTATTTGAGCTGACGCATAAATTTTCGCAAGAGCCGAGTGCTGCTATTTATGTGTTGAATGGCAATGGGGAAGTCGTGTGGCAAACTACTACAAGCTCCTTCCCATATGAGTGGAATCTTGTGGGAACCGACGGAAGACGCGTCAGCCCGGGCTTGTATCGCTATTATGGCGCAGTGTTGTGCGGCAATCAGCGTGCAAGCACACCTATGCAGCGTCTAATAGTTCTTGGCGATAAATAACAGTCACCACAAGATTAATAGTAATAATAAAACAATGCAATCGTCCGAAGCATCATCATTTGGCTTCGGACGATTGCATTGGGCTTTTTTCTTGGCTTTATCACAATAAAATGCGGTGTTTGCAGTTATAAAAAATATAGTAATATAATTTTTAGATTTGATGAGACGCATTTTCAACTATATTCTTCTCGGTACGCTATTGGTTAGCGGCTCTATTTCGGCATTCGCGGCCGATAACACACAAAAAAATGAATTTAACCCTATAACTACTGGCGTGACATCGCTAAGCATAGCCCCCGATGCGCGTGGAGCGTCGATGGGTGATATAGGTGCGGCTACCGACCCCGATGAGAACTCTCAATACTGGAATCCGTCGAAGTATGCATTCGCTTACAGCCAAGCTGGCATATCGTTGTCATACACCCCTTGGTTGCGCAAGCTTGTAAATGACATTGCACTGCTCAACGCTGCGGGTTACTGGAAAATCGGCAGCGGCGACAATCAGGCGGTGAGTGCATCGCTGCGCTACTTCTCTCTTGGCGAGGTGAATCTTACCGACGGTCAGGGCAATGTCACTTCGTCAATCAACCCCTACGAAATGTCGTTTGACTTGGGATATTCACGCAAGTTGTCGGAAAGTTTCTCGATGGGTGTGGCTTTGCGCTACATATATTCCAACCTCGGTTTCAGCGACGCATCTTCGAGCGAAACCACAAAAGGAGCTTCGGCATTTGCAGCCGACATATCTGGCTTCTTGAACACTTATCCTGTTATAGGCAGAAACGAGTGCCAGTGGTCATTTGGATGGAATATATCTAACATCGGTTCCAAGGTTTCATACAACGGAGGCAATGACCCGGCTTTCTTGCCTACCAATTTGAAGCTCGGCACCACATTCACATTTCCGGTGGCAGATTATCACAACTTGTCGCTGTCGCTCGACTTGAATAAGTTGCTCGTTCCGTCTAAGCCTCGACAAGCTGACTATGAAGACCAGCGTTCCTATGAAGAAGCGCTTCAGAATTGGAAAGATATGTCGCCTATTACTGGTATATTCAAGTCGTTCTCAGATGCTTCTGGCGGATTCAAGGAGGAGCTTCGTGAAATCAACTATTCAGTAGGTGCCGAATACAACTATAATCATCAATTCTTCCTGCGTGCCGGATATTACCACGAAAGTGCATTTAAGGGCAACCGCCAGTATTTCGGACTTGGAGCCGGCTTCTCGCTGAACGTCATCAAGCTCGATGCGGCATATATGATAGCCACAGCTCAGAGCAGCCCGCTTGACCAGACGTTGCGTTTCACGCTTTCATTTGATATGGACGGATTGCGCGACCTGCTTGGCGGAAAAAAATGATAATAACTAACGCATAATATAACACGACAGAAAAATAAGCATAAGCGATATGTTCAGAATAGGTATGGGATTTGATGTTCACCGACTTGTGGAAGGACGTGAGCTATGGATGGGCGGAATAAAGATTAATCACAATCTTGGTCTCCTCGGTCACAGTGATGCCGATGTGGTTTTGCACGCATTGTGCGATGCTCTGCTCGGTGCGGCGTGTCTGCGTGATATAGGTTATCATTTCCCTGACACTGACCCGCGATATAAAGGCATCGACAGCAAAAAGCTGCTCGCCGAAACCATTCGCCTTGTGAATGAGAAGGGTTACACTTTCGGCAATGCCGACATCACGATATGTGCCGAGCAGCCGAAACTCAATCCGCACATTCCTGCTATGCAAGAAGCTATAGCGGCTTGTCTTGGCTGTGACATCGACCAAGTTTCGATCAAAGCCACTACTACCGAGAAATTGGGCTATACAGGTCGAGGAGAAGGCATAGCAGCCTATGCCACAGTGTTGATTTCAAAATAAAAGTGCAGCTATGCAAACTGGCGACGCACACCGGGAGCGTATTTTCTATCTCGACTTCATTAGGGTTGTGGCGTGCTTGTTTGTGATTATGATGCACGCTTCTGTTTGGAACTATGATGAGTTGATTGGCTCGACAAGTTTCTTCGTATATGCGCTGACATTCAGCATAAGCAGTAAACTCTTTTTTATGATTAGCGGAGCCTTGCTGCTCCCGATAAACCGCGAGCCTCGCCAGTTCATCAAGCATAGGCTTCGTGCGGTGCTGATTCCGCTTGCGATGTGGAGCGTGGTCTATTTTATCGAGATGCTGATTTTCGACAACCCTTCGAAGGATGGGATAAAGCGCGTGCTGCTGTCGGTGCCATTCACCCCGGTTGAAGGGTCGCTATGGTTTGTGTATGCTATGGTAGGGCTTTATATGGTTATGCCTCTTGTGTCGAGATGTATTGAGGCTATGAGCCGTCGATGGATTGAATATTATCTTGCGTTGTGGCTATTGTCGGGGATTACCCCATTCATAAGTGGCGTGTTCTATACGGTGGAATTCCACCACACTATGCTTGCTTCGACGTGCAACTATCTCGGTTATATAATCTTGGGCTATTATCTGCACCGATATGAGCCGCCCATATTCAGTTGTGCAAATATTTTCAAGAGCATTTTTGCCATTGCTGTGATTTGCATAGGATTGCCGCTGTTTGTGCTGACGTATCAGGCTGCATATTATATGCCAAATCCAAGCGACCAGCTCGCTGCCATAACCCACGATTTAGGCATTAACACAATGGTCGCAGGTATTGTGGCGTTTTCGGTCTTGCAGCTCCTTTCGAAACGCTTTGCTCATGGCAACAATGACAAGTCGCTTTTCCGCACTGTCATAACAAGTATAAGCATCTGTTCATTCGGCATCTATCTGTGCCACATGCTTGTGTATCGCCAAGTGGTGTGGCGGTTGTTATGTGGCGTGGAAGATGTTTGCATGATTCATCCGCTGCTGCTTGATGCGCTGTGTGCTTTGGCGTGCTTCGCAGTCTGCTATGTATTAACGAGAGTCATCAAGGCGCTGCCGTTCAGCCGATACATAATAGGACATTGATGCTAAGAATAAGTTCATTCACATTGCAAAGCCTGATAATGGGTTATGATATTGGTGCTTACTGAAAGGAGGACGATTCTAAAATTCTGATGGCTGCGCTACTTGAACTGAATTGTAAGTAATTCGTTTGTGCGTGAGTGAATTTGTCGCTATATTTGCACGAAAATAAAGAATACACAGAAAATCAAAATCTAATGAAAACGATAACTGCTGAAGACAAGGGCGTATATACCCTTGTGAAAATCGATGGAAAAGTAAAACTCGGATATTCGCCAAATTCAGGCATCAAAATAATAACAGTGGATGGACTGCCATTCAAGGATTTCCTCGGCGACGGTAAACTGCTCCCTTACGAAGACTGGCGGCTGAGTGCCGAAGAGCGTGCGCATGATTTGGCTTCACGTCTTAGCATCAGGGAGATTGCCGGGCTAATGCTCTATAGCCCACAGAACTGGCTTCCAATGCCAAACGACACCTACGATGGCAAGCCATTTGCCGAAAGTGGCAAAAAGGCTTACGACTTGAGCGACCTTCAAAAAGAATTCTTGACCAAAGATAACGTCCGCCATGTGCTTGTGTCGAAAGTGGAAAGCCCAGGCACTGCGGCACGATGGAGCAACAACGTGCAAGCTCTCGTGGAGGGACGTACACACGGCATTCCAGCCAATAATTCTTCTGATCCACGGCATTATGCTACTGCCGATGCTGAATTTGCGGCTGGCTGCGGAGGCAAAATATCATTGTGGAGCAATATGCTTGGTTTGGCATCCACTTTTTCGCCTGAAGAGGTAGAGAAGTTTGGGCGCATTGCAGCGCGTGAGTACAGGCTGCTCGGCATCACTACAGCTTTGTCGCCGCAAGCCGACCTTGGCACCGACCCTCGATGGTATCGTTTCGGCAGCACATTCGGTTGTGACCCGAAGCTCGTTGCCGACATGACGCGTGCTTATGCCGACGGATTCCAGTCGCCCGACCGTGGCGATTGGAGCGAAAGAAGCGTGAATACAATGGCAAAGCACTGGCCCGGCGGTGGCAGTGGAGAAGGTGGCAGAGATGCGCACTATGGGAACGGCAAATTTGCCGTGTATCCGGGCGGATGCTACGAGCAGCATAAAATACCATTCTTGCACGGAGCGTTCAATCTTAATGGCAAAACAAGATCTTGCTCTGCCATAATGCCTTACTATACCATATCTTTCGACCAGACCGATGAGAATGTGGGAAACGGATTCAACTATGAAATCCTCACTCACCAACTACGCGAGCAGGCTGGCTTTGACGGAGTGGTCTGTACCGACTGGCTTATTACGCACGATGAGGTGCATCCTGGCACTCATTCGGGCAAGCCGTGGGGTGTAGAGCGCATGACCGAGGCTGAGCGTCATTATAAGGCTCTTATGGCTGGCGTGGATCAGTTTGGAGGCAACGACAAAATTGAGCCGGTGCTTGAGGCTTATCAAATGGGCGTGAAAGAACATGGCGAGGAGTGGATGCGTCGTCGTTTCGAGCTGTCGGCATACAGGTTGCTGCTCAATATATTCCGTACCGGGTTGTTTGAAAATCCATATATTGATGTCGATGAGGCTGAAGCGACTGTGGGTTGTCCTGAATTTATGCAGATGGGATATGTTCAGCAGTTGAAGAGTATAGTGATGGTAAAGAACCACAACAATACGCTGCCTCTGAACAGCGACACCAAGCTCTTCATCCCGCAGCGCCGTTCGCCCGAAGGCCCTAATTACTGGCGGCAGATTATCCCGGAGCGCATCTACGATCCAGTGCCTAAGCATATTCTCGACAAGTATTTCAGCAATACCGACGATGCCGCTGAGGCTGATGCCGCAGTGGTGTTCATAGAATCTCCTCACAGCTATCTTATGGGGTATGATGCCGAGGATGTGAAGCGTGGCGGAAATGGATACATCCCTATAAGTCTGCAATACAGCGACTATACTGCTGTGGATGCGCGTGAGCATAGCATTGCCGGCGGCGATCCTTTCGAGGATTTCACCGATCGCAGTTATCGTGGCAAGACTGCCCACACCATCAATAAGTGTGATATGGAGCTTGTGCAGAACACTCGCAAGGCAATAGGCGGCGACAAGCCTCTTATTGTGGTGATAAATATGCTGAATCCGGCAGTTATGAGCGAGATAGAGCCTTATGCCGATGCTATTCTTGTGGGATTCGACGTGCAGTCGCAGGCATGTATGGATATTGTCTCGGGTAAGTTTGAGCCGTCGGCACTGCTCCCGTTCCAGCTTCCAGCCGACATGAAAGCTGTGGAGGAGCATTGCGAAGACCGCCCGCGCGACATACGTCCATATTGCGATGCTGACGGAAATGTGTATGACTTCGCATTCGGACTTAACTGGAAAGGCATAATAAGCGATTCAAGAACCGAAAAATATAAGTAGTTCCATTAGGAGGCTACGCATTCTTGCGTAGCCGGAAGACGGCTTGGCAGCAGAGGGGGAATTGGTGGTTGCTGTAGTAGCGACGCAAGAATGCGTCGCCTCCTTTTGGGCTGCCGGGGAAATTTTCTTTGGGAAATGCTTGCTTGTGAATTGGAGAATTGCTAAATTCGCAGATATGAACATCGGGAGGGTATTTATCTTAATGTTTCTCTGTCTTGCCGCGGCGGTGGTTGCCGGTTGCGGCGACAGCCGATACGACAGCCGTCTGCTGGCTGCCGACAGCCTGATCAACGCCCGCCCAGACTCCGCCCTCGCGCTGCTTTCGGGCATTGCTCCGGGTGAAATCACGGCAGAAGCCGACCGCGCCTACTACTCGCTGCTCGTCACCCAGGCAAAATACAAGTGCGACCGCGCTATAAAAAGCACCGACACGATAGATGTGGCGATAGCGCATTTCGCAGACAACCACGACCGTGAGAAATACACACGTTCGCTCATCTACAAAGGCGCAGTCCTCGACGAGCTTGGTGACAAGACCGAAGCGATGCTGTGGTACAAGCGCGCCGAGGAGAATGCCGACACCGCCGACTTCTTCAATCTCGGCTATGTGAACATGCGCATGGCAGGACTGTATGATGAAGCTGTTGCTGAGAATGAGCTTGACATTTCAAAATATAAGGAGGCAAACAGATACTTCATCGCATCGGGGAATAAAAAATATCAACTTGAATGTCTCAAAAGCTTAGGTAAATTATATCGGGCACGCAATATGGACAGCGCATACCATTATCTTTTCGATGCCATAAAGTTATCGAGGGAGCTGCGTGACAAGAAGTGCGAGATTCAGAATTACATTCTGCTATCCAGGGCATATTACATCGATTCGTTGTATGACAAGATGAAAGAGACGGCATTGTATGTGGTACAGAATGGGTCGCAGTATCTTACATCCAACGACTGCATCTATAACCTTTGTCGGGCATACGCACTGCTGAACATGCCTGATTCAGCACAATATTATTTTGAACGGAGGAAGTTCAAGGATGTTTCACCCAACAGCACAGTGTCACGCCTGATTACACAGTATGAGATTGAAAAATCCAAAGGCAACTACCAGCTTGCGTTGCGTTATAATGCTCAGGCAGAAGCTTTGACAAAAGCTATAGAAAGCAAATCTCCGCGTGGCGAGATCTACAACACAGAGCGAACAGTTGACAAGCAGTGTGCGGAATCAGGTACAGCACATATGAAATCGCTAATGCTTATGCTGATTTTGATACTCACAGTGGTAGCTATGCTCCTGCTTGCACTGTGGTGGCGACATCGGCGGCAGATGCGACACTTTATGGACATGATATCGCAGATGAATGTAGAGCACATCAATGATATTGAAGCACATCTTAAACAAGAAAATACTGTTGTCGATGAGGCTGTAGTGCTATATTTTGAGAAGGCAAGGCAATTTGTTGAGCTGTTTGACACGTTCAGTACTCGTCCTGAACATCTGTACAGGAATTTCAAGAAATTTGTAGAGGAAATCAGAAATGTAAAATTTTATAGGTCATTGCGGAAAACAGTTGATGACAAATATGACGGTTTAACTGTCCGTTTGGAAGAAAAATACCCTAATCTCACAGCTCAAGAACTTGACATAATATGTATGGTGATTTGTAGATTTCCGAATTCTCTAATATCATTTTATATGGGATATAAAAATGAAAAATACATTTATAAGAAGAAAAAGGCGATAGAAGCTAAATTAAACATATCATCCATCGAGTCATTAGTCGAAATACAGTGAAAAACGTCCCCTAAAAATGGACAGAAATGGCCAAGGTTACTATTTTTTTGAAATGCTTATTGATTTACAGGTAATTACGCTTAAAAAGGTTACTCGCAAAATTATGCATTTACCATCTATTAGTCATATATTTGCAGTGTGAGATTTGAACTCATTCAAAAAACCAAAAACTAAATTAATGGAAAAAGCAACAATTTTTATCGCAGCGATTTTAGCTGCATTCAGTCTATCAGCCGGGAAGACTGATATTGACATTAGAGAGGTGGGAAACAAACCAAGTAGGGGTGAGGTCGGGACTGAGCCGAGGGCGACGTACGACGACGCTACGAACTCTGTGGAGATGGCGATTGAGGCAGATGAGCAGTTCAAGCTCAAGGTGATTGACTGCACCGGCAAGACGGTCTATGTCTGCCCGGTGATGATGTCGGGAGGTGTCCCGGTGAACTACATCCTGCCGCAGCTCCCAGCGGGCGCATACACGCTGAGGGTGGAGAGCGATGCCGTAATCTATGAGGGAACTTTATTCATAAACTGAAAATTCAACTAATAGGATGAACCTGACAAGATTTTTAGTCACGGCAATAATTTCAGCCGTGGCGGTTACCATGTCGGCGCAGAGTGCCGATACCGTGAAAAAAGGCAGGATAATCGATTCCGCCACAGGCAAGGCCACAGAGGTCGCGCTGCCATACAATCCTGGAGACGGCACCACCGGACCGATTTACGTCGAGCGGGAGAAGGCAATTGAAATCGCCATGAGCCAGTTCGGCAACAGCGCAGGCTGCGACTACTATGCCAGTTGGTCGGGCAGCAAGCTCATCACCGACCCCAAAGTGTGCTATGCCGACGACATCCCCGACGGCGGCGGATGGGTGCGCAGCGGCTACCACTGGCTGATATTCGTGGACGAGGCGCCCACCAAGAGCTGGGAACACGAGTGCAGCTATGTGTATGTGGAGTGTGAAGTCCCGTCAATCAGAGACACCCCAAAGTGCTGCGTGGTCAGGGGCAAGAAGCCGTCGTATGACATACGCAGCTTCGAGGCACGCTCTGCGGTAAACCGCTATGGTGCAAAAGCCAACCAGAAACCCTCGGTGGCAGCAAGCGAAAGCACATACAATTCAGCAGTGGGCGGCAGGACGTATGCCCTGATAATGGACTGCGCATCAGACGTTCTCGACAACTTCGAGCGTTGCTGGAACGACTGCTCGTTCATCTACCAGACGCTGCACAAGAGATACAATGTGCCGAAGGACAACATATCGGTTGTAATCGGGATCGACGAATACGACACCAACATGCGCAAAGCCGACGGCAGCGGCTACACCTACAACTCACACGACTTTGACTTTGACGGAGTTGCTGAGGTGACATCGCCGATAGCGAGTGAGGATTTGGATTATGAGCTTCTGTACCGCATAAAAAAGAATATCACGAAGCAGGACCAGCTTTTTATATTCTTTACAGGCAACGGCGGCTATGATGCCGAGAGCGGCAGATATTATGCTCAGATGCATGACCGGGAGCGGCTGTATGCCGACGAGCTTGCGCTCAAGCTCGACGAGATAGAAGCCCGGTCAGTGTGCATAGTCCTCGGGCAGAGCTACGCCGGCGGCTTCGCCAAGGAGCTTGAGGGCAAAGGCCGGGTCATATGCGCAGGATGCGGCACCGACGAAGCTGCGGTGTCGTGCCGCGACCTTCCATACACGGAGTTCCTCTACCGCTGGACATCGGCCATGAACATGGCAGACGCGGAGGGCAACCATGTGGCGGCGGACACCGACAACAACGGACGCGTGACCGTGGAGGAGGCTTTCAGCTATGCCCAGAAGCAGATGTCGAGCACAACACCTGCGATGACATCAACGCCCCTCTATATACAGGAGGATATGGCGTTCAACAACATCCCCGAGGCGGTGGATCTGTATATAAGGGATTATGTTGGCGACAAGGGGAAGGAACCGAGCAAAGAGCGAAAATTATGGAACAGCCCTGACATCTGGGTGAGAAACCAGAATGACGGTGCAGTACACACAAAATCAGAGCCTATTATTTTGGACAAAAACAGTATTCATAAAACTGTGTATGTGTATGTAAGAGTCATAAACAGGGGGCAGGACGAGTATGACGGTATCGGTCAGAATCTTCATCTGTATTGGTGCAATTCGATGCTGAATGAGGATTTTGAAGCATGGCTCGCCAAGCATAATGACTACAACAAAGAACAGAGTGGAGGAAAAGCTGAAATACAACAACTTGACAGCGTTATACATCCTTTGGGTTATGAGATTAGAGAATGCCAGTTCTCTGTTCCAACTGACATTGTAAAATGGGCGAAGAAACACGGTGAAGAGAAATTGAATCTTAATTTTCTTGCCAGAGTGTCTGAGGAGGACAATTCTTTGATTGATGAGGACAATCCAAACGACAGTCTCCGCTCGAATTACCGCAGGATACGCTACAGCAACAATATAGCGCAGAAGAGCCTTGTATATGTCGGTCCTAAAGACCGGCTGACAATAGGTGGTGGATGCACTGTCGGGGACTCGACAATCATGCGCAAACTCGTGATAGAAAACATCGAATGTGACACACTTCCTGATGATCGCCTCTTTGACAATGTGGATATGGCATTCGAGCTGTCACCTAAAATGTATGACACATGGACTGAGAGAGGGGGAAAAGACGCTAACGACGTTGTGTCGTTCGACACCAACCCACGCAAGCTGTACTTCACCAGCAAGGACAGCTACATAGGCGGGATATGCCTTGCAAATGTGTCGGATTCCCTTACTATAACATTCGACAGGATTGCGAATGTGGGCAGCCTGCAACCAATGAAGTACAACTTTGACATCGTGCAAAAAATTGCATCAAGCGATGAAGTCACGGCAGGTGTGTCAGTTAACTACTATGCTGAGGCTCGTTCTCAGACAATGGAGCCAGCAGTGGATATAGAGGAGACTGGCGGCGAGTATGTGCTGAAGGAAAACAACATCAACGAGGATGCGACATATCAATGGTATGACGCAAACGGAACCAGTGTGGCATCGGGAAAAGTAGCCACTATTGATGCCTCAAAGGCTTCTGGCACATACAGGCTGAAAGTGAGAGCAGCCAGCGACGGTGCTGTGAACTATGCGATGGTCTCGCTTGACAAGATACCTGTCATGGAGTCGGTTTCCCCCAGTCCGTTCGACAATGAGCTGACCATAAGTCTGCGCAGGGCAGCGAAAAGCAGCACCCATGTGCTTATAACAGGAGTGACAAACCCCTCGGTTCAGAAGGATTTTCTGATGAGGAGCGGCGAGTCGAGAATGACAATTTACACGTCAGATTACCCGAAAGGCACATATTTGGTCACAATAATGGAGAATGGTGAAATTTTAGACACAAAAACAGTTGTAAAGTAAAATAATAATCATTAATTTTGGTCGGCCGTGCATATTGTATGGCTGACCATTAACGAATAAATACATAGGACTATGAGAAAATTGATGACATTGGCGGTGCTGCTTATGATGGCGGTGATTTCTGCAAACGCGACAGTGAGAGTTATAAATATGGACAAGGACAGTGACCTGAGAAAAATTCTCGGTCCCGACACACTGACAGTGGATTCGATAAAGTTCACAGGGTACATTGCCCACAAGGAGTTTGAGGCGATAGGCTTGTTCACATATTTCAAATTGGAGTATATAGACCTCGGAGAGTGCAGCATCGAGAACAATGAGATACCAGAGCATGGCTTCAGCCCATACCCATGGTCATTCAGATGGGATGAAGAGATTGGCGACTATACACGTCCGACGCGGCTCAGGCATGTGATACTTCCAGACAATATTGAAAAGATTGGGGAATGCGCATTCTGCAACTGCATCAGATTGGCACATTTGAATTTGCCGAAAAGTTTGAAGGAGATTGGCGCTGAAGCTATGACAGGACTACGTTTAATAAAGCACCTCACATTGCCAGACGGTCTGACTGTATTGGATATTAGTGTTCTCGCCAACACCAGTCTTGAGAGCATAACATTCCCAAAATCATTGGAAAGGATCTTAGTCTGTGCATTGCAGAATTCAAACAGGCTGAAGTCGATATATTTGCCAGAAGGATTGAAAGAGATTGAAGGCTCAGCTTTCACCGGGTTGTTTCGTTGCGGAATAATTGTATTGCCATCATCTTTAGAGAAAATGGAAAATGCAGCCATTAGAGTAGATAATGATACGTGTAAAGTCTATATAAAGGCAGAAGTGCCGCCAACGATACCATCTCGTGCAATCGGTGGAAATGGAAGACTTACACTTTATGTGCCGGTGGGGGCAAAGGCTGCCTACGAGGCTGCTCCTGTGTGGAAAGATTTCAAGGAGATAGTGGAGGTGAGCCAGTTCCCGAGTGCTGGAGTTGAAGCCGTGGTGAGCGACGGGGCTGCCGATGTGCCGGTGTATGGCACAGAGGGAGCTGCCGTGATTGAGGGCGACGGCGTGGGCTACGCCGTGTATTCAGCCGACGGGCGACAGGCGGCAACCGGCATTGCCGACGGCAAGACGGAGATTCCGCTGCCGTCGGGGCTGTACATAGTGCGCACCGGCAGCCGTGCCACAAAGATAGCGGTGAAGTGACCCTGCGTCATCACAAAGCTCTATAATAAATACCATTGAGGCGACACTGACTGGCAGTGCCGCCTCGACTGCTTATTGGCTGTTTGATTGGCAGCAGTGAGGACTTGGCGGGTTGCTTGGGGATGGGAAGTTGTGTGGTTTCTCCTTTGCGATATGGCAAAAAGAGAACGAGGATTGCTGCCGATGTGAGGAGTACCACAGTATTGCCTGTAATGTCCTTAATGGCAACGAGTGTGGCCTGCTTGGCTATTCTTGCTTTTATTGAAGAGGCGGCAAGCCGCTCCGCCTCAATGCCGTTTTTGCCACATCGATGCCAGCGAAGATACTCTTGTTGAAGATAGGGACAGTCATCAATATTCCAGCTTGTGTATTATACTGCATACTCTTTATGGTCTGCCATGTAGGCTCATCTGGAAAATCATTCCCGAGCAATGTCCCGGTAGTGACATTGACAGGACTTTTCAGATAGTCGGTGAATTGAGCCATACCCTGTATGACTGGCAGCAGACGTGAGCGGTTTTGCGTGACAGCAATCTGTCCTTTCTTGATGCTTGTGAGTGCATTGTTGAGCGTCAGATTGTTGTTGATGCCCATGCTGATACATTCGCTCAGAGTCTTTGTCTGAGCTTGGCCTGCAAAAGTGCTGATAACGCATACGATGATGATCCCATAGTAAATAGGTTTATAGTGTCGGTGTATGAGAATTGCCATTACCAGCGCACGGTGCAGTTCTATGCCAGCCAGCAGCATCTTTCACCCTATTATTTTTCCTCCATAATCAAGGGGCGAAGCGGCAAGAGCGCAATGCAATGGATTGAGAACGTGACAATGAATTTTGCCCGGCAATATCTGGATTTGTCGGATATGAGCTTGAAGCAAATATCAGATTGGATGCATTTCCCCGACCAATCGGTGTTTGGCCGCTACTTCAAGCAGAGGGAAGGACTTTCGCCATCGGAGTATAGAAACAGAAAATATGTGAACAAATCCAAATCATAAGTCCAAATCGATTATTCGAATATGGAATAAAAATAGCTGAGGCTGTGTCGCAACTATTTAATTGTAACACAGCTTCAGCTTTTTGTGTGAGCATATTTGTAGATGGAGGAAAAGGATTTGCATTCCTGCCGTTTGGTCGCTCCCAACTGGGAGCGGGGATGTCATTTTATGAAATTTGTGGCGATGAAAGGCTCTTGCTTTGGCAGTCCGAATTTCTCTTTGCCGAGCTGTATGCACTTGATGAGGAATGCCATGTTCCTGCCGAGTTGGCGCATAGTCTGCAACCCCTCTTCGTCTTGCGTGGCCTCACCGGGCATCATTCCATGAACGTTGTTCCAATATTGCGATGACACTACTGGCATATTTGAAATGGTGAAATATTTGTTGAGCGCATCGAAAGTGGCTGTTGTTCCACCACGGCGCGCTACAGCCACGGCAGCACCCACCTTCATACTTTTGTCGAATGGCGTGGAGGAAAATAGCCTGTCGAGGAATGAGATGATTGTGCCGGCAGGTGATGCATAATACACCGGCGACCCTACGACGATGCCATTGGCTGTATTGAATTTTTCTGCCACTTCGTTCACCATGTCGTTAAATACGCAATGCCCCAGTTCTTGGCATTTTCCGCATGCGATGCACCCGTGGATATCCTTGTGACCGACGTGTATCATTTCGGTGTCGATTCCCTCAGTCTGCAAAGTCTTTTGAACTTCGCTTAGTGCGATGTATGTGTTGCCGGCTTTCTTTGGGCTTCCGTTAATCAATAATACTTTCATAATCAATTAGAGCTTTTAGAATACTATGGTTCTACAAAGTTATAAAAAAATATAATACGCCCAAATTATGGCGGTTGATTTGGGATAAACTGTGGCTGCTGCAAGAGCCGATGCGCCAAAAGTTGATGCCGTAATACGTCTTTTATGCGATACTTTGTGTAACTTTGCAAAAAATATTAAGCTATGGCTCGCAGAAAAAAGAAAAAATCAATTATAGCCAATTTTGAGCAGTTGAAAACGAGGACCGTTACGGTGTCGTGGTTTGCGGTGGTGCTGGCGATACTGTTCTTCATCGGTCGTTATATCATAGACGATACATCGGCTAAAGAGTCTATAACGTATAACGACAGTCTCAGTCTTGGGCATGTGAATCTCCCTGTCGGGATGGAAAACTCCATTTGCCAGTATAAAGGGTTCACGGTGTATTTCAATCCTAAATATCATATTCCCAACTGTGTGGTATATGAGCTTACGGCAGAGAAGGTGCAAGGCTCATTGCCGAGAGCAAGAAATTTTGAAGCCGACGAGAATGTTGAGGGTTGTGCCCAGCCGTCGGATTATCAGTACTCAGGCTATGACCGCGGCCATATGGCTCCTGCCGGTGATATGAAATGGGATGCTCAAGCTATGCAAGAATCATTCTATATGACCAATATTTGTCCGCAAGTCAAGTCGCTCAACACTGGCGCTTGGAATAGCCTTGAAGGTAGAATTCGCCAATGGGCAAAGCGCGACGGGGCATTGATAGTGGCTACAGGACCGATATTGGGCAGCTCGATGCCAACCATCGGTGGCAAGGCGGAAATAGCTGTGCCGCCGAAGTTCTATAAGGTCGTTCTTGCTTACAAGACTAATCCTGTCAGGGCAATAGCTTTCATATATGACAATGAAAAAAGCGGCACATCGCTGTCGAAGCATGTCGTGAGTGTGGATGACGTGGAGCGTGCCACAGGCATCGACTTCTTCGCTTCGCTTCCCGATGACATAGAGAATCGCGTTGAAAGTGTGAGCGACTTGAAGCAATGGGATATCCGCACCAAATAAAAGGAATTTGGTGATATGCCACATATTTATTAAACAAAGGGAAAAAACAGATAGAATGAATACTGATATATTGAACGAAGATACTATATGCGCAATCTCCACGCCTTCGGGCGTGGGTGGTATTGCCGTCATCCGAGTCAGTGGGAAAGACGCTGTAAAAATAGTGTCGCGATGCTGGAGAGGAAAGCCTATTGAAGAAATGAAAAGCCACACGGCACATTTCGGACGCATTATTGACACTACCGATAATTCTTTGCTCGATGAAGTGGTGCTGGTGCTGTTCCGTGCGCCACATTCATTCACTGGCGAAGATGTGATTGAAATATCTTGTCATGGCTCGCTGTGGATTCAGCAGCAGTTGATTAACGAGTTGATTCGTTGTGGCTGCCGTGCTGCTACAGGAGGCGAATACACCCGTCGGGCATTCACCAACGGCAAGATGGATTTGTCGCAGGCCGAAGCTGTGGCCGATGTCATAGCCTCGTCGTCACGGGCATCCCATCGCATAGCTATGAGCCAAATGCGTGGAGCTTTCAGCCAAGAACTGAATGCTTTGCGCGACAAACTGCTGGAATTTGTCTCGCTTATGGAACTTGAACTCGATTTCAGTGAAGAGGAGGTGGAGTTTGCCGACCGCTCACGCTTAATAGACCTTGCCGAGAAGATTAAGCGGGTGATTGATGCGCTTGCCGGCTCGTTTGCCATGGGCAATGTCATAAAGAACGGTCTGCCAGTGGCAATAGTCGGGGAGACCAATGCCGGCAAATCCACATTGCTCAATTATCTGCTGCATGACGAGCGCGCACTCGTGAGCGACATTCATGGCACAACCCGCGATGTGATTGAGGACACGATAACCATAGGCGGCACATTGTTCCGTTTCATTGATACCGCCGGAATACGTGACACCACCGACATGATTGAGAATATGGGCATTCAGCGCACTTTCAAGAAGCTGCATGAGGCGCAACTCGTACTTTGGATAATAGACGGCACCACATCGGCTGATGATGTGCGAGCCTTAAGCCCGAAGATTCTGGAAGCGGCTACAGCGACAGGGAAGTCGCTAATAGTGCTTGTGAACAAATGCGACATAATCACTGCCGAGCAGACAGCGACTCTGAAAACTGTTCTTGCAGACATATTGCCCGGCGCGGCAAAAGTGATGTTCATATCGGCGCGTGAACGCTTGAATCTCGACGAGCTGCAACAGGCTCTAATCTCTGCGGCAGCCATCCCTGAGAATGGCGGCAATGAGGTGATAGTGACCAATGCACGCCATTACGAGGCTCTGGTGAAAGCCGGAGAGGCAATAAACCGCTCAATAGACGGCTTGCGCAACGGCATAAGTGGAGACTTCGTAAGTCAAGACATCCGTGAATGCATGTACTATCTCGGTGAAATCACCGGAGAAATCACCCCCACCGATATCCTCTCATCCATTTTCTCCCGCTTCTGTATTGGTAAGTGATATTAATGCAAAATTTCAAGCGAGAGAAATATCTTTATGGAAAAGATTGTGTAACTTCGTGCAGAATTGTTGAAGTTATATCTGCTTCGCTCATGTTTTGAGAAACTTGACGTGGAATGAATGATATTTCGGTATATAGATAAATGTTATGATGGATTCGTTATACAGTTTCCTTGTTTGCTACCTTTGGGGTATCAACGCTGTTGCTCTGATTGTGTATGGCATCGACAAGTATAAAGCCAAGAAAGCCAAGTGGCGCATATCAGAGGCGACGCTGTTGATGTTGGCGGTTGTTGGTGGCAGCGTTGGTGCTTGGCTTGGAATAAAAGTTTGGCATCACAAGACGATGCACAAGAAGTTTAAGTATGGAGTTCCGCTCATTTTGTTTCTACAGATTGCAGCAATGATGCTCTTGCTTGTAAAATTTTATCATTGATATGCTGAATCATAATGACAGATTTGTGGCGAAAGGAATTAAACAATTAAACAATGATTATTGATACAACAAATATTTGTTCACACTTGCAAAAAAAGCTGTTTCAGCCTGATGGCGTGTATTATCACATTTGGCAAGCTATGCAGGATGATAAAGAACTGACTGCCGCAGTTCGCTCACGCCAGCTACACGTCTATCGTAATGGGAAGAAAATACTTGTTCTTGCAGGTAAAGCTCAGCCCAAGGTAATAAGAGAAGATAAGATAAACAGATTATTATCTGAAAATTTAGGATGAAAAAGATTATATTCATAGTTCTGATGGCGATCATTTGCTCTTCATATATCATAAAAGGGCAAAATGCGGTAAGACCATTATATGTTGGAAACGATTCTGCGCAGTATGGAGTTTGCGTTGTCAAAGATGGGAAGAAAATTGGCTCAGTGATGGATAAGGCGTTTGCCATGCATAGTGTGATGAAATTTCCTCAGGCACTCTATGTGGCAGAATATTTGAGGACACATTCTATATCGCTGAAAGATTCTATTCTGATAAGAAAGAATGAATTAGAGCAAGATACTTGGTCGCCAATGCTTGCTGCGTTCAATGGCGAAAGATATTTCTCTTATGCTGAGCTTCTTGAATTATCATTAAAACAGAGTGACAACAATGCGTGCGATGTGCTTTTTAAGCATATTGGAAGTCCCCGGCAAGTGGCAAATTACATTCACGGACTTGGCTATTATGGGATAAATATCAAACTGACAGAAAGTGAGATGGCAAAGAATCCGGCTTTATCGTCGGAGAATAATAGTACACCATCAGATATGGCAGGGCTATTTATGTGGTTTTCCAAGCATAAAGATGACAGTGAATATCTTTCGTTCATTTGGGAAACAATGGGAAATTGCAATACAGGAGCGGAACGCTTGCCGGCAATTATGCCCAAAGGTGCAAGCATTATACACAAGACAGGAACGGGTTTCACATATCCTGATAATACCAAAGACAGGAATGACGCAGGTGTCATAGTCTTGCCTGACGGCTCATATATGGCGATAGTAGTCTTCATCCCGCATTCGCATGAGGAACAAGAACTGGCTCGTGTCGCTAAGGCCTACATTGACAAATAAATGGGAATGGTTATGAGATTAAACTTATTTTAGATATAAATAATGTGCTAAAATATTGATATAAGATGTATTATCAAAGCTGTTACTACGGTATTGATGAGAAAGAACAGTCTGTGCATGATAGATAATGATAGCTTATGCGCTCTATATATGTGAACAGGTATAATAATTTATTAAGGAGTTGCATCCGGCACGGATTTGTGGTATTGTGAGATAAAAGACCGACCAGCCTCACAAGAGCCATAATAATATCTGTAAAAAAACAATGATGTGGATATTCATAATGGAGATTATGGATATGAGCAACTGGACAAGAATGGAGAAGCAAAAAACATATACAGTTATTCATTGTAAAAAAGATAAATATTTGATATGAAAAAGAAAAATTTTGGAAATGTGAGCGATATTGGAGAGGGAATGATATTGATTGAAGAGCAAGGATACACCATCATAAACACTGAGACAGGGATGTCCAGAAGATTCTTGGACGAAATGGGTTATCTTGATGTCGATGATGATGAGATTGACATTGATGCAATGAGTGACAGATGTCCTCATTACAGTGGGAAATATGTGCAATACAAATTTGGCATATTTGATAAATTCAGAAATGGAGTCTGTGCTATCTGCTGGACTGTGTATCCCGAAGGCCGTTATTTTGCTGATGAATATGGTTTCGGTGATGAAGGCAATAATGAGGAATGTGCCTATTGTATAATCAATAGGGATTTGGAAATTATTGTTCCATTCCGACCAATGTGTGATGTACATTTTTACGAAGATGTAAGAAAAGCTCTAAAGAAATACGGAAATTAAAACATACTTTTTCTATAATATCATGAATAGATGTGAGAAAATTGTTGATTTTTCAAGTTTTTTTGCAGTATCTTTGCATACGATAGGCGGCATCTCAGCAAACATATTCAAGTAAACTTGATATGTTTTTGCATTCAGTTTGCCGTATCTTTGCAATGGAAAGATAGAACTAATACGAATAAACCTGTGATTTTATGGGAAAAATATTAACACTCGCTTTGGGAGCGTTGTTGTGCGGAGGGATGGCTCTGGCTCAGCAACCGAAGATTTATATTGCCTTTCAGTGGCATATGCATCAACCGATATACACTCCGGGTGAAACTGTGATTGAGACCTACGATAAAGGGACTTTGAGCTATAATCTGCTTGATGTGTTCACTTCAAGGACTGGAGCTTATACGACATGGCCATCGAATGCTGTGAAAAAGTTGATTTCGGCAGGATTGCCTGGTGGTGCGCAAGTGAGCTTCTCTGGGTCGCTTGTTGAGAACCTGAATGTGCTTGAGGCGCAAGGAGTGGCATTCAAGGATTGGAAGAAGAGTTGGACCGATATGTCGGTACAGACTACGGCTCTTGGCAATCCCCGGCTTGATATGGTGGCATTCGGCTACTATCATCCGCTTATGGCTCTCATAGATGGTGATGATGCTTGTAGGCAAATAAAAAAGCACAAGCAGTGTTTCGCCGAAAATTTCCCCGGCATGAAGTATTCTAATGGTATGTTCCCCCCTGAGAACGCATTTGAGGAACATCTTATCCCATCGCTTGTGGGTGAGGGTATAAAATGGGTGATGGTGGATAACTCACATTTCGACCGTGCGAGTGTGGGGCAGCCTTGGGTGAAAGACTTCAGCATTGTTGAACCCAACAAAGCCGACAGGCTTAATGCGGATCCCGGCGACTGGGTGAAGCTGACTGACTTGTATGCTCCCGGAAAAATATCGGCAGGGTGGGGACATCGTCCTCACTGGATAAAGTATGTGAATCCAGAAGATGGCGTTGAACAGAGGATGATTGCTGTACCTACATCGCTACTTTTCGGCAACGAAGACGGTCGTGGCGGATTCGGCGCACTGCAATATGAGAAGTGCTTGAGTCAGCTCGAACCTTATAACAATGATGCGCAGCATCCCATACTTGTGGTGCTGCATCATGATGGCGACAACCACGGTGGTGGTAGCGAGAGCTATTATGGGGCTAATTTTCAAAATTTTGTGAACTGGCTGAAAGCAAATCCATCGAGATTTGAATGCACTACAATAGAGGATTATCTTGCTCAATTTCCTCCAGATGAAGACGACATAATTCATGTGGAGCCGGGCAGTTGGTATGGAGCTGGTGCAGATCCTGAATTTCTGAAATGGAATGGCGATGAGGGCAGTTACGCAGGAGCGAAGGAGGCGTACAGTCCCGACCACAACAGTTGGGGAATAATAACTGCTGCAAGCAATATTGTAAAGACCGCAGAACAGATTTCGCCTAATTCGGCAAGCACTGCCAAGGCTTGGGATTATCTTATGACAGGCGAAACAAGCTGCTACTGGTATTGGGATGGCACTGAAGAGTGGGATTCAAAACCAGCCACAGCAGCCAATCTTGCCGTGGGGCTTGTAAAAGATGTGTTGTCGGGAGGTGAAGACCATACAGCGCCTTCCATATATCATCCGCAGCGTGAACCCTACAATCCCGGAGCCACCGAGTGGCTAATTGCTCAAAACTCAGATTTCAAGGTGTGGACTTATGTATATGATGTGAGCGGGCTGAAGTCGGTAAAGCTGAAGTACAGGATTGATAAAGACGGGGAGAACCCATTGTCGTCAAACCAGAACGAGACGTATGCCGGAGGTGATGAAGTGGGCGATTGGCAAGAAATAGATATGTCGGCAAGGCAGATTGAGCCAATAACAAATCCCAAGCCTCTATATAAGGCCGCTGAATATTCGGCAATGGTGACGGGGCTGAAAGATGTGCTTGTGGACTACTATGTTGAGGCTGTCGATAATAAAGGAAATGTGGCTCGCTCTATGATATTGCATGTGTGGGTGGGGGCAAGTAGCGTTGCACCGGGCGGTGGCGGAAGTGGTGGCGTTGTCACAACACTTGGCAGCTATAAGGTGTCGCCCGAAAAACCAGACATAAACGATGAGATAACCATTACGGCAGATGATGGGGCAGAGGGTATGATATTACACTGGGGCATAAACAAATGGGAGAAGCCTATTGCAGCCTATTTGCCTGCAGGTTCGTCATATCACACTGATGGCATAGCAGCACGCACTCCATTCTCAAAAAATTCAGAAGGAAAATACGAAGTGAAGATAGGCCCGTTCAACAACTCGGCGCAGCCGGTGAAATATATCAGCTTTGTGACCAACGCAGGTTCTTCATGGGACAACAATGGAGGGGCTGACTATCAGCTTGAATTGTCGCAGTCGGGTGTAGAGGAGTTGCGGAATACAACATTATCACTGTGCGCTTATTCTTGTGATGGCAAGGTGCTTGTGAGATTCCCCGATGTCGATGCCGAATATAGTGTGGAGGTGGTGAGCCTTTCGGGAGCATTGGTCGGCTCTTGTGTGATGTGCAGCGGCAATCCCCAATTGCCATACAATCTTAGCGCAGGAGTGTATCTGCTGCGAGCCACTGACAAAAACACTGGACTGGGCAGCGTGGCGAAATTTACGATAAGATAAGCGTGAGATTATGAGTAAAAATATTGGAGGATTCAAGCCTGTTCACATATTGCTGCCTGTGTTTATCGGTATAGGTGTGGTGGTGTGGATGTTTGCTGATGAGTTCGAGAAATTCGATATATCTGTAGTTCCTGCAACGGTACACACAGCCTTAGCATTGCTGATGGTACTGATGGCAGTGGCGCTCCGTGAATTTGGTATGACATGGCGTTATCGCTCAATAACCGACAGCGACCTGTCGTGGTGGCAAGCATTCAAGGTGTGCATGATGTGTGAGTTCACGTCGGCTGTCACACCGAGTGCCGTTGGAGGCAGCAGTCTTGCTATGATATTCATGAGCCGAGAAGGCATAAACTTCGGACGAGCCACAACGCTGATGATGGTGACACTTTTCCTCGACGAGCTTTTCTTTGTGCTGTCTTGCCCGATAATAACTATGATAATGCCTCTTGATGAGCTTTTTGGCAGTGTCAATATGGGTTTCAGTATTGGCCTAAAAAGCACGTTTTGGGGGATATATGCTGTGATAGCTGTGTGGACGGCAATACTGTTCGTCGGCATATTCGTTGCACCGCTTTGCATCAGAAAACTGCTCATAGGCCTGTTTAATATGAAATTGCTTCGTAGATGGCAGGTTTCTGCCGTACGCACCGGCGACAATATGGTGACAGCATCAGTCGATGTGAGAGGTAGGTCGGTGATGTGGTGGCTGAGGGCATTTGGCGGAACTGTACTGCTTTGGATTCCGCGTTATCTGCTCGTGTGCGCACTGTTTTGGGGGCTTGTCCCCGAAGCCAATCAATGGCTGGTGTTTGCCCGTCAGGCGGTAGTGTGGCTGGTGCTGATGGTGTGTCCAACGCCCGGCGGAAGTGGGGTGGGCGAGTGGCTGTTCACGCAATACTATGCCGATGTGATGCCGAGTGCGTCGCTTGCCATGGCTGTAATGTTCACTTGGCGAATAGTGAGCTATTATATATATTTGATAATAGGCATAACGATAGTTCCGCTTTGGCTGAAAGATGGCAAGAAAAAAGTAGCGGATGCGCCAATAAATCGGCAATAAGGTGTATTAAATTCAAATAAATTTCATTACTTTGCAAAAAAGTAGAAAAACGGAAATAAAAAATGATGACGGCTTATGGCTATTGAGTTGATTATTCTTATTTCGCTGCTCATTGTCACGCTCGGCTTGGTTCTTGTGCTGTGGATTTCGGCAAAGATAGGCGATAAGAGCAGCATATTGCGAGTGATGGCATTGCACAAGGAGCAAGGTTTGAATGATGGGTATATAGGTGTGCCGGTCGATATGTCGCAGTATATAGGCAAGCAAGGAGTGGCAGTCACGGTGCTTAGGCCGTCGGGCAAGGTGCGCATAGGCAAAGCCGTGCTTGATGCCGTGTCGATGGGCGAATTTATTGATGCCGGCGACAATGTTTTGGTCACGAAATATGAAAACACGCAACTATATGTTGAGCGGCATATGGAATGATGTGCCGATAGGGCGCGTGTAGCCGTTGGAGAACAGATATAAAAACATAGAGGAAAATGAAAGATAAATTGAAATTTATAGGAATAATACCTGCACGCTATGCCTCATCGCGCTTTCCCGGGAAGCCACTGGCGAAGATTGGCGGAATGATGATGATAGAACGCGTGTGGCGGCAGGTGAGCAAGGCACTTGACAGCGTGTGGGTGGCAACCGACGACGAGCGAATATATGATGCCGTAAAGGCTTTTGGCGGAAATGCGGTGATGACAAGCTCAGAACACCGCAGCGGCACCGACCGTTGCTATGAGGCTTACAACAAAATAAACGGAGGCGAGGATGTGATAATAAATATACAGGGTGATGAGCCATTTATCCAAGAATCGCAGTTGAAAGCTATAATGGCATGTTTCGACGACGAGACTGCCGATATTGCCACACTCGTGCGCCGATTCGATGCAGGTCGCGGGTATGACGCTCTCGCCGATTGCAACACTCCGAAAGTGGTGATTGACAATGATATGAACGCATTATATTTCTCTCGCTCGGTGATTCCATTCGTGCGCAATGCTGAGCCGGGCGAATGGGCTTCGCATACTCAATATTACACTCATGTGGGGATGTATGCATATCGCAGTGCCACTCTTGCCGAAATCACCAGGCTTCCGCAATCGAGTCTTGAGCTTGCCGAGTCGCTTGAGCAACTGCGCTGGTTGCAGAACGGCTATCGCATAAAAGTGGGAGTGACTGACTGTGAGACAATCGGCATCGACACACCTGAGGATTTGGAAAATGCGGAACGAATGTTGCAAAACGGTAATATTGAATGATGCAAGAGATAGACTACACACAGCAGCCGCCACTAAAATCATTTGGCAAGGTGACACTTGATTTCCCAAAAGCAGAGATTCTGCAAAACGGTGTGAAAATATATGTGGTGAATGGCGGCGACCAAGACGTGAACAAGATTGAAGTGATTTTCCGCGGTGGCGCATTTGAGGAAGACATGCCACTGTTGGCCACAATGATGTCGTCGATGCTCGTGCATGGAAGCACCACTTACACATCGCTTGATGTGGCGGAGAAGCTCGACTACTATGGCTCGTGGTTCGGCGCAAGGTGCTTCGACAATCACACTATGGTCACACTCCACTCGCTTAACCGCTGCTTTTCGGAGACCTTGCCTATGCTTGTGGATTTGATATTTAATCCCGCATTTCCTGAGAAAGAATTTGAGCTGTTGCGTCATAAGTTGCTCGGAGCTTATCGCACTGCCCGCGACAAGGTGAAATACTTGGCTATGACTGAGGTGAATCGTTTGTACTTTGGCGACGGGCATCCGCTTGTGCGCGACATACAGGATTCGGACATAGAGCGAATAACTATAGGCGACTTGCGCCGCTTTCACGATAAATACTATCACCCAGCCAACTGCACTATAATCCTTTCAGGGAAAATAGGCGAGAAAGAGATAGGACTTGTGAAGGACGCATTCGGAAATATGTGTGAAGACCGTTCTGCTGATGCTTTCGGCAGTTGTGAGCAGCATATCAGCGACTGCCGATTCAAACTCATCGACAAACCCGATGCAGTGCAGGCTGCCGTTTCGATGGCTATGCCGGCAATTCCACGGTCGCACCCCGATTATATTGGGCTGCGTGTGCTTGTGATGGCTTTGGGCGGATATTTCGGCAGCAGGCTGATGAGCAATATCCGGGAAGATAAGGGATATACCTATGGCATCAGTGCAATGCTCCTCGGTCGCTATGACGGAGCCAACATCGCCATAAACAGTGAATGCGGAAACCAGTATGTGGAACCATTGATAGAAGAGGTGAAGCATGAGATAGAGCGTCTGCGCAGTGAGCCTATTCCCGAGGAAGAACTTGAGATGGTGAAATCATATCTTATGAGTGAGCTTGTTAAGACGTTCGATACACCGTTCTCTATAGCTTCGTATGTGGTCAGTACCGAATTGTTCGGAGTGTCGCCAGATTATTTCAACCGTCAAGTGGAATGTGTGACAACTATAACCCCGGATAATCTGCAAGAGATGGCAGTGAAATACCTGAATCTCGACAATTTGATAACAGTTGTGGCGGGGAATGGAGAAATCATAGAGCCAACATTAAATAGATTGAAAATATGACACATTTTTTGTTGGAGGAATGATATTTTTTACCGAAATTTGCAAAAGATAAATATTGAACTATAATTTATAACAATATATTCATAAAAAAGTATGACTAAAAAGAGCGCATTGCAAAAAGCTCGTGCTGCTTATCAGCCAAAATTGCCATCAGCACTTTGGGGAGCAGTAAAGGCTGTAGAAGGCGAACCAACACAGTCGGTTGCCGATCAGGAAGAGATCAAGAAGTTGTTCCCTAACACTTACGGACTTCCTGAATTGACTTTTGAAAAAGTGAATAAAGCTGCAAAGACACAACCAGCTATTAATGTTGGGGTGATTCTTTCGGGTGGTCAAGCTCCTGGCGGTCACAACGTGATTAGTGGTCTGTTTGACGGCATCAAAGCAATCAATAAAGACAGCCGCCTATATGGTTTCCTTATGGGTCCTGGTGGTCTTGTTGATCACAACTATATGGAATTGACTTCTGAAATCATAGACGATTATCGCAATACGGGCGGTTTCGACATCATCGGTTCAGGACGCACAAAACTTGAAGAACCCGAGCAATTTGAGAAGGGACTTGAGATTTTGAAAGAATTGAACATCAAGGCGGTGGTTATCATCGGTGGTGATGATTCAAACACCAACGCTTGTGTGCTTGCTGAATACTACAAGGCTCACAATGCTGGAATCCAAGTAATCGGTTGTCCTAAGACTATCGATGGCGACTTGAAGAATGATATGATTGAAACTTCTTTTGGCTTTGATACTGCAACTAAGGTTTATTCAGAAGTTATAGGTAATATTCAGCGCGACTGCAACTCTGCAAAGAAATATTGGCACTTCATCAAGTTGATGGGCCGTTCAGCTTCTCACATCGCCCTTGAATGTGCGCTTCAGGTTCAGCCTAACTACTGTATAATCTCTGAAGAGGTTGAGGCAAAGAAACTTACACTTAACGATATCGTGACAGATATTGCCAACACTGTGGCAAAGCGTGCGGAAAACGGCAATAACTTTGGTACTGTTCTTATTCCAGAAGGTCTTATCGAATTTATCCCGGCAATGAAGGCTCTTATCGCTGAACTTAACGACCTGCTTGCTAAAAATCCTCAATTTGCCGCTCTAGATGCCGCTGCACAACGCGATTTCGTAATCAAAAAACTGTCGGCAGATAATGCTGCTACATTTGAAAGTCTTCCTGAAGGTGTAGCTCGTCAGCTTACTCTCGACCGCGACCCTCACGGAAACGTGCAAGTGTCTCTTATCGAGACAGAGAAGTTGCTTAGCGAAATGGTGGGCAAGAAGTTGAAGGCAATGAAAGAAGAAGACAAGTATGTAGGCAAATTCGCAGCTCAACACCACTTCTTCGGTTATGAAGGTCGTTGTGCTGATCCATCGAATTTTGATGCAGACTATTGCTACGCTCTTGGCTACAATGCAGCTCAACTTATCAACTGCGGTGCAACTGGATATATGTCATCTATCCGCAACTTGACCAAGCCATCAGTTCAATGGATTGCAGGTGGTATTCCTATCACAATGATGATGAATATGGAACGCCGCAATGGCAAGATGAAGCCAGTTATCCAAAAGGCTCTTGTGGATCTTGAAGGCGCGCCATTCCAGAAGTTTGCTCAGCATCGTGCTGAATGGGCATTGAACACTTGCTACGTTTATCCAGGTCCTATCCAATATTTCGGACCAGCAGAAGTGTGCGACCAACCATCACGCACTCTATATTATGAACAAGGTGGAAAATAATAAATAAATTTAACCTAACTCATAGCTTGCAATCCCTGTGCTGCATAACAGCAGCATGGGGATTTTTTTGATATAGTGCTTGGAAATGGAGGTAGAGCCGCTATGCGTTGGCAGCACGTATAGAGCCGGCATACATTGGCAACGATAGATAGATAGATAGATAGATAGATAGATAGATAGATAGATAGATAGATAGATAGATAGATAGATAGATAGATAGAGTGGGAGAATATAAAATATAGGATATGCCAAAATTTTGCTTTTGATATATCCTATATTTTTGTGTTATAAACGTTATGGAAACGTTGTAGCGTTTTTATCCGAGATAGCTTATTTTTGATAGGCTCTAATTTTATTTTCCGCTTTCGGCAGCAGCTTTTTCTGCCTCTATTTCCTTGTCGTATTGCTGGAACTCAGAGTTGTTTGACTTGTATTCTGGGACTACATGCTTCATTAAGCGAACCATATCTGGAATATTCACAGCTCGGCTCAAATCTTCGAGTTTTTGTGCAGCATCAAGAGCATCGTTGTAGTTATATTCACGAACTTTTGCTATGCGGATGCGGTCGTGATTGGTTGGCAGAGTGTTCTCTGTGTTGCTGAGTACTTCCTCGTATAGTTTCTCGCCTGGGCGCAATCCTGTGTAGTCAATCTTAATATCGATACCTTCACGCAATCCGGCAAGTTCTATCATTCTCTTTGCAAGGTGTGCAATCTTCACCGACTTGCCCATATCGAATACGAAAATCTGGTTTCCAGTACTCATTGTGGCAGCTTCCATCACAAGACGGCAAGCTTCGGGGATTGTCATAAAGAAGCGTGTGATGTCGGGATGAGTTACGGTTACAGGCCCGCCCTTTTCAATCTGCTCACGGAAGCGAGGAATAACAGATCCATTCGATCCAAGCACATTTCCGAATCGTGTGGTCACGAATTTTGTTTTTCCCTGTGTCAGACCTTTTGCAATAGAGATGCCAAGCGACTGCACATATATTTCAGCAAGACGCTTGGTGCACCCCATAATATTGGTGGGGTTCACAGCCTTGTCGGTAGAAATCATGACCATCTTCTCAACGCCATATTCTATGCACTTGTCGGCGACATTTCTTGAACCGGCGACATTCACCAGAACAGCCTCGCAAGGGTTTTCCTCCATAAGAGGCACATGCTTATATGCAGCAGCGTGGAACACTACTTGGGGGCGGAAACGGCGGAATGCGTAGTCGATGCGTAGAGGCAAGCGCACATCGCCGATTACTGGAGTAAATTTGAGATTAGGATATTTTTCTTCGAGCTCGAGACGCAAGTTGTGCATTGGAGTCTCGGCATTATCGAAAAGGACAAGGTGTTTTACACCGAATGTGGCAAGCTGACGGCAAAGCTCCGAACCGATAGAGCCGGCGGCACCAGTCACAAGAACCACTTTGTCCTTGAAATTGGCAATGATTTCATCCATTGAAATCTTGATTTCAGAGCGTCCGAGCAAGTCCTCAATCTTGATTTCGCGTATTCCTTGGCGAATTTTACCGTCAATCACCTCATCGATTTTTGGAGCTACCATCACCTTGATGTCGCACTTCACGCTGAAGCTGATGAGGCGGTCTTGCTCGTCGCGAGCATGTTCTTCGGAAGCGAACAGGATTGCTTCAATATCGTATTGGTTCTTTAGGAAATCAAGGTTTTCGGCATTCTGAAAATAATATACTGGAAGATTGTCGATAGTGTGATACTGCTTGTCACCGTAGGTGATAAATCCCACGATAGCGTAATGAGGCGAGTTGCCAAGACGCTTCACGAGTGAGACCGACTTGTTGCCTATGCCATAGACAAGAATGCGCTTGCGCTTTTTGTATTCTTTGTTCTTCACGCGAATAAGGTCGTAGATTATGACCATGAGTGAGCGCATGAACACGAGTGCAAAGAATGAGAAGAGCAGGTCGATTACGACGATAAGCCCATTAGTATATGCTTCACATATATCGAAATAAACAAAAATAAGGAATGTGGCTGTCATAAGCACCTCCTTGCTGATAACGGCCAGTCCCAAACGGCTAATCTCGCGCAATGTGGAGTGGCGTATGATGCTGTAGTGCGTCTTGAAAATCTTGAATGACGCAAACGAAAATACGAGCGAAAAACACATCCAAAGGAGAGAATAGCTAAACAATCCGCTCTCGATAGGATGAAGAAGTGCTTGTGCCAACAACAATGCCAACATCGACGAGCACATACTCACAAACAAGTCGATACACAAAATCAGCTTAGAGCTAAGGTATCGTTCCAAATGAAATTTTTCAATAAATCGATACATGTTTTTACTGTTAAAATACACTACAATACTATTTTTCCTAAAAAAGATCTACATTTGGTGATTTCTCCTTGCAAAAGAGAGGTACAATTACATAATAGATCAAAGTTAAAATCAGCTATATCGTTGCAAAGATAGTTATATAAGCCAAAAAATGCAAATGTTTTTTTTGATTTGATAAGGAAAATTTGATATTGATGGGAGATTTTGTTTTTATACTTGCGGGAAAAAGTACACATTGTGATAAATGTGTGTGTTATAAGGGTACAAAATCGTGGAAGAAAGACTGAATATTGAAAAATAAATTATAAATTTGTAGTCTAATATGTTTTATGGATTAAACATTTAATTTTTTTGAATTATGATGAAGCGATTTTGGACCACGGTACTCGGGTCATTTGTGGGAGTTTGGTTGGGACTAATAATATTCTCATTCTTGTCGGTGGTTATGAGCTTTGCGTTTATAGGTGCGATGTCGAGTTTGGGCGTGTCGAACAAAAGCGTTGGAGAAAACTCGATATTACGTATAAATCTGATTGGCGAACTCACTGAGCGGAGCGATGGTAGCGATTTCGATCCGATGCAACTCGTGTATGACTCGTCGAGCGAGAAACAGAGCTTGGAAACATTGCTGAAATCGATCAAAGCTGCAAAAGATGATAAAAAGATAAAAGGTATATATATAGAAAATAATGGCATAGGTGCAGGACTTGCTTCGTTGTCGGAGTTGCGTGCTGCGCTTGCAGATTTCAAGAAGAGCGGAAAGTTCATTTATGCATACGCAGATGATTATAGCCAAGCTGACTACTATGTGTCGTCGGTGGCTGACAGCGTATTCTTGAACCCGATTGGCTCAATCGACATTCATGGCATAGGCGGTTACACTCCATATTTCAAAGCTTTGCTCGACAAGGTGGGCGTGGAGATGCAAGTGGTGAGAGTGGGCACGTTCAAGAGTGCGGTGGAGCCATATATGCTCAACGAGATGAGCGATGCCAACCGCATGCAGCAAGAACACTATTTGGGCAGCCTATGGAAGAATATGGCAGAAAGCATGGCTAAGTCACGCCGACTGCCAGTGACTAAAATCAATGAGATGGCAGACAGCCTCGCTCAATTCGAGACGAGCAGCTTCTATGTGAAATCTCATCTGGCTGATGCTTTGTGCTATCGCTTTGAGATGGAGGACAAATTGCGCAAACTTACGGATGTGAAGAAAGGTGACGACTTGAATTTTGTTTCGCCATCGGAAGTAGTGGCAGCCGCTCCATCTCCGAAATCATCGAAAAACAAAATTGCTGTGTTCTATGCCGAAGGCGAGATTGACGGTTCGGGCAGCGAGGAAGGCATAAATTCAGAGTCTTTGGCAAAAGACATATTGAATGCCGCTAATAACGATGACATAATGGGAGTGGTATTGAGGGTGAATTCTCCGGGAGGCAGCGCATTCGGTTCGGAGCAAATATGGAAAGCCACACAAGAAGTGAGGAAAGCCGGAAAGCCATTAGTGGTGTCGATGGGTGATTATGCGGCATCTGGCGGATATTACATATCGTGCGGAGCCGACCGAATTTTTGCGGAGCCGACCACAATAACCGGCTCAATAGGCATATTCGGCATGATTCCGTGTGTTGAGAACCTTGCCACAGAGAAGCTCGGCGTTAATTTCTGCGGTGTACAGACAAATGCCAATTCAAGCATAACTCTGTTCAAGCGCATGTCGCCATTCCAGCGTGCAAGAATGCAGAAAATGGTGAACGAAGGCTATGAGCTGTTTACTTCACGGTGCGCATCAGGAAGAAAGATGCCAATCGACTCTCTGAAAATGATTGCCGAAGGACGCGTGTGGGACGGTGCGACAGCAAAAGCGATTGGTCTTGTGGATGAATATGGAAATCTTGAGAATGCTATATCTTGGGCTGCCAAAAAAGCATCGCTATATGATGACTATGAGATTGTGGAATTGCCGGTGCCTGAAGATAAATTCATGAGATTCATTTCAAAATATACTCAGACGAAGATGAGCGAAATGCTGAAGTCCAATACTGGCGAGTTGTATCAATACCACGATGTGCTTAAGCGTATTTTGGGGCGTGACCAACTGCAATGCATTATGGAACCTGTAGTTATTCGCTGATGAAGAAGATGAACACTGCGTGGGTGAAATATTTGGCTGATTCGGTCTTGAAGCCGCTGTCGTATATATATGGAGGAATAGTGGTGACAAGAAATTGGATGTTTGACCACAGCATTCTGCCACAGGAGAAATTTGATGTGCCAGTGGTGGTGGTGGGCAATATCAATGTGGGCGGTACAGGCAAAACTCCGCACACAGAATATATAGTGGATGCGCTGAGCCACGATTACAGGGTGGGAGTGCTGAGCCGCGGATATAAGCGGCACACTCACGGATTCATTCTTGCGACAAATAAACTTACACCAAACGACCTTGGTGATGAGGCTTATCAGATATATCGTAAATTTGGAAGCAGGATTACTCTTGCCGTGTGCGAAGATCGGAGAAAAGGCATAAAGGAGATGCTTCGTATTGACCCAAACATAGATGTGCTTGTGCTTGACGACGCATTTCAGCACAGATATGTGAAGCCTAAGGTGTCGATTGTGCTGATGGAGTATTCGCATCCGGTCTATGAGGACAATATGCTCCCTTACGGAACGCTCCGTGAACCCGTCAGAGGATTGCTGCGAGCGGATATGGTTGTGATCACGAAATGTCCACGAAAAATACGCCCGATAGACTTGAACTTGATAAAGCAGAAGCTTGAATTGTTCCCGTCGCAAGATTTATTCTTGTCGTCGATACAATATTATAACTTGATGCCAGTGTTCCCTGAGATGGTGGGCTCAATGCCTACATTGCAGCAGATGGACAGTGGCGACTCGCTGCTGATAGTTACGGGTATAGCCAACCATATCCCTTTTGTGCGCTTCTTGAAAGCGTTCAAGACGGCTATAAAGGTGATACATTTCGGTGACCATCATAACTTCTCGCGCGATGACTTTGAGCTTATCGGCAAGCGTTTCGACGAGATGCCTGGCAACCGCAAAGTGATAGTGACCACCGAGAAGGATGCCGTGAGGATGGCAAATAATCCATATTTCCCGCATGGGCTGAAGCCGCACGTGTTCTATGTGCCTATAAAGGTGTCGTTTGACCAGCCAATAACAGGGCAAGACTTTATCGGTGCGCTGAAGAAACGAATTGAGGAATAAAAGAATCCCCAGCAGTGGGGCGAATTGTAAAAATATAAATAGTAACGATTATGTTAGAAAAAATTAAGCAGACAGCCGATTTTATTAAATCGAAGGTGAGTGTGATGCCGAAGACTGCCATAATTCTTGGCACAGGTCTTGGCGAATTGGTGAACCACATAGAGATTTCGACTGTAATCCCATATAGCGAAATTCCTAATTTCCCAATCTCAACGGTGGAAGGGCATAGCGGAAAACTTATTTTCGGCAAGCTCGGTAATAAGAACATCATGGCAATGCAAGGGCGTTTCCACTATTATGAAGGCTATAATATGCAGCAGGTCACTTTCCCTGTGCGCGTGATGAAGGCTCTTGGCATAAAGACGTTGTTCGTGTCGAACGCTTCGGGTGGCATGAACCCTGAATTTAAAATTGGCGACTTGATGATAATCACCGACCATATCAACCTGTTCCCAGAGCATCCACTTCGTGGAAAGAACTATGAGGAACTTGGCCCGCGCTTCCCGGAAATGAGCGAGGCTTATTCTCACCGCCTCATAGCAGACGCAAAGAAGGTGGCTGCCGATAACAATATTCGTGTGGTGGAAGGTGTGTATGTGGGAACACAAGGACCTACATTCGAGACTCCAGCCGAATATCGCTATTTTCACAGGATAGGCGGTGACGCAGTGGGAATGAGTACTGTGCCTGAAGTTATAGTGGCTCGCCATGGCGGAATGGAAGTTTTCGGCATTTCGGTCATTACTGACCTTGGTGTAGAGGGTATAGTCGAGAAAGTGTCGCACGAGGAAGTCCAGCTCGCCGCTGCGGCAGCAGAGCCAAAGATGACACTAATCATGAAGGAGCTTATCAACAAGTTCCAGGAATAAAAAAAGACAAAGGATAATATTCAAAAAGAATAAATGACAAATAGTGAAACGGAAATAGCATCTTTGGGCGAGTTTGGATTGATAGACCATCTCACCAAAGATGCTAATATTAAGAATGAATCTACAATAAAAGCTGTGGGAGATGATGCGGCAGTGTTGCGCTATGGCGAAAAAGACGCACTTGTCACAACCGACCTGCTGCTTGAAGGCATACACTTCGACCTGACTTATTGCCCACTCAAGCATCTCGGATATAAGGCGGCAGTAGTGAACTTTTCCGACATATACGCGATGAATGGCACTCCTAAGCAGATTACGGTGTCGCTCGGCATCTCAAAGAGATTCACGGTGGAGCATATAGAGGAGCTGTATTCAGGCATAAAACTCGCTTGTGAGATTTATGGAGTGGATTTGGTGGGCGGTGACACATCGGCATCGGTCACTGGCTTGATAATAAGCATCACATGTATAGGTGAAGGCGAGAAAGGAAAAGTGGTGTATCGCAGCGGGGCGCGCGACACCGACCTTATATGTGTCAGCGGGGACCTTGGCGCAGCATATATGGGACTTCAGTTGCTTGAGCGTGAGCGTGCTGTGTCGAAAGAGAATGTAGATGATTTTCATCCTGCATTCGAGGGCAGAGAATATCTGCTTGAACGCCAGTTGAAGCCAGAGGCTCGCCGCGACGTGGTGGCTGAGCTTGCTGAAATTGGAGTGATGCCGACAGCAATGATGGACGTGAGCGACGGATTGTCGTCGGAATTGCTGCATATCTGCAAATCGAGCAACACAGGTTGCCGCATATATGAGGAAAGAATCCCGATAGATTACCAAACGGCGTGTATGGCTGAGGAATTTGGCATGAATCTCGTTACTGCCGCAATGAATGGTGGCGAGGACTATGAACTGCTGTTCACCGTGTCGCTTGCCGACCATGAGAAGGTGGCTGCGATGAAGACTGCAAAAATTATAGGCAGAATCACAAAGCCTGAGCTCGGCTGCTTCATGGAAACCCGCGACGGCAATGAGCTGCCAATAAGGGCGCAAGGTTGGAACGCGTTCAATGATGAGCAGTAGTGTGATAGTATTAAACAATTTATTGATATAATATGATTATTAAGTCATCATTGCAGTCGTTTGGTCAGTACTGCTTATTTATGTGCAAGGTGTTTGCGTTTCCCGACAAGTGGAAGGAGTTTTTTCGCAGATATCGTGATGAGATAGTTAAGCTCGGCCTTGACTCGATTCCGCTTGTTATAATAATATCAATCTTTATAGGTGCAGTGTGTACAATCCAGATGTATCTCAACACGACATCACCGCTGATGCCGCGCTACTCGGTAGGACTGGCGACCCGCGAGATTATTCTGCTTGAGTTCTCATCGTCGATACTGTGCTTGATTTTAGCGGGGAAAGTGGGGTCGAACATAGCGTCGGAGATAGGTACTATGCGAGTCACGGAGCAGATTGATGCGCTTGATATTATGGGCGTAAATTCAGCTAATTTCCTTGTGCTTCCGAAGATTGTGGCAATGGTAACATTTATTTCGGTGCTTGTCATATTATCGATGTTCACAAGTCTGTGGGGCGGATATATGGTGTGTGCCGTGACTGGTCTTGTGCCAGTCTCGACATATGTATATGGCATACAGACGATGTTCGTGGAATGGTATGTGTGGTATGCGCTAATCAAGTCGCTGTTTTTCGCATTTGTGATAAGCAGTGTGGCATCATTCTTCGGCTATTATGTGAAAGGCGGGGCACTCGAAGTGGGAAAAGCCAGCACAAATGCAGTGGTGTCGAGCAGTATCTTGATTCTGCTGCTTGATGTGATATTAACAAAAGTTATGTTGCAATAGGAGAAAACGCATGCAAGGGAAATGATAGAGATAAGAGACATAGAAAAGTCGTTTGACGACAAGAAGATATTGCACGGAATAAGCCACACGTTCTATGACGGTAAGACAAATCTTATCATCGGGCAGAGCGGCTCAGGTAAGACTGTGCTGATGAAGAGCATAGTGGGGCTTATTAAGCCTGATAAGGGTGAGATACTCTACGACGGGCGAGATATAACCAAGATGGACGCAAAGCAGATGAAAGAGCTACGCAAGGAGATAGGAATGCTCTTCCAAGGGTCGGCATTGTTTGATTCGGAAACAGTTCTTGGCAATGTCATGTTTCCGCTGAAAATGTTCTCCGACATGCCATACGACGAGCAGCTTAAGCGTGCCAAGTTTTGCATCGACCGTGTGAATCTGAAAGGAGCTGACGACAAGTATCCGTCGGAGATAAGTGGCGGAATGCAAAAGCGCGTGGCGATAGCCCGTGCCATAGCTCTGAACCCCAAGTATCTGTTCTGTGACGAGCCGAATTCAGGGCTTGACCCTAAGACCTCAATCCTGATAGATGAGCTGTTGAGCGATATTACTAAGGAATATGGAATAACAACCATTATCAATACCCACGATATGAATTCGGTTCTTGGAATAGGTGAAAACATCATATTCGTGAATCGTGGACATCGCGGATGGGTGGGGACGAAAGATGATATATTCAAGAGCGATAATGAGGCTCTTAATGATTTTGTGTTTGCCACTAATTTGTTCAAGAAGGTGAAGGACTATATGGTAGCCACGCACGAGGCTACCCCTCGTCCATAAGATTGTTAAGCATAGCATATACGGCAAGACCGGCAACCGATTTAATGCCGGTCTTTTTTGTGATGTTCTTTCGGTGGGAAATTACGGTATGGATAGATATGTTCAGCTTGTCGGCAATCTCCTTGCTCATCATGCCTTTTGCTACAAGGATGAGGATGTCGGTCTCGCGCTTTGTGAGTTCGGAACTGTCGTTCTTCTTGTCTTTCTTCGCATTGCTTTCTATGTTGTTGAGGGCTTCGATTATGACTTCGCGCGAGTCGCGGATGTCGATTGATGCGTCGAATATGCGTAAAGTGGCTGGTGCGGTATATTGATAGATGAGAGCCACCGTGAATATGTCGTCGAGCGACTGCGGAAGTGCTATCTGTCTTGTATAAGGCACAACTGATGGGTTGATAATGACAATTTCCGGGCGATTGACTGCGATTTTCTCGTCGATAAACATCAAGTCGTCCATGCAAGCGACGACATCAAATTCGCTTGAGCTTTCGATTAAAGCCTTCAGTCCGCTTTTCACAATGTCGGAAGGCTCAATTATCATGATTTTCCGTTTCATTTGCTTCTTTTGTGTTCAAGATGTTCTACGTATGGAACAAGAATCTTCTCCTCTATGAGAGAATGCTTCTTTATATCTTCCGAAAGCCGTAGAATATCGAAAACCACTCCTACAGCTTCGTCGGGAATGATGCTTTCAGGCAGATATTTGAATACAATCTGCGTCAAGTCGTCGAGTTTATCTTCAATGTTGGTGTGGGCTTTTGTGAATGACTCGATGTGGTAGTTGTCGCTTCTGCCTTTTGTCTTCAAATCCATAATATATGGGAATACAACCTTCTCTTCATAGCTGAAATGTGCTGTCACTTCTTCAAAATACTCGTTGAAGAAGTGTGTCAGCACCATAGCTATTTTCTTGTCCATGCTGTCGGCAATCTTCTTTATGTGTCCGCCAATGTGGGGCAGCCGTTTGTCGAGGTAGTATTGGTGGGATGCCTTCAGGTATTTCGACAGAGAGTCGATGTCGGCAGCAAGAATCTCGTCCTTGGAGGGCATGTAATTCTTTGAAGAATATATGTTGCATATCATAAGGAAAAAACTTGCCGACACTCCATGCCTGTTGCAAACGTCGGCCACTTTATGGTCGCCAAATCCGAATGGTATGTTGAATCGCGAAAGCAATAGAATTAAATTGGGATTTGCGAGCAGCAAATCTGCCAATTTCATCTTTTCGTTGAATAGAGCCACTTTCATAAAAATTTTTACAGTGCAAAATTATTATTTTATTGTTTATTTTGTTGCAAACATACACATAATAATCTGAAAAAAACAGAAAAAACTTCAAATATCACCCTTAATGGTTATGGCATTTCGCAAAATACCCTATTATTGGTGATTTCTTGCGCAGCATTTTGATGCTACCTTTGCAGTGTAATCAATTAGAAGAAAATTATCGAAAAAGTTTAATCGTAATAAATACAAAATAACATTACCATAGTAGTTTGATATAGGCGGCATTGTGAAGTGCTGCCTTTTTCTTGTGCCTCAAGAGAAGATGGACTATGAAGCTCGGAGTTTGGGAAGAGTCCATTTTCGCATGTTCCGAAAAGAAAAAGACACTCGACAAATCTTTGTCAAGTGTCTTCGCTTGTGGGCGTTGACGGATTCGAACCGCCGACCCTCTGCTTGTAAGGCAGATGCTCTGAACCAGCTGAGCTAAACGCCCTTGTTTTTAAAAGCAGTGCAAAGGTACGTCCTTTTTCCGAGATATGCAAGCGTCTTGCCGAAAAAATCAAAAAATTTTTTATCTCGGTATTTTATGTTGTGGAAGTGGTGCGGTAGGAGGCAACGTGTTCTTGTGTTGTTGCGGTGATTCATATACCTTGGTGGGATTTGCTGCGAGAGAGGGGTAAAAAACAGCGGATGCTGCAATTTTTTTGAAGTTGCTGTGCATCCGCTGTTGTGTAGTTTTGCTATTGAGCCGATGTACGGCTTATAGCTTTACGGCTTTATTGTCGATTTTGACAATGACAACATCGTTTGTAGGCAGGTCGATTGTGCTAACGCCTTCGGCAACTGTAGTTTTGCTCAAGATGGCTCCAGATAGGCTATAGACTTCTACTTTGCAAGCCTTGGCTGATTCAATTGTAATGGCTCCGTTTGCTCTGAACAGTTTAGCTGTTTTTGCTGCAACGTTTTGCTCAACCGAAGAGCTGAGCATCACTTCTACTACATTTGATGAATCTGAAGTGATATCAACGATATTGCCGCCGCTCACTGTGCGCCCTACTGCTGTTACGGCGTAGGCATAAGAAGTCTTGTCGGCAACAAGAGGCTCCGATACTTTCACATCTACCGAGGTACTTTCTGCATCGATATTCTGCTCGAATGTGTTGAGCGTGTATCCTACAGCCAGATTCTGCTTGATTGCGAATGAGTCGATGAAAATCTTTTTAGACCCGTTGTAGCTCACTTTTACAGCAGATACGTCAGTGCCCTTGGTGAAATTGATTACATAATCTTTGAAACCTTTGGTCATGGTCACTTCTTGCGATTCAAGAGCTTTTCCCTCTTCGTCGAGCAGAGAAACGGTGACAATGCCGCCTTCATAGTCTGTGCCGTAATTCATCTCAGCCATATTTATGGTAGCCTTGAGTGCACCATTGTCGCTTGAAAGGTCGATATATGGCGAGGTGATGCTCGCTGCGCTTGAGCCGAATGGTGCAAGTGCGATGTATCCGGCTGCGAATGCAGGGTTTTCAGCCGACCAACCGGGGACTTTTGTGTAGCTGTCGAGATAACCGGATATTGTGGCAAACTCAACATCGGATAGCGTGCCTATTTTCACGCCCGAGAAGTCGTCGGAAACCATCTCATACTCTCCTGCCGTGGCTATCTTTGAACGCTTGATGACAGATACTATATAGCTGTTTGCGTCTGTCACTGTATTCCAATTTGCGGTGAATCCGTTGGCTGTGACGTTGGTTGCGTTAAGAGCCTTTGGGGTTGCAATTTCAGAAATTACTTTTACGACTTCGATTTCGTCGCTGTAATCGGATATGGCTGTCCCGTTTGTGGCGCGAACTGTGAAAAAGTATTTTTTAGTTTCGTCAAGTCCTGTGACGGATTTTGTTGTGGTTGTCACAGTCTCGTCTTTGAGAAGATACTCTTTGTCGCCATTGTCTTTCTTGGAATATACGTCGAGCAGATAAGAAGTTGCGCCCGACACACGTTTCCAGGAAGCTGTGAACGATTTTCCGTCGGCTCTGCTTGGCTGATAAGGGTCGGGGGCAGGGAAGTAGTCGGCGCTTGTGGTCACTTCAAATTTGTCGATAAGCATTCCGTTGAATGTGTAGCTTGGTTCTATGCTGATAGACGATATCGAAGATCCGCCAGCGGTGACGAATTCAACATTATGCCATTCGTTGTCATACAGGTATATCTGCTTGCTTGTGCTGTATCCAAGGCTTATTTTAAGCATCATTCCAGCCTCGCTATAGCTGCGCACACGGAGCGAAATTTTCACCACGCCGCTGTTTGCCGACATGTTGTAGCGAGCAGTGGTCAGCTTACCGCTGTCGCCGATTTTCAACATTCCGCCAGCCTCATACACATACTTGCCCGACCATCCGGTAAGAGTGCTTGAGAGCTTGTTGGTGTAACCCGACGATATGTCGGTGGTGGCAGGCTCGTTCTCGGAGCCTTCGGTGAATGCTGTGAAGTCTTCCGAGAAAATCACAGTAGGCGTGGCCGCGCTGACGGAAAAGAAAGCGATTACCGACGCTAAAAAGAGCAGAACTTTCTTCATTTTTGTGAATGTAATTAAGTTTATGAATTAAAAAAAATATAACTAAGCGGAGTATTCAGAGATTTCAGCGTTCTCGGAATGCTCGTAACGAAAAAAGACACTCAACAATATTGTCAAGTGTCTCCGTCTGTGGGCGTTGACGGATTCGAACCGCCGACCCTCTGCTTGTAAGGCAGATGCTCTGAACCAGCTGAGCTAAACGCCCTTATTTCTGTATTGCGATGCAAAGGTAGGCAATTTTTTTTAATGGACAAAATTTTAGGAGATTTTTTTTGAAAAAAATGCATTAAATAGTTCATAAGTGAAGAAAGTGTTGTAATTTTGCGGTTGAATAAAAACATATATATAAAGGGTATTTGATACCGATGATTGCTGGCATTGAATACGATATTTTTACTCTTATATGGAGAATTGATACGGAATTTATACTTATAAAACATTATAACCTGATATGAATTTATGTCCATTGACAGCTGTGTCGCCTATAGATGGCAGATACAGGAGCAAGACAGAGGCTCTCGACAATTATTATTCGGAGTTTGCGCTAATACGTTATCGCGTAAAGGTGGAAGTGGAGTATTTTATAGCATTGTGCGAGCTTCCTCTTCCTCAGTTGAGCGGTATTGACAGTTCTGTTTACTCGAAACTTAGGAGTCTGTATGAAGAATTTTCGCTCGAAGATGCCCAGCGCATCAAGGATATTGAGAGCGTGACCAACCATGATGTGAAAGCTGTGGAATACTTCCTTAAAGAGAATTTCGACAAGCTCGGACTTGAAGCTCACAAGGAGTTTATCCATTTCGGTCTAACCTCGCAAGACATCAACAACACATCTATACCGATGGCTGTGAAGGATTCTATCAACGAGACATATCTTCCGCTCGTGCAGCAGGTGGTGGATTTGCTGAATAAATATGCCGATGAATGGCAGGATATCCCTATGCTCGCCAAGACACATGGCCAGCCTGCATCACCAACGCGTCTTGGAAAAGAGATACGAGTGTTTGCATACCGTTTGACCGAACAGCTCAAGATGCTCAAGTCTGTGCCGGTGAGCGGAAAATTCGGTGGCGCTACAGGAAACTTCAATGCGCATCTCATCGCATTCCCACACATTGATTGGCGCAACTTCGCCAACAAGTTCCTGACCGAGAAACTTGGCATAGCGCGTGAACAATGGACCACACAAATATCAAATTATGACAACCTCGGAGCAATGTTTGATGCGTTGAAGCGAGTGAACATCATATTGATTGACCTTGACAGAGATATATGGCAGTATATATCGATGAATTATTTCAAGCAGAAGATTAAGGCTGGTGAGGTAGGCTCATCGGCGATGCCTCATAAGGTGAATCCTATCGACTTCGAGAACTCGGAGGGCAATCTTGGCATAGCAAATGCCATATTCTCGCACTTGGCTATGAAGTTGCCTATTTCGCGTTTGCAGCGCGACTTGACCGACTCGACTGTGCTGCGAAATGTGGGAGTGCCATTGGGGCATACGCTAATTGCGCTTCACAGCACATTGAAGGGACTGAACAAGTTGATTCTTAACGATGAAGCCATAAATGCAGATCTTGATAATATGTGGAACGTGGTGGCTGAGGCGATCCAGACAATACTCCGTCGTGAGGGGTATGAGAAGCCATATGAGACGCTGAAAGCACTTACGCGCACCAATGGTGTGGTGAACGCTGAGAGCATAGCTGCATTTATTGATACTTTGAAGGTGAGCGATGCTGTGAAGGCTGAGCTGAAAGCCATCACACCTCACTCATATACTGGTTATTGATAGCATTTTGGGAAAAATTTCACTTTTGTGAAATTTTTCCTTGAAAAACTTGCAATCGTGAAATTAGTTTTATGTATATTTGCACAAGATAATTTGCGCATCGATGCAGTGTCCAAGGGAACTTGATGTTGTGAGCCAGATTCGCACTATCTATGCATAAATATAAAGGACTAAATTGGAGTTTTTAAGAACCTTATATATTAATTAATTTTGGTAGCCGAGAGGCAAAACATTTATTATTTACAATTTTATTTTTTAAAGTTATGGACGAGAATGTTGAGAAGAAGGCAAGAAGGCCAAGAATCGGAGAAAACAAGGGCGAGATTGTGGAAAACAATGACAGCCACTACGAGATGGGCAGCTATAGCCAGTCGGGAGCATCGGACAACAATAACGGTGGCTCTGATATGGATTACTCATCTTCATCAAACTACAATCAAAGAAATTATGGTAATCGCCAAGGCGGATATGGTCGTCAGGGTGGCTACAACAACCGCCAAGGCGGCTACGGCAACAACCGTCAAGGTGGCTACAACAACCGCCAGGGCGGCTACGGCAACAACCGTCAGGGTGGCTACAACAACCGCCAGGGCGGCTACGGCAACAACCGTCAAGGGGGCTACAGCCGCAGCTACAACAATCAGCCTCAAGGAAACTATGAGAGCCAAGAGCAGCAAGAGGGCAACACCTATAATAATGGCGGCTACAACAATCGCCAAGGTGGCTACAACAACAATCGTCAGGGTGGCTACAACAACCGTCAGGGCGGCTATAACAACAATCGCCAAGGCTATAACAACAATCGTCAGGGAGGCTACAACAATAATCGCCAAGGCGGCTACAACAACCGTAACCAGCAACAACGTCGAAATAATAACCGTCCACAAGGACCGCGTCCACAGATGCGCTTCACTCCACGTCCTCAGCGCATAGAATATGTATTGCCAGAGGTGGATCCAAACGAACCAATTCGTTTGAACAAATATATGGCAAATGCTGGCGTATGCTCTCGTCGCGAAGCGGATGAATTAATCCAGAAGGGCTTGGTAAAGGTGAATGGAGAATCTGTAACGGAGTTGGGAACAAAGATTACTCGCAACGATGTGGTTGAATATAATGATAAAGTGGTTACACTCGAAAGCAAATGCTATGTGCTTCTTAACAAGCCAAAGGATTGTGTGACTACAAGTGATGATCCAAACGGTCGCACAACTGTGATGGATCTTGTGAAGGGCGCATGCACAGAACGCATTTATCCAGTTGGCCGTCTTGACCGCAACACCACAGGAGTGCTTCTATTGACCAATGATGGCGACCTTGCTTCGAAACTGACACATCCTAAATATGTGAAAAAGAAGATTTATCAAGTGTGGACCGACAAGCCAATTTCGGAAGACGATATGCAGCGCATAGCCGACGGAATCGAGCTTGATGACGGACCAATCCATGCCGATGCTGTAAGTTATGTTTCGCCTACCGACCGCAAGCAGGCAGGAATTGAAATCCACTCAGGCCGCAACCGTGTGGTTCGCCGCATATTTGAGTCGCTTGGCTATCATGTAGTGAAACTTGACCGTGTATATTTCGCCGGGCTTACAAAGAAAAACTTGTCGCGCGGAAAATGGAGATACTTGACGCAGGAAGAGGTGAACTTCTTAAAACAAGGCTCATTTGAGTAAATAACTGATTATTAACACGCTGAAGGCTCTGTGAATATCCGTATGGTGGAGTATTTATTGAGCCTTCGGTGAATTTACGAGATATTTCATTATGGGAATAAAAAGAACTAAAATCGTTGATATCTTCGACCCGAATCTAATCGGACAAAAAGTGTGCGTAAAGGGTTGGGTGAGAACTCGTCGCGGTAACAAGAATGTGCAATTCGTTGCGCTAAATGATGGCTCAACGATTAAGAATATTCAGATTGTCATCGACTTGTCGAAGTTCTCGGATGAAGAGCTTAAACCTATCACAACAGGCTCAAGCCTATGCGTAGAAGGCTTGCTCGTGGCATCGCAAGGTAAAGGCCAGTCATCAGAAATACAAGCCGATACTATCCAAATCTACGGAACGGCCGATCCTGAGCAGTATCCGTTGCAAAAGAAGGGACACACACTTGAGTTCCTTCGCGAGAAGGCTCATCTGCGTCCACGCACCAATACGTTTGGTGCAGTGCTTCGTGTGCGTAGCGCACTTGCTTTCGCCATTCATAAATTCTTCCAAGAGAAGGGCTTCTTCTACTTGAACACTCCACTTATCACAGCGAGCGACTGTGAGGGTGCAGGTGCGATGTTCCAAGTAACCACACTTGACCTCAACGACCTCCCTCGCACCGAGGAAGGCAAAGTGGATTATTCACAGGACTTCTTTGGAAAGCAGACAAGTCTCACAGTGTCTGGGCAGCTTGAGGGTGAGCTTGGCGCTACTGCGCTTGGCGGCATCTACACATTCGGCCCGACTTTCCGCGCTGAAAACTCCAATACGCCACGCCACTTGGCTGAGTTTTGGATGGTAGAGCCTGAGGTCGCTTTCAACGATATTGCCGACAATATGGATCTTGCAGAAGAATTCATAAAATATTGTATCAACTATGCTCTTGACAACTGTAAGGATGACATTGAATTCCTTGCCCAGATGTATGACAAGGAGCTTATCAATCGCTTGAAGTTTGTTGTGGAGAATGACTTTGTTCGTCTGCCTTACACCGAGGGTGTGAAGATACTTATGGAGTCGGGCAAGAAATTCGAGTTCCCAGTGTCATGGGGCATCGATTTGCAGAGCGAGCATGAACGCTTCCTTGTGGAAGAACACTTCAAGCGTCCTGTTATTCTGACTGATTATCCTAAGGAAATCAAGGCATTCTATATGAAGCTCAACGAAGACGGTAAGACGGTGCGTGCTATGGACGTGCTGTTCCCTAATATCGGTGAGATTATCGGCGGTTCAGAGCGTGAGGAGAATTATGATAAACTTATGGCTCGTATCGAGGAGCTTCACATACCTATGAAAGATATGTGGTGGTATCTCGACACTCGCCGCTTCGGCACAGTGCCTCATTCTGGTTTCGGTCTTGGATTTGAACGCCTTGTGCTGTTCGTTACAGGAATGACAAACATTCGAGATGTGATACCTTTCCCGCGCACACCGAAGAATGCAGAGTTCTAATGTCCGCAGCCTGATGTTTAATTTTGGCTGGTAAGAAACAAGGCTGGTTCCGCTTGGAGCCAGCCTTGTTGTTCTCAATAGTGTTCACAGTAAACTCATACACCAAACGGTTTGGATTTGATATTGAGATGGAGATGAGTTGAATGCCAATCAGTCGATGCCGCAAGGTTATGCTGATAGGCAGATGTATTTCATCATGAAGAGGGCTGCGAGAATGTATAGTGTGGTGTTCAGCTTCTTCCAGTTCCGGCACAGCATATTGATGGCTACATAGGAGATTATGCCGCATAATATGCCGTCGGATATGCTGTAGGTGAGCGGCATCATAATTATGGTAATGAATGCCGGTATTGATTCCGCAAAGTTGTTGAGGTCTATGTCCTTTATTGGCGACAGCATGAACAGTCCTACTATTACGAGTACCGGTGTCGTTGCTGCCGATGGTATCGCAAGAAATATCGGGGCAAAGAATAGGGCAACAGCAAAGCAAACGGCTGTTGTGAATGCCGTGAGCCCGGTGCGACCTCCTTGTGCCACTCCCGATGCGCTTTCGACATAGGTGGTAGTTGTGCTTGCTCCCAAACATGCGCCAGCCATTGTGGCTATTGCGTCAGCCATAAAAGCCTTGTTTAATCCTGGTATACGTCCATCTTCACGCATCATTCCGGCTTTGGTGCATACTCCGACAAGTGTTCCCATCGTATCAAACATATCAATGAACAGGAATGTGAACACTACGATGAGCATATCTATGGTGAAAATGTTGTGCCACTCAAACTTGCAGAATATAGGTGCCACCGATGGCGGAGTGTCGATTATTCCATTGAAATGGGTGATGCCCATAGGTATGCCAATGATGGCTGTGACAAGGATACCGATAAGCAGAGAACCGGGTACTTTCTTTATTATCATCACAGATGTGATTAAAATTCCTGTCATTCCGAGAAGGGCAGTGCCATGCGCCATATCGCCGATTGAAACAAGTGTAGCCGAGTTGTCGATTACAATGCCGGCATTTTTTAGACCTATAAAAGCTATAAACAGTCCGATGCCAGCTCCTATGGCTCGTTTTATTGTGGCAGGAATGGCATCGACGATAAGGGTGCGAATGCGAGTGATTGTCAAGACAACAAAGATAAATCCCTCGATAAGAATTGCGGTGAGGGCGAATTGCCAAGTGTATCCCATGCCGAGACAAACGGTGAACACAAAAAATGCGTTGAGGCCCATTCCGGGAGCAAGTCCGAAAGGTTTTTTTGCATATAAAGCCATGGCGAGAGTTCCCACTATGGCTGCGAGTGCTGTGGAAGTGAAAACGGCATTAGTGTCCATCCCCATTGATGCGAGGCTGGAGAAAATGCTCGGATTCACGGCAAGAATATATGCCATTGTAAGAAAAGTGGTGATTCCTGCCATCACCTCGGTTTTGACACTGTGCTTCGTGGATGTGAAGCCGAAAAGTTTTTCTAAAGTTGGGCTCATAATTTGATTTATGTTTAGTCTAAGAGATTGTTGTCGGCTATAACTTTGTAAATATCTTCGATGGTCTTGTTGAAAGGACCTGTCTGCTGGAGCTTGATGGTGGACATTGCAGCAGCAAATTTGCCAGCTTCCTCATAAGATGCCCCCTTGCTGCGCATATACAGGTAGCCTGTGGCATAGGTGTCACCGCATCCTGTGGCATCGACGAGAGCAGTGGGACGATATGCTGGAATCTCGTAGAATTTCCCGTTGACGTAAATTACTGAGCCATAACTGCCCAGTGTCATAAGCACTTCATTTACTCCCCATTCCGACAGCTTGCGGGCTGCTTGATGCAGGTCGGCATATCCGGTCAGCGACTCTATCTCGTGTTCATTCACTTTCAGAATGTCGATATATTTCAGTGCTTCAATTTTGTCTTCCCAGTTGCATGGATACACATTCACGCCATCCACATATCGCAAAAATCCTTGCGCATCGACCGATAGGGTGCCTTTGTCTGACAGATACTTTATTACATCGGTAGAGAAGTCGTCGGCAAGCAGACTGCCGAGGTGGATGAACTTAGCGCGTACTCCATCGAGGCTTTTGACAGAGAAAGCATCGGCTTTAGCAAGCACTCGCTGAGTGCGGTTGTTCATGTTCTCGCCATATTTGTTTTCAAAATAGACTGTTTTCCTGCTTGGAACGACATCTACATCTATGTTTTGTTTGCGCATTTCCTTAACTGCGCCCATTTCACTTTCAGCAAGTGATGTCACCAGCTTGAAACTGACATCGTGTGGCAGCTTGTTTATGCCATGTGCAAAATAGTAGGAAGTTCCGCCGTTGAGATAAGCGGTGCGGGTGGGAGTTATAATTTTGTCAAGGGTGATATGCCCTATGCAACAGATGTCAATCATAACATAAGTGTGATAAAAAGTTTTTAAATCAAAAAAGCAGCAACCAAAGTGATTACTGCTTTTTACTATGAGTGTGACTCATACAGGATTCAAACCTGTAACCTTCTGATCCGTAGTCAGATGCTCTATTCAGTTGAGCTAATGAGCCATTCTTTTGCGTTTGCGATTGCAAAGTTACAAATAATTTTTGAAAAATAAGGACTTAAATGCCAAAAAAAAATCTGACTTTTTTGATGTATAAGCCCTTGGCGGACATATGTGTTTGTTGTATAGGTATTTATGCTTGCGAAAAAATGAGTGCTATTACCGGCTTTCGGTACGACGTGTATAGTTGTCGTAGCTGTCATCGCGCTCGAATGTTGTTTTCACTTTGTTGAATGTATAGGAGATGGACAGAGTTACGCATCTTCCGTCGTAATTGAATTTAGAGTAGCGCATCACGTTGTTAGAGAATATTCGTGAGCTTGATGGACTCACTGTATTATTGAATATGTCGTAGCACGTTAAAGACACTTTCAGTTTGCCTTTTAAGAATGATGAGGATGCGCCCAAATTCACTCCTAAAGTATGTCCGATGTGCATATTGCCATATTGGTAGGGTGTTTTGTACCAACTGTTGGTGAAGATGTTATATTTCCCTGCTATTGTATATCTTGCATTCAGCATAAGCATCCATGAAAATTGTTTTTTTGTATCCGTACTGCTAAAAACAGGATACTTATTTTTTGAGAATGAGAAGATTGATGAGGCATAGACATTAAATTTGCGTTGCCATAAATTATAAGTGATGTCGAAATCAACTTTCTTAAAATGTCCTCCGTTAAGAGGTCGTGTGAGAATAGCATTTTGCTTCGTTTCGTATTGTGCGTAGCTGTCAACAACTGAGTTGTTGTTCCATGCGTATTCAAGAGACGATGTGAAATCTTTCCATGAGCCGAAACTGAGTGTCAGATAATTGCTTTTAGAATAGTCCAAATTCAGATTCCCGACGTAGTAATTCAGTGAGTCGATAAATTCAACATTCGGATTAAGTTCATAATATTGAGGAGCGTATCCTGTGCGCGAATAACTAAGTGTCAAGCTCTTGTCTTTTATGTTCCACTTAATGGAAGCCGATGGATTAACCATGTTGTAGCGTTTGCTGAACGGCTCAATGTCGGTCTGACTGCACTTAAGATAATCATAGGTGTATGCCAATCCCCCACGTAAATTCACCTTTTTGATATTATGGGAATATGACATATATCCAGAAAACACAATATTGGTAGCATCTACAATTTTGCCAACATTGTCGGAGATATAATTGTTGGCATTTGAGGAATGCGTAGCAGTGTACCCGGCTGTCAGAGTGCCATTACCAAGCTCTTGTGTTAGTTCGGCGTATGAGAGCCAAGCCTTGTAGCGGGCGGGGTTGGATATTATGGCAGGATTATCGGATGATGCGGCATTGAAGATGTAGTTGTCGTTGTCTCGTTCAATGTCGTTGTAGGAGGCGCGGATTGAAAAAGAAGTCTTTTCTGTCTCAAGATAATATCCCAGTCCTGCGTTGTGGAAATGATTGGTTAAGTGTATGCGCTCGGTGTAGGATTGGAGCGCATGGTTGGGGGGCAGTGTTTCGAGTTGTGTCTTGGTGCGGGTTTTGCCGTGATTAAAAACGCCTGAATACTGAGCCTGCAATCTCGACTTGGAATTGATGTCGAAGCTTATGCCGGCAAAAATTTGCACATCATTACTGCGATACTTATTGTATGTTGCCGAGTTGTATTCTTCCTTAGGCATCTTAGTGTCGGAGTCGAATATGACAGTGTTCGATGTGCTTGAAGGACGACTCCCTCCATGGCTGTAGTCAGCCGAGAGCGTGCCAGAAAATTTGTTGAATTTGAAATCGGAATTCAAAGATGTAGTAAATCCGGAATTGTGGCTGTGCTGCGTGTAGCTTACTCGTGGCGACAACGTGACGAAGTCTTGCAGATGTTTTTTCATTTTAATTCGGATGACAGATGTCGTTCCAGGAGGATACTCACCTCCAGGCTCGCGTATAATCTCTATTGACGATATGTCCTCCGACAATATGCTGTTCAGCTCCTTTTGCGAGGAGATGCGCTTGTTATCTATGTATATGAGAGGAGTGCCGCGCCCTGGAATGGAAATGATGCCGTTGATTTTCATAAGTCCGGGAGTCCATTCAAGAGTCTCCATACCGGAGTGAAATTTGCCCAAATAGCCGTTAGACACATTTATGAATTTGGTGTTCAATCCGTCTGTCTTCACAGTGGTTGTAGCTGTTACAACCACTTCATTCAAGCGCAATGTAGTGTCACGGTTAAGGCTTATGCGGAGTAGTGAGTCTGTGGAATTGTGGTGCAATGTCACACTTTTGTAGTTTTGTGCGTCAAGTCGCAATTTGTTGAAAGCCACATCTGGTAGGGCAAATTTGAGGCTGTGAAACGACTGGCTTGCCACTACCGCAGAATCTTGGAATAGTGTGACTTTGGTTGGCACGCTATTTTCGCCATTGGTCGACAACTCCACCTTTACCTGTTTGCCATAGGCTTGATGGATTCCAGCCGCTAATATGGTAAACAGGCAAATTAATGTTTTGCGAGTTTTCATATAAAAATTTAGTAAATGGTTTGTATTAGGTCTGTTGGAAGAATCTGTCGCCAAATCTTAACGACAGATTTATTCAATAAACGGCACTATATAATGCATGCTGCTTGGATGCTAATGTGAATTTTTCTCAGTTTTTGGAGTTAGAACTTTGCCGTTTATGGTAATTTTGCCGTCCTTGTCGATAATGATGGTTTTCTTCCCTTCGCCTTTGTTGTGATATTGTATGGTGGCTGGGTAGGTTTCTATGTCGAAAGTAGCTTTATCAAACGTATCTGGAAGGTTGAATCCGGCATCTTTAAGCTGTTGGCGGATTTTTTCAAAATCGTTGCTTTTTGTGGCACTTTTTATCCTTATCCGATATTGTTCCATAGCTTTTTGATACTGCTCCATACCTTTTTTGTATTGTTCCATACCTTTTTGGTAATTTTCTAAACCTTGCTGCAACTGATTTAGATATTGCTGCTTCATTTCTGGCGACATCCCCAGGGTATCGGCTTTGATGTCTATGGTTGTTTGTGGTACAGATATTGAGAGAGAATTGCCCGAGCGTCTCTTGCTGAACATGGATTTTAGATCGGCTTCGGTGAAAGAGCCGTCAATTATGGCAAATGTGATTTCATCCTCTTCATCCATAATGAAGGCTAAGCGTGAATATGAACCATTTTTAGCTGTGCGTGCAAGTATGGTCGTGGATTCGCCGTCTTCGTCTTTCTGATGGAGCATAACGGTGTAGCATGCTTTTCTTGATGCATCCTTGATGGTCTGTCTGATTTTAGAGAGGTTTTTCTCTGAATTGACTATAGTCATCGTGGTCATGTTTCGCTTAATGGCCTCCATATTGTATGCCACAGAGAATGGCATCCTCATCGAGTTCAGCATAGGTTTAGCCAGTGTGGTTACTTCTGTGTTTTTGATTGATGAAATGCTGCTGATGGCTTCGTCGAAGCTATCGGCTAATGCTGTCGCACTTGTCATAAATGCGACAATAGCAATAATTGCTGAAAGAAAAAAACGTTTCATAATAGTAGTTTGTTATTACTGTATTCAGTTGATTAATATTTTGTGAATTCTATTGTTTCGGGAATCATGTCAATCTTTGATTCCGCAATGTCGAGCTTGATGGCTGAACGCTCCAAGCGCATTGCAAGTTTTTGGAATGCGGCTTCGGCTATAAGCACAGCCTCATCGGGCGAAGCTGGCTCTTTTATGTCGTCGATGCGCTGCTGAGCAGTGGCTTCATCGACATTGCTTATAGCTCTTTTTGTGCGATGGAAGAGCCTCTTATGCGATTTTGCCTTGGCTGTTGTGGCTATTGCCGTTGCACTGCCGGCTGGATGCTGCATTTCTCTGCTGGCAGTTGTGGCAGATGTTTCCACATTGTGCCTTATAGTGTCGATTGATGCCCTTTCCGAATTTTGAACAGTGATTTCAGGCTCAATGCCCGATACTCTTGTGCCATCAAGGTCGATAAATGTGAAGAATGTACCTATGGCGATGGCGGCACAAGCTGCGATGCTTGCGGCTGCTTTCCAGTTTATCTTGTGAATAACTTTGCTTGCTGGCACTTCAGCCACTTCGTCGTCGGCAAGTTTGTCAATCATGTCATTGAGGCGAGAACCTAAGCCTTTGGGTAAAGGGATGTCGGCATCATTAAAGCCGCTATTAAGTCCGAGAACTATATCACGGTCGGCAGCATAGCGACTTGGAATATTCTTTTCAGAACGGAAATATGCGGCAAGCGCCCGTTCCTCATCGTCGGTGGCAGAGCCATCGTAGAACTTCTCAAGAAGAGCATCAATTTTGTCCGTGTTCATTTCGTTCATTTTGTTAGCTTGTTATAAGTATCTTTTAATCGTTTTCTCGCCCTCGACAAGAGTGAGCGTATGTTTGAGTCGGATAGACCTGTGGCCTTTTCAATGTCTTGCATCGACAGTCCAGATATAGCCCTAAGCCTAAGTACTTCGCGCTGCTGAGGCGGCAAATGCTCCATTATCTTAATCACATCGTTAAGTTTTTCTCTACTTTCCAAGGTTTCGGCAGGCTGATATGTCTCATCGGTCACTCGCTCGAAGCCATCGTCGATGCTGAGAAAGTCAGTGTTATGCCTGTTGCGTATATGTTGCAATGCGGCATTTTTCAAGACTGTGGTGCAATATGCCTCAGGATTCTTGACATCATAGAGGGAATTGCGGTCGTGCCAGAGCTTGGCATATACCTCTTGCACTACATCTTCTGCTTCGGCAGCGTCATCTACTATGCGGTAGGCGATGCGGTAAAGCTTCGGGTAGAATGCCATAAATCTCTCTTTGAAATCTTTTGAATCCATTTCTTGTCTTTGTCTTTCTACTCTTAAGATGCAGAAATTGAAAAATTGTTGCACTAAAATAGCGTTTTTTTTCGGAAAAATTTTTGAATAGATTAAATTTGTATCTATGAACGAGAAATTATTGATATTTAATCCCGACAGTGACCTTGCTTTGGCTTACGGAATAGAGGGCTATACTGCACCACCACATGCGCGGCAGTTGCGACGCGACTTACAGATGCTGCCAGCGTGGTTTCATGACAATAATGATGCTGCCATATTGTCGCAGAATAGGGCGGAAGATAATATGTGGCTCAAAGAATATGCCGCAAGGTGGATTGGGACGGAATTGGAATGCTTGGAGATTAGTCAGTTGCAGAACAGAACAGTGAGAAGATTTCTCCCATGGGGGTGGAATCTCGATTTAAGGCAGCGGCTAATAAATGGAGGAGCAAAAGATTGTTATCTGCCATCGCGTGAGCGAATAATGCGATATAGGGAATGCTCGCATAGAGCCATCTCCATAAAGTTGCTCGAATGGCTGAGGAGAAGCATAGATTATCCTTTTCCGGTGTCGCCTGTTGAAGCTCGCACTGTGGCTGAAGTCCAGGAGTTTGAACAGATGCACCCCAAGTGCTTCATAAAAGCTCCATGGTCGAGCAGCGGTAGGGGAGTATATCGGGTGCTTGAGCCAGAGTCGCGCAACTTTATTACATGGACGCAAGGTATAATAAACCGTCAAGGTTCTGTCATGTGTGAGGCGGCTTTCGATAAAGTGATGGATTTTGCGCTGGAGTATATGGTCAAAGACGGAGTGGTGTCGTTTTTTGGTTATTCGGTTTTCCACAATGATGCGCATAACTCGTTTGATGTTGGTGTTGTGGCGAGAAGTGAGAGCCTCAGACAGATGATAGTTGGCAGACTTGGTGACGAGCGGCTTCTCGACGAAGTGCTTAATAGTATAAAAGATTTCATGCAGCATCATGTAGCAGAAAAAACTGGATATGAAGATGGCTGCATAGGAGTGGATATGCTGCTGTATCGTGGTGACGATGGACGTGTGATGCTTAATCCTTGTGTGGAAATCAACTTGCGGCGTACTATGGGGCATGTGGCAGTGTCGCTTGGCAATGCTTATGCAGCCGAAGGCACAGTGGGGCATTTCCATGTGGAATATATTAAACAAGGAGGCGTGGCAGAATATATGCAGGCTATGGTTGAAACCAATCCCATTAAGGTTGCCGCTTCTTGTCATGGAATAGAGGCTGGAGTGATGCCGCTTGTGCCAGCATATCGTGATTCGAAATATTGTGCTTATATCAAATTTGGTGAACAAAGATGAAAAACTCTTTTATCGCTTTTGATATTTGATGCAGTTTGTTATCTTTGCAGATATAATAAAAACACATAGTAATAAAAAATGAGAAAACTATTCGCTATAATATCATTGGCATTATTGGCTATGCTGCCCACAACGGCTGTCGCAAAGCCCGGAGAGACATCGGTCGGAATTTTGGCGGGTTATAACAGCAAGACCTCATCGGGACTTGCCGGCATATATTTGCAATACCAGTGCAACCCATGGCTGCGACTATCGCCTGATGTGCAGACGCTGTTCAAGAAAAATAATCTCAGCGCATTCCATATCAACGGAAATGCCCACTTCTTGATACCTGTGCAGCCCAATATGACCTTCTATCCGCTTGCCGGAATAACATATCAGAGCTGGAAATACAGCAATCAAGGTGACGACAACGACAATATCAACCGCTTCGGATTAAATGTGGGTTGCGGTTATGACATAAAGGTAACTCCTGCACTGAAGTTCATGGTGGAGGGTAAGTATTCGCTTGTTAAGGACGCAACATCGTTTGGCTTGTCGATAGGTATAGGCTATATATTCTGAAAAATAAGTTTCCGAAATATGAAAAACCGTGAGCCGCTGCTGTCGATAGTAGTCCCAATGTATAATGTTGAGCGTTATGTGGAGGAATGTGTGGAGTCGTTGCTGGCTCAGACTTACCGAAACATAGAATATATATTTGTCGACGATTGCTCATGCGATGGTACACTTGCATCGCTGCGAGGCATGCTTGAACGCAGCTCTCGTGGGCGTGACGCACGAATAATAGTTCATGACATAAATTGCGGACTGTCGGCAACGCGCACCGAAGGCATTAAGGAGGCACGAGGAGAATACCTCATTTCATGCGACGCAGATGACTATGTGGAACCAAATATGGCTCAAGATATGCTGGCTGCGGCGATGACTGCTGGAAGCGATATTGTGGTGACTTCCTATTTTGACAAATATCCCGATGGTGAGAACGTTGTGAAAATGCCTAAGGGCAGTGGTATAGACCTTAATGCTATTCCAATCAACACTCTGTATCTGGCTGTATGGAACAAGATGTTTCGCACCACATTCTTGAAAAAGAATAATCTTATAGACTATACGGATGTGAACTGCTGGGAGGATGTGGCGATAACGGCAAGAGCTTATGTGAAAGCTGCTGTAGTGACGAGGCTTGAAACACCTTATTATCATTATCGCCATGCCAATGACGGTATGTCGCTCACGGAGCAACGTCAGGAAGTGAGGCTGAAAGACCAGCTCGCATGTGCAAAATTCCTTGACACATGGTTTTCCGACAATGGATATTCTGAAGCATACGCAGAATTTCTGAGCCATCTTAAATTTTCGGCAAAGATAAAGTTGCTGCGAGGACATAATGTGGACGTGAGGCTGTGGAAAAACACATTTCCTGAAACCAATCGTGGAATACTGCACTACGAGTATATGCCGCTAAAATTCCGATTGGCATTTTGGGTGGCATATCTGCTTCCGGCTAAATTGACACAGGCGATAGCTGATGTGGTGAAACGCTGTGGTGGCGCATAGATTCTTTTGCACAAATTCCTTTAGACGGCAGAATATGGATTATAGGCGTATTTTGTCGATTTCGCTTTTCATTCTTATAATTTCGGCACGTATGGTACGCAGACGGTCGATTACCTCAATGCGCTTCGACACATTGGAGCGGTTGCGCCGTATTTCGGCTTGCGCGGCTTCGAGCTTCATGCCTTTCTCTTTCACGAGATAATACACGAGCCGAATAGTCTCGATGTCGCTTGGCGTATATAGCCGGCGGTTGGTGTCGGTGCGTTTTGGATTTATTATTGTGAACTGGTTTTCCCAAAAGCGCAAAGTGGATGCGGGGATATTCAAAATATCCGCAACTTCGCGTATTCGGTAATATTTCTTGTCAAGACTGTCGCGCTTAGGCATCGTTTTTTTATATTGATGGTTTTTATATAACCCTTTACGTTTGCAAAAATAATATTTATAAACTACTTTTGTAAATTATTTCTGGAGAAAAGTTCGGCAAAGACTGAAAAACTCCACAAAAAGATTGATAAATAATAGCTAACAAGAAACTATATATTTAAAATTATGCTTACAGCAAAAGAAGTAAGAGAATCATTTAAAGATTTTTTCCGCAGCAAGGGACACACGATTGTGCCTTCTGCACCTATGGTCATAAAGGATGACCCTACACTGATGTTCACGAATGCAGGTATGAATCAATTCAAGGATATTATCCTTGGCAATGTCGCGCCAAAGTTCAAACGAGCGGCGGATTCACAGAAGTGCTTGCGCGTGAGCGGTAAGCATAACGACCTTGAGGAAGTGGGACTTGACACATATCACCACACCATGTTTGAGATGCTTGGCAACTGGTCGTTTGGCGACTATTTCAAGAAGGAAGCCATCAACTGGGCATGGGAATATCTTGTAGATGTGTTGAAACTCAATCCTGAGCATCTGTATGCTACCGTTTTTGAAGGATATGAACCCGAAGGCTTGGAACGCGACAATGAGGCTGCCAGCTATTGGGAGCAGCATCTTCCAAAAGACCATATCATAAATGGCAACCGCCACGACAACTTTTGGGAAATGGGGGATACAGGTCCATGCGGCCCATGTTCTGAAATTCATATCGACCTGCGTGATGATGCGGAACGTGCAAAAGTGCCTGGTCGCGACCTCGTGAACGCAAGTCATCCGCAAGTTATCGAAATCTGGAATCTTGTGTTCATGCAGTATAACCGCAAGGCCGACGGCTCGCTTGAACCGCTACCAGCACGAGTGATAGATACAGGTATGGGATTTGAACGCTTGTGTATGGCTTTGCAAGGCAAGCAATCCAACTATGATACAGATGTGTTCCAGCCACTGATCAAGAAGGTGGGTGAGATTTCGGGTCACAAATATGGCGACGACAAGCAGTGCGACATTGCAATGCGTGTGATTGCCGACCATGTGCGCACAATAGCATTCTCCATAGCCGACTCACAGCTCCCGTCGAATGCTAAGGCTGGATATGTGATTCGCCGAATCCTGCGCCGTGCCGTGCGTTATGGATACACATTCCTTAACCTCAAGAGTGCTTTCTTGTACAAGCTGATTGATACTCTTATCGAGTCGATGGGCGAGGCTTATCCAGAACTTGTGGCTCAGAGTGAACTTATCAAGCGTGTTATCAAAGAGGAGGAAGAGGCATTCTTGCGTACACTTGAGACAGGCATGAAACTTATCGACAAGGTTATGGCTGATGCAAAAACCGAAGGCAAGACTGAAATTGCCGGCAAAGATGCATTTACGCTTTACGATACATACGGATTCCCTCTCGACCTTACGGAGCTTATCTTGAAAGAAAATGGAATGACGGTTGATGTAGATGGCTTCAATGCTGAGATGCAGAAGCAGAAAGAGCGCGCACGCAATGCGGCAGCAGTGGAGACTACTGATTGGGTGGAGCTTAAAGAGGGTGAAACAGAGTTTGTGGGTTATGACTTGAACGAAGTGGATGCTGAAATTTTGCGCTACCGTAAAGTTAAACAGAAAAATTATGAATTTTATCAGATAGTGCTTTCTCGCACACCTTTCTATGCCGAAATGGGAGGTCAGGTAGGTGATAAAGGAAAGCTTATTTGCGGTGACGACATTGTTGAGATTATCGACACCAAGCGTGAGAATAATTTGCCTGTTCATATCGCAAAGCGTCTGCCAAAGGATGTCACCGAGCCGGTTCACGCTGTGATAGATGCCGAGGCGCGTCAAGCCACAAGTTGCAATCACACAGCCACGCACTTGCTGCATGAAGCGCTTCGCGAGGTGCTTGGTACACATGTAGAGCAGAAAGGCTCATTTGTCAGCCCAGATATTTTGCGTTTCGACTTCTCGCACTTCCAAAAGATGACCGAAGAGGAAATACGCAAAGTGGAGCATCTTGCCAATGCTAAAGTTCGTGAGGCGATAGAGCGTTGTGAATATCGCAATATGCCAATAGCTGAGGCTAAGGCTCTTGGTGCTATGGCATTGTTTGGCGAGAAATATGGTGATGAAGTTCGTGTAATCAAATATGGCGACTCTGTGGAACTATGTGGCGGTACGCATGTCAAGAATACCGGTAATATCGGTATGATTAAGATTATGTCGGAGAGCAGTATCGCTGCGGGCATTCGCCGTATAGAAGCAATAACAGGCTCACAGGTTGAAAAAACGATTTATGATTTTGAGGATACGATAAAGAAAATCAGCGGCTTGCTCAACAATACTCCGAATGTCATCAATGCATTGCAGAAGTCTATCGCTGAGAATGCCGACCTTCGCAAGCAGGCAGATGAGTTCTTGCAGGAGCGCATCAAGAACTTGAAAAAAGAGCTTGTTGCCAAGGCTGAGAACAAGAATGGCATAACACTTGTGACTTGCCGTGGCATACGCATAGCTGAGGTGGTGAAAGGAGTGGCATTTGCCATCAAGGCTGAGTGCAAGGAGGATACCATATTCCTCGCTGCAACTCAAGAAAATGGCAAGCCGATGCTGACTGTGATGATTTCGGAAAACCTCACGAAAGATGGCTTGAATGCATCTAAGGTTGTGCGTGAAGCTGCCAAGTTGATTCAGGGCGGTGGTGGCGGTCAGCCGCATTTCGCACAAGCTGGCGGCAAGAATCCGGATGGGCTGGCGGCTGCAATGGACAAGATGATTGAGTTGCTCGGATTGAATTAATTAATAGAGAAATTCTGCACAAATCCAAATAACAGATTTGTGCTATGATGAAATATTTAGCGCGAGTTTGGAAATGTTCCGAACTCGCGCTTCGTTTTCAGATATGTGTGTAAAATTAGCCCAAACGCAATTACTCATTATGTGGAATTATTCTATAGGAATCCAAATTTCGGTTAGCAGATTTTCTGGTGCTGTGCTTTCGGGATCGTTGAGATAACGTTCAAACATATTGCAATGCTCAATTACGCCATCACCGATTCTAACTTTTTCTCCTGAGTTTGGCAGCAATTCTCCATAGACTATGGCATTAACTTCGCCAAGTTTATCGTATGGCCCTTGATAACGATACACAAGATATCGACCTCCATATATTGTGATTGTGTGAACATCGGCTGTGGACTCCATCTGCTCAATTATTGGTGCGGCTATGCAGACATCGGTTCTGCATTCGTCGGCGGGAGTAGTGGCTGGGTTGTCATGATAAATATTGATATATTCTGCATCAGGACAATTGTAATTTATGCGATTTGCGATGCAATATTCGCCTAATTTATTCCAAGCGTCCATATAGTTGAGCTTTTGATAGTCTCCGGTCAAGCGCACACTTATTGCCTTGACAGCTTTCCTCGTTTCAATCCTTGATGTAATTTCCATTTGTCGAATTTAAATTATATGTTGTTGAAAAATTATATTCTCCATCCCACGGTATCGTTTTCACTTGCCGACACCTTCAAAAGCTGTTTCGGCGAATATCCCGAAATCTTTCTGAAATCATAGGATAGGTGCGAATAGTCGTAGTAGCCGTTTCTCCATGCTATTTCTTCCATGGACAGGATGTCGCTGTTTCGCTTCAGGTCGAGCAGCGTGTTGCGGTAGCGTAAGAGCCTGATATAGTCCTTAGGCGACAATCCTACCAGATTTGCAAACATTCTTCCGAAGTGTCGTTGGCTTAGACACGCCTCAGAAGCAATATCACCGATGCGTGCTGTAGCTATATGGTGTTGTCCATACAATATGGCGCGATGCAGACGGCGGAGATTGAGCAGTTTGGTTTCAGTGATATTCGACAGCCTGTGGAGGAAGAACCGCTCCATCTCTTTCCAGCATTCGGTGTGGTCGTTGGCAAGCATGACACGCTCTTCCAGTTCCATAAGTTCGCCATCCCTTAAATCGTCCAATTCGGTGGCTGCCTCAAAATGCTCGATTAAAGGTGCTTTGAAGAACATACTTGCACCCAATACAGTGAAATGTGTGCCTACAATCTCTATGCCGCCCATAGATATAATGTCATGATAGCGCATCGACTGCCCCTTTATGCAGCTTTGTACGCTCTTATCGCCATCAAGACTGACCCTGTTGCCGCGATAGAACAACAGCCCCATCTCGCCATTAGGCACAACACGTTGAGCCAAAGGCGGTTTTGGATCGCGTCCCCAAAAATACATTTTTATAAAAGGACGCAAGCGCGAATCTGGAAGGCGAGAGGCAAATTCAACCATGAAAAATTAATTGTGTGTAAGAGTGTGCGCGTTACCATAATTGTCCGGGTAACCGAAGTTTCTCTTTATGCGGAAATTGTTTATCGAACGTCTCACATTCAACTTCATCAATAAAATAGCCTTGTGGCGGAGCATATTCGCCTGTGATACCGTCGAGATAGCCATGTTTCAGTTCTTTGCAAAGAAAGAATGTGGCATCTTCGCCGGCTGGCAAATTATGATAGCGAATGCCGAAGTCTGAAGCGTAGGAAAACCCGCACTTTTCGTAGAAGTCGATATTGCCTTCTATACATACGGCTCCAAATCCCATATCGGAGGCTTGTTGCAAAGTGAAGTCGAGCAATGCTTTTCCATACCCCTGACGCTTGTAGTTGGGGTGGATGCTGATTGGTCCAAATGTCATGATTGGCAGAATGAGGCAATCGTCGGTATGGATTTCGGCTCTCATACACATTATTTGTCCGATAAGCAACTCTTGATTGCCTTCGCTGATTGTCATCACAAAGTTCAGTTCGGGAATGAATGCTTTGTCGTTGCGGAGGCAATGCATCACATAATGCTCCAAGCATCCCGGGCGATATACGTTCCAAAACGATTCTCTTATTAGATTCTCGACGTTGTGCTGTTCTGCTCGTTGTTCATGCCTTATTTTGAAATTGTCTGTCATTTTTTTCATGAATTATTCAATGTTGTCGCTAAGGTTGTGCAAATCTAAAGCAGAATATCAAGTTTGCTTGAATATTATGCAGAGATGCAGCCTTTCTACTGCAAAGATAGTGCAAACCGAATGCAAAACATATCAAGTTTACATGAATATTTTTGCTGAGGTGCAGCTTATGTTATGCAAAGATAGTGCTATTTTAAAAAGTCGAGGATGTAAAAATCGGACAAAACTTAAAATATTGGAGAGTCGGAATGAATAGATATAGGAAAATTTGAAATTTTGGGCTATTCGTGAATTTTTTGAAAAATATTTTTAAGTTTTTTGCCAAAAAACTTGCGGGGTTCAGGAAAAGTTGCTACCTTTGCATCGCAATTCAGAAATGAGGGCGTTTAGCTCAGCTGGTTCAGAGCATCTGCCTTACAAGCAGAGGGTCGGCGGTTCGAATCCGTCAACGCCCACAGACGTAGACACTTGGCAAGATATTTTGCTGAGTGTCTTTTTCCTTTATTTGAGTTCTGCGAGAACTCTGGAAAATATTTTCAGAATATGGATGCAATGGTTGCGAGAATTTGAAAAAATTGCGTAACTTTGCCAAAGTATTATGAGATTGCGAAAGTCACATATAACTCGGCATTGTAGCGTTCATACCCGAATAACTAAGGTGAGCGATGAATGTGTGGCTATTAATGTGTCGCAGTGAGGTCAATTGTCGGATGTGGCGATTGGCTTTTTTTGTATCATGATGCGTTGTGTGAGACATCGACAGTATATTTTTTACGATACATAAAGAAGAATTAGTAAAATGAAGAATAACAGTTTGGTTTCGATTTCCGACTACTCGAAGGACGAGATTCTATCCTTATTGGAAGATGCGCGGTATTTCGAGCAGAACCCTAATCAGAACATACTTGCGGGCAAGGTGATTGCAACACTCTTTTTTGAGCCTTCAACCCGTACGCGCTTAAGTTTTGAGACAGCCATCAATCGTCTTGGCGGTCGTGTAATTGGTTTCTCGGATGCCAATACCACAAGTTCGTCGAAGGGCGAGACGCTGCACGACACAATTATGATGGTGAGCAACTATGCCGACTTGATTGTGATGCGCCACTATCTTGAGGGAGCTGCACGCTATGCAAGCGAATTTTCTCCTGTGCCGATCATAAATGCTGGCGATGGAGCCAACCAGCATCCGTCGCAGACGATGCTCGACCTGTATTCTATATATAAAACGCAAGGGAAATTGACCGACCTGACGATTACTATGGTGGGCGACTTGAAATATGGAAGAACGGTGCACTCATTGCTTATGGCGATGTATTATTTCAAGCCTAAATTCAATTTTGTGGCATGTAAAGAATTGCAGATGCCTGTGGAATATAAGCTTTTCTGCGAAAAACATGGAATCGAGTATCACGAATATACTGAATTCTCGGAGAATGTCATAAATGAAAGCGATATCCTGTATATGACCCGCGTGCAGCGCGAGCGCTTCACCGACCTTATGGAATATGAGCGAGTGAAGAACTTATACACTTTGCGCAACTCCATGCTCGAAGGCAGCAAGGAGAATCTGCGCATACTTCATCCGCTGCCTCGTGTGAATGAAATAGCATACGATGTGGACCAGAATCCTAAAGCGTACTACTTCCAGCAGGCTCAAAACGGACTTTATGCACGACAGGCAATCATCTGCAAGGTGCTGGGCATAAAGGTGAGATGAAAATTTGTAATTTTTGAAAAGGATATTTCAGTATGAACAAGATAAAGAAGGAGGAGCTGGCAGTAGCCGCTCTTGAGAACGGAACAGTAATCGACCATATCCCCACGCAATCACTTTTTAAGGTGGTGAATCTGCTTGGAATCAAAAATTTGGCAAGCAGCGTGACAATAGGGTTTAACCTCGACAGCAAGAAATGTGGAAAGAAGGGCATCATTAAGGTGGCTGACGTGTATTTTCCTGAGGAGACATTGAACCGCATAGCGCTTATAGCGCCTAATGCTAAAATCAACATAATTCGCGGATATGAAGTGGTGGATAAGCACACTGTCACATTGCCCGACGATATAGTGGGTATAGCAAAGTGCGGCAATCCTAAGTGCATCACCAACAATGAGCCTATGGCTACTCATTTCCACGTTGTGGATCGCGAGAATGGCGTGCTGAAATGCGTGTATTGTGAACGCTCGTTCCATAATGACGAGCTTGAGATAATCTAAGTCGTGCGTACATATAATAGCAGAACACGATGAAGCAGAATTGGAGACCGGGGACAATGATATATCCGTTGCCAGCCATAATGGTGAGCTGCGGAGCCGATGCCGCCGAATATAATGTGTTCACGGCAAGTTGGGTGGGAACTATATGTTCCGATCCGGCAATGTGCTATGTGTCGATTCGCCCGGAGCGTCACAGCTATGACATCATAAAGCGCAATATGGAGTTCACGCTTAACCTCACGACAGAGGATTTGGCTCGTGCCACCGACTGGTGTGGAGTGCGTTCTGGACGTGATTACAATAAATTCGAGGAGATGCACATCACGCCGGTGAAAGGAATAAAAGTGGCTTCGCCCTATATAGAAGAGTCTCCTATAAGCATAGAATGCCGGGTGAGGGAGATAATGCATCTTGGCACTCACGATATGTTTATTGCCGATGTGCTGAATGTGATTGCCGACGACAAATATATCGACCCCGAGACTGGAGCATTTGATATGAAGCGCGCCAATCTAATAGCTTATTGCCATGGGCAATATTTCAAGATTGGAGAGGCTATCGGCAAATTCGGATGGTCGGTAAAGAAAAAGAAATAACATAATATTAATCTACAATAAGAAGAAAAAACAACGATGGAGAGAGACAAATTAATTTTCGACATTATTGAACGTGAACATCAACGCCAAAAAAAAGGCATCGAGCTTATTGCGAGCGAAAACTTCGTCAGCGATGAAGTGATGCAGGCTATGGGTTCTTGCTTGACAAATAAATATGCCGAGGGTTATCCCGGACATCGCTACTATGGCGGCTGTCAAGTGGTGGATGAGTCAGAAACAATAGCAATCGAGAGACTGAAGAAACTCTTTGGCGCAGAATGGGCAAATGTTCAACCTCACTCTGGTGCGCAGGCTAATATGGCAGTGTTTATGGCTGTGATGAAACCGGGCGACAAGTTTATGGGATTGAATCTGGCTCATGGAGGTCACCTCTCTCATGGCTCGCATGTGAACTTCTCGGGGCTTGTGTTCCAGCCATTAGAATATAATGTCACAAAAGATACCAATCTCATCGATTATGATATGATGGAAGAGGTGGCACACCGTGAACATCCAAAGTTGATTGTGGGTGGCGCAAGTGCATATTCACGAGAATGGGACTATGCGCGCATCCGCAAAATCGCAGACGAAGTTGGTGCTATCTTTATGTTTGATATGGCTCATCCTGCCGGACTTATTGCTGCCGGACTTCTCGACAACCCTGTTAAGTATGCGCATATCGTCACAACCACTACCCACAAGACACTTCGTGGACCTCGTGGCGGTGTTATAATGATGGGCAAGGATTTCGACAATCCATTCGGAAAGACCAACAACAAGGGCGTGATACGCAAAATGTCGTCGCTGCTTGATTCTGCTGTGTTCCCGGGAGTGCAGGGTGGACCACTCGAACACGTTATTGCAGCCAAGGCTGTAGCGTTTGGCGAAGCGTTGCAACCTGAGTTCAAGACATACCAGCAGCAAGTGAAGAAAAATGCTGCCGCTATGGCTCAGGCGTTCCTTGACAAAGGTTATCAAATAGCGTCGGGCGGTACCGACAACCACTGCATTCTTCTTGATTTGCGCGGCAAATTCCCCGAATTGACTGGTAAGGTTGCCGAAAAAGCTCTTGTGGAAGCTGATATCACCGCAAACAAGAATATGGTTCCGTTTGACACTCGCTCTCCGTTCTTGACATCGGGTATTCGTCTTGGAACACCTGCCATAACAACCCGTGGGGCGAAGGAACCGCTTATGGGTGAAATCGTGGAGATGATTGATACAGTGCTTAAAAAACCGGAAAATGAAGCTGTGATTAAGTCTGTGCGTGAAAAGGTCAATGCGATTATGGCAGATTATCCAATGTTTGCATGGTAATATATGACCATTTTACAAAGAAAACAATTTAACCGCCATAAGTGAGATGCGCAATGGTATCATGCTTCGGCGGTTTTTTTGTGTCTTTGCATAAAATAGGCTGCATCTCAGCACAATATTCAAGCAAACTTGATATTCTGCATTCGATTTGCACTATCTTTGCATAAAATAATTATTCGAATATGTGTATGCGGATTTTAAGATACATACTGCTTATTGCCGTTTTGATTGCGTCTGTCCTTACAGCTCAATGCGCGGGCAATTGCATTGAAGCCAAGATGAAGGAATATGGACTGGTTGATATTGCAACGCTTGACCGGAGCATAATAGTTGATATGAAATATGCCACAACCGATAATTTTGTAGGGAAAAATATGTATGGTGATTTCAAAAAAGCTTATTTCCGCCCAGAGATTGCACGTTCTCTTGTGAGGGTGCAGACTACATTGCGCAAGCATAATCCACGGTATTCGCTTATAATATACGATGCGTCGCGTCCACAAAGCGTGCAACGCACGATGTATGATATGGTGAAGAATACACCTTATCGCAGATATGTGGCTAAGCCTAACCGTGGCGGTCATCACAATTTCGGGATAGCTGTGGATATATCTATTGCTTGCGACGGAGTACCGCTTGATATGGGCACGGGTTTCGATTCGTTCAGCATTGTATCGCATATCGATAATGAGAATGAGCTGATGAAAACTGGAAAGCTGTCGAAGTCAGCTTATGAAAACCGCCAGTTGCTGCGCCGACTGATGCGAGCGCAAGGTTTCACTACATATCGCCGTGAATGGTGGCATTTTCAGCAGTATGAAATTAATTATGCCCGTCAGCACTTCCGCTTGCTCGACTTTTAGCCCGCGAAATAGTTGATGTGACTAATCGACATCGTAATATAGAATTGTGGATTTCATGCGTGAATCCACTTTAAGCATATTCTCATAAATGGCGCGCAGTATTTTTTTTACTTTCACCATTGATGCCGCATTTTCCATCTTCAATACTATCTGGCGTATGTAAAGATTCTGTACGCGGGCTACCATAGGTGCTTCTGGTCCGAGAACGCGATAGTTGAAAACTTGCCGCAGCATATTGCTGTATCTTACAGCCATCTCATTCAGCACATTATCGTCGCGGTGCTTCAAGTAGATGTTAATAATCTTTGTGAACGGAGGATACTTGAAGTTTTCGCGGTCGGCAAGCTCTTCTTTGTAGAAACCGATGTAATCGTGTTTGCACACAAATTTTATGACGGGATTCTCAGGATTTGACGTTTGTATCACTACGCGTCCTTGCTTATTTTTCCTGCCGGCACGTCCGGCCACTTGCTCCATCATATTGAATGCTCGCTCATGTGAGCGGAAATCCGGAAAATTTATCATCGTGTCGGCGTTCAGAATGCCCACTGTGCAGACTCCGTCGAAGTCAAGTCCTTTAGTTACCATCTGTGTGCCCACGAGAATGTCGGCTTTCCTCGCCGAGAAATCCTCGATGATGCGCTCGTAGCTGTTTTTGTTGCGTGTGGTGTCAAGATCCATACGCAAAATTCTGGTGTCGGGGAATACGCTGTCGATGTCGTCTTCGATACGCTCAGTGCCATAGCCGACTATTTCGATGGTGGGCTGTTTGCATGCTGGGCAGAGGTCGGGCAGCGTGATTGTGTAGCCGCAGTAGTGGCAAGTGAGGGTGTGCAGATGCTTATGATAAGTGAGCGAAACATCGCAGTTTTCGCACTTTGGTATCCATCCACACTGCTTGCAAGTGACCATCGGAGCATATCCGCGGCGGTTTTGGAAGAGTATAATTTGCTCTCCGGCGTTTATGGATTCCCTGCACAGACCGATAAGTCTGTTGGAGAATGTGCCGTTCATCTCTTTTTTCTTTCGAGCTATCTTTGTGTCGATGATTTCCACTTCTGGCATTTTTATGCCTTCATATCTGTTTGTAAGCGATACAAGACTATATTTGCCAGTTGTGGCATTATAATAGCTTTCGATGGCTGGCGTGGCTGATCCGAGCAGGGTCTTTGCCCCATGCATATTTGCAAGAACTATAGCCACATTGCGCCCATTGTATCTTGGCGCGGGATCCTGCTGCTTATAGCTCGTGTCGTGTTCTTCATCCACGATGATAAGCCCGAGATTTGAGTAGGGGAGAAATACAGCAGATCGCACACCTATCACCACACACGGTTCATTGCTGTGGAGCAGACGTTTCCATATATCCACACGCTCGTTGTCGGAAAACTTTGAGTGGTAGATGAGTAGCTGCTTCCCGAAAACGCTGTGCAGCCTATGCGTGAGCTGTGTCGTGAGTGCGATTTCAGGGACAAGGTATAGGACTTGCCTCTTCTGTCGCAGAGCTTCGTCTATCAAGTGCATATAGATTGAGGTCTTTCCGCTCGAAGTGACACCATGAAGCAGAGTTATCTGTTTGCTCTTGTAGGAGTCGAGAATCTCTTTATATGCACGGCTTTGCTCGTCGGTGAGTGTCGGCAGTTCTATTTTGCTTGAAGAGAGGTCGGCAAATCGGTTGATTTCCTTTTTGTATTGGCATAAAATGCCTTTAGCAATCACTCCGCTAAGCACGGCTTGGCTTACGTCGGCTCGTGCAAGAAGACTTTTCTTTGACACTTCTGCTGGAGTTTTGCTCTTTTGTAGCCAGTGCGACAGGTCGAGATAGGCAAGGAGCAGTGCCTCTTGCTTTTTGCTGCGTCCTACGAGGTCGAAGAAACGGTGAAGTTCATCATTGTCGTCGTGTGCTATTGTGAGCTTCACGTAGGTCTCTGTCTTCGGACGATAATTGTTTACCATGTGTTCAGCTACAAACACAGCCCCTTTTTCAATCAACCTGCTGACTATGGCTTCCACATTCTTGAAGCCTGTGGCACGGCTAATCTCTGTGAGCTGCACGCGGTCGCGGCTGCCTATGAGGTCGAGAATTATGCGTTCACGCTCTTTCAGCTCTCCCGGCTCAGTCTCTTCGAAATCGGGGTCGGCACTTACAAATGTCTCGCTCTCCACTTTTAGCCCTGATGGCACAGCGGCCTTATACACATCGCCCAACGAACACAGGTAGTATTCAGATATCCATTCCCATAATTTGAGTTGCGGATGTTTTACGATAGGCTCGTCATCGAGCATTGTGAGAATATCTTTCACTTCATAACCTTCGGGCTTTATGCTGTGAATCATTGTCACTATTGCCGTATAATACTTTTTCCTGCCGAAAGGCACAAGCACACGACACCCCACTCTGAGCTGTGCCGCCATGACTTCTGGCACACTGTAGGTGAATGTGCTATATAGCGGCAGCGGCAATATTACTTCAGCAAATAAAGCCATATTGAAAACAATATAAATGGGGGATGATTATGAAGCTGCTAAGATAAATCAGAACATATAGGCTACTGCCACTCTCCAATATCTGTTTTTCGCACTGTAATGGTCGAGTTTGCGTGTTTCAAGGGCGTATGTCATGCCCCAGTTGTAGCTTGCGGTGACGTTTATTTTTCTGATGATTTCAGCTCCTATGCCCACATGCAGGCTAAATTCACCTCCAGCATATTTCAGTGCGTCGATATTGTTGTGTCCCATAAGTACGGTGAACGTAGGTCCGGCAAATGCTATTGGGGCAATAGTGTTCTCGATACCATTGAGGTTCGTGTATTTGAATTTCAGGTTCAATGGGATTTCAAGATAGTGGAGATGGGTCTGCTGTGTTGCATAACCGTCATTTGACCACACGGGAAACTCGCCGAGATGCAGCTTTGCTCCAAGCTGGGTGTAGAGAAGCGAGGCATCAACCCCGAAGCCTATACCCGGAATCATCAGCTCGCCTGTGACACCAAGACTGAAGTTGGCTACTTGATCAACCGAAATCAGTGATTGGTTGAATTTAAGTGTGGAGATGTTTCCTGCCGCCATAACACCCCAACGGGTTTCGGCATTTGCTCTGTTGTTCACCCCGAAGATTGCTGCGCAAGCAATTGCGAATATAAGAAGTATCTTTTTCATTCTGTATTTTTCCTATAATAATTGTTTTAGTAGTGCAAAGCTACTACATTTTATCGGTAGGCACAAAAAAAATCGGCATTTCCGTGCGTAACATTATGAGTTATTGCCGTAAAATGACGATTTTATAAGTTCTATAAACAATATTTTAGAATAGATAGGCTGCGGTGACGGTCCAATAGCGGTTTTTCCCTTCGATTGACTCCTTGCTGTCTCTTAGGTGTAGAGTCTCAAGGGTGTTGGTCAATCCGAGACCATAGCTTGCAGCTATTTGGACGTGCGAAAGAAGCTCCACGCCAAAACCGAAATTCCATGCAATATCAACCGACTTGTTCTTGACTACTGGTGTGCCGTTGATTTCCACTTCGTCCTTCTTGCTTACGAGGAATGCGAAACTTGGACCTGTGGTTACGAATGGCTTAATGAAAGTGCCTACGGCTGGAATGTTGAGCTTATATTTTAGGTTCACAGGAATGTCGATATAGTCGCGCTTTAGGGCATCGGTCTTTTCTGTGCCTACATTGCGGTGAACGTAGAGGGCTGAGGCATCCATTCCTATGCCAATCACAGGTGCTGTAAATTCAATCATGGCACCGCCCACAAAGCCTGCACGGTTGTTGGCATCGGTCACGCTGTTCCATAATTCGTTGCCAGTGCTGAATTTCAAGCTGCTTATGGCTACTCCGGCTTTAAGACCGAACTTGAATTGAGCTGCTGCTGGCATAGCTGAACATACTGCAACTACGGCAAGTACTGCCAATGTTAATGTCCTTTTAATTGATTTCATAGATTCTTAAAATTTATAGTTACACATTAATTTTCTTCGGTACAAACTTATGAAAAATTTCTGTAAGCATCAAAATAATAGCAGGAATATTTTCTTTGCCAGCCATAGCCTCATATTATTTATTACAACTTCAACTGCTGCATGTACACAAGTGTTTTTGGGGCAAGAATGGCGTATCGAGGTTCGCAGTAAGATTGTTTGTTGCAGAAAAATGGCTCTGATGAAAAATTTATACGTCAGATTTTGTGGAAGATTTATGAATGTTGTAATTTTGCGCTATGAATGAGGATAAAAGATTGGAGATAGAGGAGAACATAGTGAAAATGCTGAAAACTGTGTTCGACCCGGAGATTCCTGTAGATATCTACAGCTTAGGATTGATATATAATATTGAGGTGGCAGACGATGGTGCGGTGAAAATCGATATGACGCTTACTGCCCCGAGTTGCCCAGCATCGGAATTCTTGATGGAGGATATAAAGATGAAATTGGGCAGCATCGATGGCGTTACGTCAGTGGATGTGCAACTTGTGTTTGAGCCAGAATGGAATCAGGATATGATGACCGATGAGGCTAAACTTGAGCTTGGGTTTATGTAATTAATAGATTAATGTTATATTGCCGGAGGAAAAAGTGGAGGCTAATATTAGAAAGAAGATATATTTTATTTCTGATTTGCATCTTGGCGCGAGTTACTTTGCCGATTGCCATGAAAAGGAGCGCAGAGTGGTGCACTGGCTTGACAAGGTGAAGCGTGATGCTGCTGAGATATACCTGCTTGGCGATATTTTGGATTATTGGTATGAATACCGCTATGTGGTGCCTCGTGGCTTTGTGAGATTTTTCGGTAAAATAGCCGAACTGAGTGATGCCGGGATAAAGATTCATTGGTTCATAGGTAATCATGATATATGGATTTTTGATTATTTGCCTGATGAGCTTGGCATTGATGTGATTGACGGCAGCCAAGTGAAAGATATTATGGGAAAACGCTTTTACCTCGCTCACGGTGATGGAGTGGGGCGGCATAGCCGTTCATTTGCCTTTATACGCAGCTTGTTCAGAAATAGGTTTTGCCAGATTTTGTTTGCGGCAATACATCCTCGCTGGACCATTCCGTTTGCCCATGGGTGGTCGCATCGCAGCCGCAAGTCGCATTCTGTGAATCTTGCCCCATCGCAGTCGGCTGCTGAGAGTGTTTTCAAGTTCACTAAGGAATATGCGCAGATTCATCAAGATATAGACTACTTTGTGTATGGTCATCTTCACCAGCTTGTGGATGAAAAGGTCGGGGTGAACGCGCGAATGATAGTGCTTGGCGACTGGATAAATCTGGATTCGTATGGAGTTTTTGATGGAGAGACTTTCACTTTGAAACGATTTATGGAATAATTTTTTGTGCTAAAATTAGCTAATTGCAATTTGCTATAATTGCTCTTTGTTTTTGTGTGAAAGAAGCTTTCAAAGTTGGAAAGTTTGATAAGTGTGCGCTAAAATTTTGGCAATTTCTTTATTGTTGTGCAGGAGAATGATTGAAAATTCAAAAGAAGTAAGGGAATAATATGATTTTTAAAATTTTTAACACTTGCGTTTTGGTGAATGCTTGAAGTGCTTAATGCGTTTGTCTATAGCGTGTTGTGTGTTGTGCTGTTTCTATGGGGACACTTGTGTAGCAAAAATATAGTTGTAAAACATATAAATAAATTTGACAAGATTCAAAATAACAAACTATCTTTGTGGCATAAACCTAAAACAATCTTTTTTACCTTAAAAGAATTATACCTATTGAAGACCAAAAAAAGGAACTTTGCAGAAAAGTTCCTTTTTATTTTTTTATGGCGCAAACTTTTATTTATTTTGTGATTGAGAAACAAATGTCATAAAGAATAGGGATTACTACATAGAATATGAAGAAATATGCAGTTATAGTAGCTGGAGGGTCTGGTTCAAGATTCGGCTCGGCAATACCCAAGCAGTTTTTGCCAATGGCTGGGATGCCAGTGCTTATGCACACCATGAATCATTTTGCAGAGTGCGGAGCGAGGATAGTGCTCGTTTTGCCATCGTCGCAGCAGGAATATTGGCAAGAGCTGTGTAAAGAATATGCTTTTGGGGTGGAGCACGAAATGGTGCCGGGTGGCGATAGCCGTTTTGCGTCGGTGAAGAATGCCCTTGCTGCCATAGATGCTGCTGAAGGTGATGTGGTGGCTGTGCATGATGGTGTCCGTCCACTTGTGCCTAATAGTGTGATTGACGAGGCTTTCGCATGTGCTGCAAAGAATGGCAGTGCAGTGCCTGTGGTGAAAGTCTCCGACTCCATACGCCATATCAATCCTGATGGAACATCGTGTGCTATCAGGCGCGATGAACTTGTGGCAGTGCAGACCCCGCAGGCTTTTGATGCTGTGGCATTGAAGAAAGCCTATTGTGTGGAATTTTCTTCAAGTTTTACCGATGATGCGTCGGTGTATGATGCTGCTGGGTATAATATATGTTTAATCGATGGTGATGTGAATAATATAAAGATTACTCATCCTAATGACATTGCTATAGCTGAGAATTTGCTGAAGTATGGAAGAACTCGCTAAATTGGATGTGAAATATCTGCATGGTGTTGGCCCTAAGCGAGCCGAACTGCTTGCGAGGCAGCTCGACATTCATTCTTATTATGACCTGTTATATTATTTCCCGTTCAGATATATAGACAAAAGCAAAATACACAGGATAGGTGAAATATCGGGCGAGATGCCATATATTCAGCTTAAAGGCAGGTTCGTGTCGTTTTCGGAACATGGTGAGGGCGCACGGCGACGGCTTAATGCATTGTTTTCTGATGGAACTGGCACGATTGATGTCGTGTGGTTCAACAGGGTGAAGCAGATGCGGGAAATGTACCACACTGGTGTGGAATATGTGATATTCGGGAAGCCAGCGCAATTTAATTACAGATACAGCATATCGCATCCCGAGATTGAAGTGTATAAGCCGGGAGCTATGTTGCAGGGGTTCCGCGGTGTGTATAACATAACCGAGACATTGCGCAACCGATCTTTTACTTCGCGCACAATCCAGCAGCTTGAGCTTAACCTAATCTCATCGCTAAAGCAAGTGGCTGAAACTCTGCCGCAATACATCACACAGAGCATGAACCTCATGCCAATACGTGATGCGTTGGAGAATGTGCATCTTCCAGAAACGGTAGAGAAATTGCAGCAGGCTCAGTATAGGCTAAAGTTTGAGGAGCTGTTTTATTTGCAACTGAATATCTTGAAATACACCAAGACGCGAAATATGAATATTGCGGGATTCCGCTTCTCGCATGTGGGGAAATATTTTAATGATTTCTATAATTATGTGTTGCCATTCCCGTTGACTGAAGCGCAAAAGCGCGTGATAAAAGAGATTCGGACCGATATGGGAAGCGGAAGGCAGATGAACCGTTTGCTTCAGGGTGATGTCGGTAGTGGAAAGACATTGGTTGCCCTTATGGTTATGTTGCTTGCACTTGACAATGGTTATCAAGCGTGCATGATGGCTCCGACTGAAATACTTGCGGCGCAGCATTATGCGACGATAAGCGATCTTGCTGGAAAGATAGGGGTAAGGGTTGAACTGCTTACTGGTTCTACAAGAAAGAAGGAGAGGGAGCTGATTCATGCAGGTCTTGAAGATGGAGATGTGAAGATACTGATAGGAACACATGCTGTGATTGAGGATACCGTGAATTTTGCTAATCTTGGGCTTGTGGTAATTGATGAGCAGCATAGGTTTGGCGTTGCGCAGCGTGCAAAGATGTGGCATAAAAACACTACGCCTCCGCATGTGCTTGTTATGACTGCGACACCTATCCCTCGCACTCTTGCGATGACGGTGTATGGCGACTTGGATGTGTCGGTTATTGATGAATTGCCGCCGGGCAGAAAACCTGTGCAGACTGTGTTGAGATATGACAACAATAGGATGTCGGTGATGCGATTTGTGGGCGAGCAGTTGAAACAGGGTCGTCAGATCTATATTGTATATCCGCTTATTCAGGAAAACGAGAAGCTTGATTTGCGTAATCTTGAAGAGGGCTTTGAGATAATCAAGGAGACGTTCCCCGATTATCGTGTATGTATGGTACATGGAAAGATGAAGCCTTCAGAGAAAGACTATCAAATGAAATTATTTGCCGAGAATAAGGCTCAAATAATGGTTGCTACAACTGTTATCGAGGTTGGAGTAAATGTGCCAAATGCTTCGGTGATGGTGATTGAGAATGCGGAGCGATTTGGCTTGTCGCAGTTGCACCAGTTACGTGGCAGAGTTGGGCGTGGTGCCGATCAGTCGTTCTGCATATTGATGTCGAATGAGAAAATTGCTCGGGAAACTCGTCATAGACTTGAGGTGATGACGCAGACGACCGACGGATTTGTGGTCGCTGAAGAGGATTTGAAGTTACGGGGACCTGGCGATATGGAAGGAACGCAGCAGAGTGGCATTGCATTCAACCTGCGTATAGCTAATGTGGCTAAAGATGGACCGATTTTGCAGCAAGCTCGTGACCTTGCTTCACGTATTATAGAGGCAGATCCTACACTTTCGCATCCGCAGAATCAAATTCTTTTGGAGCATCTTAGGTTCTTGTATCATAGGCAGATTAATTGGAGTTTGATAAGTTGAAGAAATTGACAAAAATGTTAATGAATCAATTTTTTAACTGACTAAATGTGAAGAAGCCTCAGACAAATTAGCATAAAATAGCAAAATGTGTTGAAAAACATATTTCTTGTGCATAGTATTGATATACAGTTTATTAAGGGGCTGGTTCTCCTTGCCTTTACAAGGCGTTTAGAAAAATTAAACACGGAAAATTTCTTTTTCTAAACAAAAAACTATAACTTTGGATTTCAGAAGTGTAACCATAAAAACTTTTTAACAAGTGGAACAGACATTAGTGATTTTGAAGCCTTCGGCTGTAGGTCGAGGAATAATGGGAGAAATAATCAATCGTTTTGAGCGAAAGGGTTTGATTATTGCAGGTATGAAGATGATCCAATTAAACGATCAATTGCTCGATGAACACTATGCTCATCTCATTGACCGTCCTTTCTTCCCTCGGATTAAGGCTTCGATGATGGCTACTCCTGTTGTTGTCATGTGCGTCAAAGGTAAAGACGCAGTCCAAGTCGTGAGAGCGATGACGGGCGTGACGAATGGCAGAAATGCTGCTCCTGGTACAATCAGAGGCGATTATAGTATGAGTGGGCAAGAGAATATTGTTCATGCATCTGACTCTGTGGAGAATGCTAAGATTGAACTTGACAGATTCTTTGCTGCAGAAGAGATATTTGATTACACTCCTACAAGTTTCAATTATTTGTATGCTTCGGATGAAGTGTGATTTAAAATCAATAATTAAGAATGAGATTTAGTAAATTTATAGGTTTAGGCTTAAGTTCCTTGGCATTGTTTCTGTCGAGTACTGTGCTTGAAGCGCAGAATTTGCAGTCGGTATCAAGCTACTCCAACCGCCACGACCAGCTTTTGGCTCGTCAAAGTCATATCCAAGATCAAATCCGCCTTGAGGAAACTCAAGAATATGCTAACCAGTTGTATGAAGAATGTGAGCCAGAGTCAGATATCTATACTGAAGGTTGGGAAAGTGGTTTGGTGAACTCGTATAAAAATGCCATTGTGCCTGATCGGGCAACTATTGATGTGAGCGATTATGTGATGCCTTGTGGGGGTATTATCACATCTCCTTATGGATACCGCCCGAGGTTCAGACGTATGCATAAGGGCGTGGATTTGAGAGCTCATGTCGGTGATACGATTCGTGCCGCATTCGATGGAAAAGTGCGTTTGACTAAGTATGAACGAGGTGGATATGGATTTTATGTGATAGTTCGTCATAACAATGGGCTTGAGACTGTATATGGTCACTTGTCTAAGTTTTTGGTGCATCCCGATGAGAATGTGAAAGCAGGTACGCCTATAGCTCTTGCTGGCAACACGGGGCGTAGCACTGGACCGCACTTGCACTTCGAGACGCGATTTATGGGCTATGCGATAAATCCGTGTGCAATCTTCGATTTTGAGAATCAGCGAGTGCGCCATCACGAATATGCGTTCTCTAAACGCACTTATGAAGATGCTCCGGCTTATGTGCCTGCATCGCGCATATATGCTGGTTTGAGTTCGGTTAAGAATAATAGCCGATATAAAGCTGGTAGAGGTCGCTATAGCCGCAGCGGTTCTAATGCTACATATAAGATTCGCAAGGGTGATAATCTTGGAAAGATTGCTGCTCGTCATGGTATGACTGTATCGCAGCTTTGTAAGATTAATGGTATTTCTAAGGATGCAACTATTCGAGCTGGCAAAGTTTTGAAAGTGAAATAAGCTGTTGCTTATAAATTATGAATATTAAATGGCTGCGCACAATTGCGTGGCCATTTTTTATGAGTGTTGCGGTGGGTGGGCATGATGTTTTTGTTGTGAATTGGGAGGATTTCAGTGTTGCCGGGTGCGTAAGGAGCGGGAAGATGTGCGGAAATGCCGTCCATAGAGTGCAAAAATCTGTTAAAATTCGGGGTTAAATTTGCGCTCTCTCCGGACATGTGCCGGATAACCATGTTTTAGAGCATAAAAAAACTGAAAATTTTTTCTTCCGTAACGCGGTGACAGGCAGCGGATTGATGAAAAGCGCGAAAAAAAGATGAAAAAAAAGATGAAAAAATATTTGGCGGGTAAAGGAAAAATGTAGTACCTTTGCAA
>CAYWOC010000002.1:0-172998 GCA_964459845.1 uncultured Muribaculaceae bacterium | reverse complement strand
CACAGCTATCATTTATCGTCATGCAGACAATAGATGATAGCTGTTCGTTTATAAAATGCCTTTTTTCCTTGTAGCGTTGTATCTTTCAATGTTCTTATAATACATAGTGGTTGAAACACAGGGTATTACAAGAAGATACAACTTGTATTCTATACGAAATTACGCTACATTATCTTGATAAGTTTCCCACGCCATTGTGAAGTACTACTGCGTTGAATTGTCTCCGTTATATGATAAGCTATTTGATAGAGGATTTATGACATTTTCAGAAGACCGCAAAATAATATTGTCAAATTGGATTTCTCCTTCTAATAAGAAAAGGCTTGGAGTGACAGATGGTCAATTTGTACAAATGTTACCACTTGATGCGGGACGTGAGGAATATATGAAATTTCATCGTTCTTCGGTTTTTAAGGGCTGATTTATATGGTGCGCTTAAGAATCTGATGATTCTTGTGTAAATTAGAGATATGTGTCATTATAATGCTTTGTCTGATATCGGGTGATTGATTTGGTGCTATTGTAATTTCGGACAAGTTTATGTCCTGTCGGATTGGATTGGGTGAAAAAAGATGCTTTTTCTTTTGATTCTGCTGTCATTTGCACTATCTTTGCCAAAAAGTAATTGACAAAAGACAAATATAATGAAGAATAGCAATCACAATAATGCAGTGATATTGATGCATTGCCCCGATCAGCCGGGTATCATTGCCGTGCTGACTGAGTTCATTAATACAAACGGCGGTAATATCCTTTACCTTGACCAGTATGTGGATAGGGTGAACGGGATTTTCTATATGCGTGTGGAATGGGATCTCGACAAATTCACTATTCCGAAAGAGAAGATCAACGATTACTTCAACACACTCTATGCGAAACGCTACAATATGGAGTATAGACTGGCGTTTACTGACCGTCCGCAGCGCATGGCTCTGTTTGTGTCGAAGATGTCGCACTGCCTATATGACATTCTTGCGCGTTATATTGCCGGAGACTGGGAGGTGGAGATTCCGCTGATTATAAGCAACCATCCCGACCTTGCCTCGGTGGGTACGCAGTTTGGAATACCGTTTGAGGTGATTCCAGTGAACCGCGACAACAAGGAGGAGATGGAGGCTAAGGAATTTGAGCTTCTTGAGAAATATAATATAGACTTCATTGTGCTTGCGAGATATATGCAGGTGCTGTCGGAGGACTTTATCAACCGTTATCCTAACCGCATCATCAATATACACCATTCGTTCTTGCCTGCTTTTGTGGGAGCGAAACCTTATCATGCCGCCTATGAGCGTGGCGTGAAGCTGATAGGTGCAACAAGCCATTATGTTACCACCGAGCTTGATGCCGGACCTATCATAGAGCAGGACATAGTGAGAATCACTCACAAAGACACTGTAGCCGACCTCGTGCATAAGGGGCGCGACCTTGAGAAGATTGTGCTTTCGCGTGCTGTGGAGAAGCACATACAGCGCAAGATTCTCACTTATAAGAACAAGACTATCGTATTCAGCTAATTTATTTTTTGAAACGACAAGAAAATAAAGAAATTAGAGAGAAAGGTGAAAGTGGTAATCATAAAATATAATGCCGGTAATGTCTTCTCTGTGCAGTGCGCTCTGCGCAGGATAGGAGTTGAGGCTAAAATTACCGACGATGCCGATGAGATACGCCAAGCCGACAAGGTGATATTTCCGGGAGTGGGCGAGGCTTCATCGGCTATGGCATATTTGAGAGCGCGCGGTCTCGACGAGCTTATAAAGTCGCTGCGCCAGCCGGTGCTTGGCATCTGCATAGGTATGCAACTGTTGTGCCGCAGTTCGGAGGAAGGCGGTGCAGATTGCCTCGGGTTATTCGACGTGGATGTGCGCCGGTTCGACAACAGCTTGTCACCGCAATGCAAGATTCCGCATATGGGATGGAACACGATTATGCCAATCAAGGAAAACAGCTTGATAGACGAGGCTGGAGGTGAGCGGTATGTGTATTTCGTGCATAGCTACTATGCCCCTGTGTGTGAATATACTATTGCCGAGTGCGACTATATCACTCCTTTCAGTGCGGCTCTGCGCAAAGAGAATTTTTATGCTACGCAATTCCATCCAGAAAAGAGCGGAAGCGTTGGCGAACAGATACTTAAAAATTTTATAGAACTATGATTGAAGTGATTCCAGCGATTGACCTTATAGAAGGCCGATGCGTGAGACTGACACGAGGCGACTATGACCAAGTGCGTGAATATAGTGATGCTCCGCTTGATGTGGCGCGTGCATTTGAGGATGCAGGGTGCCGACATCTGCATCTTGTGGATCTCGACGGGGCTAAGTCGCAGCACATCGTCAATTACAACACGCTCGAATTACTTGCCACAAAGACCGACTTGAAAATAGACTTCGGCGGCGGACTGAAAAGCGATGAAGATGTGCGCATAGCCTTTGAATGTGGGGCGGAGAAGATAACTGGCGGCAGCATCGCGGTGAAAAGTCCGACGACATTCGAGCGGTGGCTCGAGACCTACGGCACACGGCGCATAATACTCGGTGCCGACGCTCGCAACGGAAAAATTGCTACCGACGGCTGGCAGAAAGGCAGCAATGAGAGCATCATTCCATTCATAGAGGAATATGTGCAGAAGGGAATTACTCAGGTAATCAGCACCGACATATCATGCGATGGAACATTGACAGGACCATCGATAAAGTTATATACCGAGATTCTTGAGAAATTCTCACGGCTGTATCTTATAGCGAGCGGCGGTGTGGGGAGGTTGTCGGACATTGCCGGGCTTGAGCGTGCCGGTGTACCAGCTGTGATAGTGGGCAAGGCAATATATGAGAACTGTATCACGATGAAGGATTTGGAGAAGATAAATATGACTGGCACATGCTTGCAAAACGAATAATACCCTGTCTTGATGTAAAGAACGGAATGACCGTGAAAGGCGTGAACTTCGTGAATTTCAAAGATGCCGGCGACCCTGTGGCTCTCGGCAAGAAATATAGCGAAGACGGTGCCGACGAACTGGTGTTTCTTGACATCACAGCTTCCTATGAGGGGCGGACGACATTTGTCGATATGGTGCGCCGCGTGGCGGAGAATGTGAGTATTCCGTTCACTGTCGGTGGCGGTATTGGCTGTGTGGATGATGTGGGGCGGCTGCTTGAGGCTGGTGCCGACAAGGTGTCTGTAAATTCGGCAGCCATAAAGAATCCATGGCTTATCGACGAGATTGCACGGAATTTCGGCAATCAGGTGTGTGTGGCTGCAATAGATGCCCACTGCATCGACGGAGAGTGGATATGCTATCTTAATGGTGGCAGAGTGCCTACTGGTCGAAGGCTGATGGAATGGGCGCATGAGGCTCAAGAGCGAGGTGCAGGCGAAATCCTGTTTACCAGCATGGATCACGATGGAGTGAAGCAGGGGTTTGCGTGTGAGGCTCTCGCCGAGCTGTCGCAGCGGCTTCATATCCCGGTGATAGCCTCTGGTGGATGCGGAGCGCGTGAGCATTTTGTGGATGTCTTCACCGCTGGACATGCCGATGCCGCACTTGCTGCAAGTGTGTTTCACTTCAATGAGATTGCAATACCCGACTTGAAGGCGTATCTGCGTGAGAATGAAATAAACGTGAGAATATAAAACAACAATTTAAGAAGAATTATGGAAAAAGAACTTGACTTCGACAAAATGGGAGGACTTATCCCAGCAATCATACAAGACCGCCGCACGAAGAACGTGCTTATGCTTGGATTTATGAACCGTGAAGCATACGAAAAGACACTTGAAATAAAAAAGGTTACTTTTTTCAGCCGCACCAAGAACCGTCTTTGGACTAAAGGTGAGGAGAGCGGAAATTTCCTTAATGTGGTGTCGATAGAAGAAGACTGCGACAAGGACACGCTGCTTATAAAAGTTGTGCCAGAGGGTCCAGTATGTCATACAGGGACTGCCACATGCTTCAACGACGACAATAGTTTCGGCATAGAGTTTTTGAGCTATCTGCAAGATTTCATTGACCAGCGTCACAAAGAGATGCCGGAAGGGTCTTACACCTCATCTCTGTTTGAGAGCGGCATCAACCGCATGGCGCAGAAAGTGGGCGAAGAGGCTGTGGAGACGGTGATTGAAGCCACCAACGGCACCGACGGAAGAATGATGTATGAGGCATCCGACTTGCTGTATCACCTCATTGTGCTTCTCACGGCAAAAGGTCGTCGCATAGAGGAGCTGGCAGAAGCGTTGCACCAGCGTCATCACAAGACCAAGAAGGAATATGACGAAAATTGTTGATTACCGTGGCGTGCTGGTCGCCCGGAAAGAGCTTGTGGTACTGAAAAACGTCACATTCAGCTTGGAGAAAGGCGATTTTGTGTATCTGATAGGACGTGTTGGCAGCGGAAAGAGCAGTCTGCTCAAGACGATGTATGCCGAAGTGCCTATAGTGGCAGGAGAAGCGAGGGTGCTTGAATACAGCATAGATGCGATAAAGCCAAAGCAGGTGCCAATGCTGCGCCGGCAGCTCGGGATAGTGTTTCAAGACTTCCAGCTACTCACCGACCGCTCGGTGTATGACAATCTTGAATTTGTGCTTAAAGCCACCGGGTGGAAGCGCAAAAACGATATCGGCAGCCGCATCGACGAGGTGCTGATGCAGGTTGGGATGCGTAAGAAGTCTTATAAGATGCCACATGAGCTGTCGGGCGGTGAGCAGCAGCGCATAGTCATAGCCCGTGCACTGCTCAATACCCCAAGCTTGATACTCGCCGACGAGCCTACCGGCAACCTCGACCCTGAGACCAGCGAGCAGATTGTGGCACTGCTGCATGACATATCGGCCAATGGCACCACGGTGGTCATGGCTACGCATAACACTCAACTGATAGACCGTTTCCCGGGAAGGGTTATGAAATGCGAGAGTAAAAAATTGGTGGAGTGCTGATTAATGTGTGCGGGATTTTTTGTAATTTTGCAAGAATTTTAATATATCGAAAGTCGAATGAAGGTTTTGAAATTTGGAGGCACTTCGGTTGGCTCCGCAGAAAGAATAAAGAATGTTGCCAAGTTGGTCATGGAACGTGGCAAGAACATTGTCGTACTGTCGGCAATGTCGGGTACTACCAATACCCTTGTTGAGATTTCGGATTATCTCTACAAGCAGAATATCGACGGCGCAAAGGAGACAATCAATACACTTGAGAACAAATATTTCAGAACCATTCAAGAACTGTTTGACAAGGATGCCGACCGCGAATCTGCTGTGACGGAGATAAAGGCGTGCTTCAATTACATACGCTCATTCACAAAAAATAATTTCACTGTCTTCGAGGAGAAGGAGATACTTGCACAAGGCGAACTGATGTCCACAGCCATGATGAACATTTATCTGCAATCACAAGGTGTGAAATCGGTTCTGCTTCCGGCTCTCGACTATGTGCGTACTGACAATAACGGTGAGCCAGACACTCAATACATAAAGCAGAAGCTGCTTGCCCTATTGGACAAATATGCTGATGCTGAAATATATATAACCCAGGGCTATATCTGCCGAAATGCATACGGTGAGATTGACAACTTGCAGCGCGGAGGCAGCGACTACAGTGCGTCGCTCGTGGGTGCGGCAGTCAATGCCGATGAGGTGGAGATTTGGACCGACATCGACGGAATGCACAACAACGACCCAAGATTTGTTGAGGGAACCGAGCCTGTGGAGGAGCTTGATTTTGAGGAGGCTGCCGAACTTGCGTATTTCGGAGCGAAAATCCTGCATCCCACATGTGTGTATCCGGCAAAGCTGAACAATATACCGGTGCGTCTGCTCAATACCATGTGTCCCGATGCTAAAGGCACACTCATCCACACCACCGACGACGGTACTGGTGATGCCAAAGCTGTGGCGGCAAAGGACAATATAATAGCCATAAAGATAAAATCGGGAAGGAGGCTTCTTGCTTACGGATTCCTGCGCAAAGTGTTTGAGATATTTGAGACCTATAAGACTTCCATCGATATGATAGCCACATCGGAGGTCGGTGTGTCGGTGACAATCGACAGCGAGAAAAACCTCGACAATATCCTTGACGAGCTGAAAAAATTCGGAACCGTAACGGTGGATCGGGATATGGTGATAATATGTGTGGTAGGCGACCTTGAATGGCACAACAAGGGTTTGGAGGCTAAGGCTCTTGAAGCTATCAGGGATGTGCCGGTGAGAATGATTTCGTATGGCGGAAGCAACTACAATATATCATTCCTCGTGAAGAAGGAGGACAAGGTGAGAGCTTTGAATCTTCTGAGCGACCATTTATTCAAAAACAAAAAATAAACCAATCACGCAACTCAAGATAAAGAAAAATATATGATATTCCCGATTTCAAAGTTTAAGGATATAGAGACCCCGTTTTATTATTACGACCTCGATTTGCTCAAAGCCACGCTTAAAGAGATTAATGCCAACACAGCTGGCGTGCCATATAAGGTGCATTACGCAATCAAGGCAAATGCCAATGAGCGCATATTGAAGACAATCAGGGATGCCGGGCTTGGTGTGGATTGCGTGAGCGGCGGTGAGCTGAAAGCGGCGGTTGATGCCGGTTTTGAAGGCGGAAAAATCGTTTTTGCAGGTGTCGGCAAGACCGATAAGGAGATAAATGCCGGAATCGACAACGACATATTGTGCTTCAACGTTGAGTCGCTGCCTGAGATGGAAGTGATAAACGAGCTTGCTGTCAAGAAAGGCAAAGTGATGAATGTGGCGATAAGGGTGAACCCCAATATTGACGCACACACTCACAAGTACATAACCACAGGGCTTAGCGAAAACAAGTTTGGCGTGAATCTCGACCAGCTTGAAAGCGTGATTGAGACCACATTGAAGATGCCGAATGTGAAATTGTGCGGGCTGCATTTCCATATAGGCTCGCAGATTCTCGACACAGCACCATTCGTGATGCTGTGTGATAAGGTGAACCAACTTCAAGACCAGCTTGAAAACAGAGGAGTGAAGCTGACCACAATCAATGTGGGCGGTGGTCTCGGCATCGATTATGATAATCCCGATGGGGCTGCCATAACCGACTTCAAGGCTTATTTCGATACATTCAAGAAGCATATGAAGCTGCGTGAAGGACAGGAACTGCATTTTGAGCTTGGACGCTCGGTGGTGGCACAATGCGGAGCATTGATTACGCGAGTGACGTATGTGAAGTGCGGTTCGGTGAAGAAATTCGTGATAGTGGATGCGGGTATGACCGACTTGATACGCCCGGCATTATATCAGGCACATCACAAGATAGAGAATATCACAGCCGATACTCAGACTACCGACATTTATGACGTAGTGGGACCAGTGTGTGAGTCGAGTGACTGTTTCGGCACCGATGAGCATCTTGCTGTGACACATCGTGGCGATATGCTTGCGCTGCGTTCGGCTGGAGCTTATGGCGAAATCATGGCTTCACGCTATAATTGCCGCGAATTGCCGAAGGCAGTTTATTCAGAATAGAATAAAATAGCAAGATAGCTTTTGTATATACATACGATTTGCATTATCTTTGCATAACATAAGCTGCACCTCAGCAAAAATATTCAAGTAAACTTGATATGTTTTACATTCGGTTTGCATTATCTTTGTAGGAGCTAAGTTGCACGGCGGCAAAAATATATAAGAAATAAAAATTAAACAATATAAGAATTATATGGCAGAGAATCAAGAGACAAATCCCACAGAAAAGAAGGGATTGAATTTCGTTCAGCAAATTATTGCTGATGATCTGAAAGCAGGAAAGAACGGTGGACGATTGAGCACACGTTTCCCTCCTGAGCCAAACGGATATTTGCACATAGGACACGCAAAGGCTTTCTGTATGGACTTTGGCGTGGCTGAAATGTTTGGCGGAACTTGCAATCTTCGCTTCGATGATACCAACCCTACCAAAGAAGATGTGGAATATGTGGAATCAATCAAGGAGGATATCAAGTGGCTCGGATTTGATTGGGGAGACCGCGAATATTATGCTTCCGACTATTTCCCAAAGCTCTACGACCTTGCCATAAGACTTATAAAAGAGGGTAAGGCATACGTCGATGACCAGACTTCGGAGCAGATTGCCGAGCAGAAAGGAACGCCTACAACACCCGGTGTGAACAGTCCTTACCGTGACCGTTCGGTGGAGGAGAACCTCGACCTGTTTGAGCGTATGAACAAGGGAGAATTTGATGAAGGCTCTCGCGTGCTTCGTGCGAAGATAGATATGGCTTCGTCAAATATGCATTTCCGCGACCCTATAATGTACCGCATCATCAAGACACCGCACCACCGCACAGGCACTACTTGGAAAGTTTATCCAATGTATGATTTTGCCCACGGACAGAGCGATTATTTTGAAGGCGTGACGCACTCTATCTGTACACTTGAGTTTGTGCCTCACCGTCCTCTATATGAATATTTCGTTAAAGAACTTGCCGACGACAGCTATTGCCCACGTCAGATTGAGTTCAACCGATTGAACCTCACATACACTGTGATGAGCAAGCGCAAGCTGCTTCAGCTCGTGAAAGAGGGGCTTGTGGCTGGATGGGACGACCCTCGTATGCCTACTATTTGCGGCTTGCGTCGCCGTGGATACACGCCCGAGTCAATTAAGGCTTTCATCGGCAATATCGGATATACTACATACGAGGCTCTCAACGACATCTCGCTGCTTGAGCACAGCATACGCGAAGACTTGAACAAGCGTGCCAACCGCGTGAGCGCAGTTCTCGACCCGGTGAAGGTGGTTATCACAAATTATCCTGAAGGAAAGACTGAGATGGTGACTATCGAGAACAATCCGGAGGATGAGACTGCAGGAACTCATGAGATGCCATTCAGCCGCGAAATATACATTGAGCGTGCCGACTTTATGGAGAATCCATCGAAGAAGTATTTCCGCATGGCTCCCGATAAGGAAGTGCGCCTGAAGGCGGCTTATATCGTGAAATGCACTGGTTGCAAGAAGGATGCAGATGGCAACATTGAGGAAATATATTGTGAATACGATCCAGAGTCGAGAAGCGGTATGCCTGGAAGTGACCGCAAGGTTAAGGGTACGCTGCACTGGGTGTCGGTGGAGCATTGCAAGGATGTGGAAGTGCGCCTCTACGACCGCTTGTTTATGGTGGAAAATCCATCGGAAGAGAAAGAGAAGGATTTCCGCGAACTGCTTAATCCAGAATCTCTAAAGGTGGTTAAGAATGTGAAAGTGGAGCCTTATCTTGCTGAGACTGCCAAAGTGGGCGACCATTACCAATTCCAGCGCATCGGATATTTCACAGTCGATCCGGATTCAAAAGATGGCAATCTTGTGTTCAACCGCACGATATCACTGAAAGATAGCTGGGCAAAGGCTCAAAAGAAATAATATAGCTGCTCACAGCGTAATGACTGATTTGAGATAAAAGTTATAAGCCTTTATATGATAATTGAGTTAATAGCTTGACTATTAAAATATTGATAAAATATGACCAATATGTCGGAATTTCTGACCTATTGGTCGTATTTTTTGTATTTGTTTGAAAATAAGCGACATGAAAATTTGGAGTTTGGCTATATAAGCTATAACTTTGCCTGTATAGAATTGAAGATGAGAATTTTAGTGTTAAGAAGAAGTGCTTTGTTGGCATGCGAGTGTACTATGTTGCCCTATGTATTTACCAAATGATTAAAATGTAGAATCTCAATTTAAAAACTGCTGAAACCGCAGAAAACTATGAAAAAGAAAACACGATAGAAGAGAATGACAATTAATGAAAGCAGATACAATAGGCAATTCAAATATCCGAGAAGCCGATGGACATCACAGCCACCGGCTTCTTTGCGCAATGCTGCTGCGAAGATTCATAAATATTATAAGCAAAAAAAGAAAAAGCTGCATTGAGCCTATTGTGAGGCTCTTGCAACTTTTCTTTCAGAGTGTGCTTTTCGATATAGTACTTAAAGTAAGATTAGTGCCATCCTCAATAAAGTCCCTATATCAATGGATGGCATTCGATAAATGTTTTGACTGTATTTGTAGAAATAAAAAAGATTGTATTCAAAGAACATTTTCAGATGGTGCGCTACATAAGCCACTTGCCACGGAGCTTCCGCACTTCGTCGGTCTCGATGAGGATGCGAATAAACTCTTTAGCCGACTCTTTGCGGTAGGAGTCTTTCAATATGTGGAATGAGCCTTCCATCTCGCAGTGCGGGCAGTCGATGGGAATCGACTTCAAGTCGGGGTCGAGATTAACAGCCGTGCTTGACAGGATAGTGGCAAGCTGATGCTTGCGCACCATGCGCAGGAGAGGGGTGACCTGATTGAAGATTACACGGGCCTCAAGGTCGATGTTGTTCTCCTCAAGAATGCGGTCGAGCGCATTCCGGGCCTGCAGACCTTTGGCGGGAAGAATGAGCTGATAGTTGTGCAAATCCTCAAGACGCACTTTCTTGGCATTGGCAAGCGGATGCTTGTCGTTTACGATTAGCGACAAGTGGTCTTCAAATATGATGTGCGACTCTATCTGCGGATAGCTTCCGAGAGGTTTGTAGGATAGCACGAAATCGAGTTTGCGCTGCATAAGCAGGTCAAACAGCTCTCCCATAGTCTTGTATATAATGTTCAGCTTAATCGAAGGATAAGCTTTCATAAATTCGGCAAGTGTGGCAGCGTTAATCTGGCTGAACGAGTGCGTCACTCCTATGTCGAGAGTGCCGCATTGCAGCTTGTTGATGTCGTTCATAAGGTTGATGCAGTTCTCCGACTGCTGTATGGTCTTGCGGGCGTAGGGCAGCAATTCCTTGCCAGCTTCGGTCAGCACCACCTCATGGCTGTTGCGGTAGAAGAGCTGAATTTTCAGCTCATCTTCCAGTTGCTTTATGTTTTGGGAGAAAGAACTTTGCGTCATATACAAGGCTTTTGCCCCCTCCGAAAAGTTAAGCGTCTCGGCAGCTTTGATGAATACGCGTAGTTGTCGTAGTTCCATAGAGATTGTAATGATGTTTTTGCAAATTTAATTAATATGTGGCAAATTCTTATCTCGTAGCAGAAAAAGAATTTCTGCGGAACATAAAAATGGGCAGAGTCACGCCGATTACCATAAGAGCTATTGTAATCACACACACCATCCAGTTGTAGTTGAACAATTGGAAATAGTGAGTGAACGAGTCCATACCCTCATTTTGCAGACACATAGTCAGAGCCTGCACACTGCGGTAGGCATACATACCGGGAATCATTGGCAGCAGAGCCGGAAACGAGAGTGCCTCGGCCGGGCAACGCCACTGGCGCGACATAGGTATGGAGAGCAGTCCTATGAGCAGTCCGCCGGCGAAGCTGCCTGAAATCACAAACCATCCGCAACCTTTCATAAGGATGAAGCGGAGTGTGTGTCCCAGCGCAGCCAAAATGGCACACCCCGAGAAACTGCGGAATGGGATATTGCTGATGCTGCCGAAGCCTATAGCGGCTATGGCTGCGAAAAAACTATCTTGAAGTAAATCTAATATATCCATTTATATGATATGAATATTGATGATGATGTAACCTAAACACAGACCCAGCGACAGACACACCGTGATGATTGAAGCCTGAATGAACCGGCTAATCGAGCAGATGTAGTGTCCGTTGATAAGGTCGTTGATGGAATTGATGAACGGAACTCCGGGAACGAGATACAGCACTCCAGTGCCAAGGGCTATGTCGGGCGTGGATCCCAATCCGAACACATATCCTGAACTTGCTATCACTGTGGCGACACAGCCCGACAGGATTGTGACGAGGCGCAAATCCCATTTCCAGCCGCCATGAAGCTTATTTTTCATATAAAAACCGCATACTGTAGCAATGAACACAATAAGCATCGAAATAGGGTCGCCACCAAACAGCCGGCAGAATGAAGCGTTGGCTGCGCCAGTCAAGACGGTGACTAATGCTTGGTTCAGGCGTGGACGTGCGGTGATTTCTGCAAATTGCTTTTTGGCATCTTCAAGCGGCAGGTCGTTGTCGAAAATAGCCCAGCTCAGTTTGCTTAGTAGCGTGTTTTTGTCGAAGTCTATTCCGTTGCCTTTAATCTTCTCGTTGATAGTATATGAGTGGTCTTTATCCTCGTCCCACACAGTGACGGTGACGTGCATCGGGAGTACTGTCAGTTCGACTGTTGTATTGTATCGGAGAGCTATTCGGTCGATGTTTTTCTCGATGCGTATTGTGGTGGCACCATAGGAGAGCAAAGTTGAGGCATAGTGAGCAAGGAACTTTCCTACCGTCTTTAGATGCTCATGTGAAGATGCCTCGTCATTACCATTCTTCATCTTCATCGCCGAAAGAGTTTAAAGTGGGATCAACATAATCGAAAGAGATTATATGATACTTCTTATTAAGCTTTTTCAGTTCTTTTGCTACAGGTTTGCATACTGCAAGTGCTGCTGGTGCAGCTACACAAGTCGCAATCGCCATAGGAGCGAAGTTGCTAATCATTGATGTAATAACAGTCAAATTATCCATAATCTTAAAAGTCTTTTTTATTTCTTTCCTTTTTCGCTTGCAAAGTTACGGCGGCAAAAAGCGGTGTACTAAGAAATTTAATTAATAGTTTCGATAGTGGCTTTCGCAAAATCCGATAGCAACAAGTGATGGTGGGAATAGCTTTATGGCTTATGCCGATGGCAATGTGATATAGCGTAATGTTGTGGCTTTTGAGACGTTTATTTGTAGATATTGGGCAGATTTGTGTGATTGGAAAAGGCAATTCCGGTGATGCGAAGCGGTGGAGTTTCAATAACAAAAAACACATTTAGTATTAATAATTCTGAATCTACAGCAAAAAAACTGCATTTTTTTCGACACCAAAAACTGCACGACAATGTTTTGGGCGGTGCATTTATGGCGAATTGGCTGTAGGGAATGTGATTTTTCGGCGATAGGTTTGGCTATAATGGGAATAATCTGTATTTTTACAAGAAATAATAAAAAAACGACAACACAATAAACATAAACTTAAAGCAATGAAGATAAAGGCTATTCTATGCGGCAGCTTGATGCTGATGATTGTGATGGCTCTGCCTATGGCGGCGCAGACGAGCTTTACCGGTAAATATAAAAAGGCACTTGTGATAGGGGCGCATCCCGATGACCCCGAAACCATCTGTGGCGGCACTATGCTCGTGCTGAAAAATCAAGGCTGCGAAGTGGTGAGCGTGTATCTCACGTCGGGCGAAGCCGGCATAAAAGGAAAATCCGACAAAGAGTCGGCTGCGATACGCACCAAGGAATATGAGGACGCATGCAAAGTTATGGGGGTTCGTTATATCGCCATGACGCAAATCGACGGAAACACAGAAGTGAACAATGCCCGATATGCCGAGATGAAGGCTCTTATTGCTAAGGAGAAGCCCGATGTGGTGTTCACTCATTGACCAATCGACTCACACCGCGACCACCGTGCTTGCGCGCTGCTTGTGTATGATGCTTGGCGACAGCTCGACCACAGTTTTGATTTATACTATTGTGAGGCAATGTCGGGACTGCAAACACAGACTTTCCATCCCACAGATTATGTGAATATAGAATCGGTGGTTGAGAAGAAACACGAGGCTTGTATGTGCCATGTGAGCCAGAGCATGGACTGGATTCTCAACGAGTGGCACATTCCTATGGAGAAATTCCGCGGGCTTGAGTTCCATTGCAAGGCTGCCGAAGCTTTTGTGAAACAAATATGGACTGAAAGTCCAATAACAGGCAACTGACTGACAACAATGAAAAATTTTGTAGAGGTAGAAGATTTGGAAGGGCTGAGGGTGTATTATCCCGATTTTAGCCGAGTGGATTTGGCTTGTGGAACGATGCCATCGACAGCCGACGAAGATGTGATAATGATGTGCGAGGCAGCATTTACGGGCAAGCGTGAGCCGATGTTCTATCACGAGAATGTGGCTGGCGACCATGTGTGCGGCGGAAAATTCTATAAAGGTTACGACTGCGATGTGAACACTGGCGCATTTGTGTATTACGACGGCAGATGGAAGTTCCTTTTGGGTGACTACGATGAAGAGGTCAAGAAAGCCGCACAGAACGGCGGTATGGCATTCGGGCAGAATATGATTATATATGAAGGAGTGTTACAACCGAGTTTCCGGGAGCTTGACAGCCGTCATCAGTTCAGAGCGTTGTGCGAGCTGAATGGGCGGCTCTGCATCATCGACCTGAAAGAGAAAATCGAATACAGCAAGTTCCTTGAGTATCTCATGAAAGCCGGTGTCACCTATGCGCTATATCTCGATATGGGTACGCCGTGGAATTATTCATGGTATCGCAAGACTGACGGAACAGTTGAGTTTATTCATTCGATAGAGGGCGAATACAACACGAATTGGATAGTTTTCTATCGATGACCAATTCATACAATATGAGAATGAATTTTTTAATTCGATTGAATTTTATAATTTTGCAAAAAAGAAGATACATCATTAGGTAATGTGCATCACGATATGCACCGATTCCATATGAACCGAAGAGAAAAAGCAAACATAAGATGACGAAAATTCCAGAATACGACGGAAACAACAGAGATGGTGGCAGCAAGATGAATCCCACTACACTCAGGGTGATAAAGTGGATGTGGGGACTTTTTGCCACATTCATTGCGTTCTTGTGCGTGATGTTCTACCTTATATATAATGGAGTGGTAGGATATATGCCGCCAATTGAAGAATTGAAGAATCCTACCGACAGGTTTGCCTCTGTGCTTTATACCGACGACGGAGTGGAGATGGGACGATATTACCACAGCAAGGGCAATCGTGTGTATGTGGATTTCGACCAGATGTCGCCATATCTGTCGGATGCGCTTATCGCCACCGAGGATGTGCGCTTTGAGTCGCATTCAGGCATCGATTTGAAAGCTCTGGCGCGAGCCGTAATCAAGCGCGGAATATTCCGTCAGAAGAATGCCGGTGGCGGCAGTACGATTACGCAGCAGCTCGCCAAGCAGTTGTATTCGCCGGAGTCGTCGAATGTGGTGGAGCGTATGCTCCAGAAGCCGATAGAGTGGGTCATAGCTGTGAAACTTGAGCGATATTACACCAAGGAGGAAATCATAAAGATGTACTTCAATCAGTTTGACTTCTTGAACAATGCCGTTGGGATAAAGTCGGCAGCTTATGTGTATTTCGGCAAAGATCCGAAGGACCTGTCGATAACCGAAGCAGCCACACTCGTTGGGATGGCGAAGAACCCGTCGTATTACAACCCTGTGCGGAACAATGAGCGGTCGCGAGGCAGACGCAATGTGGTGCTTGAGCAGATGTATAAGGCCGATATGATAAGCGAGGAGGAGCTAAACGCTCTGAAAGAGCAACCTCTCACGCTCAATTTCCACCGAGTGGATCACAAGGATGGCATAGCACCATATTTCCGCGAGGAGCTGCGCAGGATGATGACGGCAAAAGAACCGCACCGAGATGACTATCCGAGCTGGAACCGTCAGGCATATGTCGATGATTCTATCGCATGGGCGAATAATCCGCTTTTTGGATGGTGCGAGAAGAACCGCAAGCCCGATGGAACTACATACAACATATATACCGACGGATTAAAAATCTATACAACCATAGATTCGAGAATGCAGCAGTATGCCGAGGATGCGGTTAAAAACCACATAGGGAAAAGTCTGCAACGCAAATTCTTCAAGGAAAAAGGAGGTACTCGCAATCCATATACATCTAATCGCACAGAGCTTTCGCTGACCCAGCGTGACGCTTTGATAAAGAAAGCTGTGCGGCAGAGTGAACGCTATCGTGTGCTAAATTTGGCTGGTTACAGCGATGAAGAGATAATGGCAAATTTCAAGGAGCCTCGCGAGATGCGAGTGTTCACCTATTCTGGAGGGAAAGACACAGTGATGTCACCAATGGACTCGTTGCTCTACACAAAATCATATCTTCGCACAGGTGTGATGTCGATGGATCCAGTGACGGGATATGTGAAAGCTTATGTGGGAGGACCGAGTTTCAAATACTTCCAATATGATATGGTCAGCACCGGACGTAGGCAAGTAGGCTCAACGATCAAGCCATTCCTCTACACCTATGCTATGGAGGAAGGCTACACGCCATGCGACCAATTCCTGAACTCGCAGCCAGTGATATATGATGAGGTAGGCAATGCGTGGACACCCCGCAACACCGGGCATTCACGCATAGGCGAGATGGTGGATTTGCGGTGGGCACTCACCAATTCCAACAACTGGATTTCAGCCCGACTGATGGATTGCCTGTCGCCGGCGCAACTTGTGAGAAATATGCACAATTTCGGCATAACCAATCATCTTGATGCAGTGAAATCTCTGTGCCTTGGGCCGTGTGATGTGTCGGTAAAAGAGATGGTGACGGCATATTCGGCTTTTGCCAATAAGGGGATGCGTGTGAATCCTATGTTTGTGACGCGTATTACCGACAATCAGGGCAATGTCATCTCGGAGTTCACTCCGCAGCACACCGAGTGTATAAGTGAGGATGCCTATTATAAGATATTGTCGATATTGCTCAATGTGGTGGACTCGGGTACGGGTAACCGCTTGCGTCGTGCGCCATATATGCTTACTGCACAGATGGGAGGCAAAACAGGAACTACCAACTATAACGCCGACGGATGGTTCATGGGATTTACGCCACAGCTTGTGACCGGAGTATGGGTAGGAGGTGATGAGCGATATATCCACTTCAATAGCATGGCAAACGGTCAGGGAGCTGAGATGGCACTGCCTATATATGGATTGTATATGAAGAAGGTGTATGACGATTCTTCGCTGCCTTATTCACAGACTGCCACATTCACGTTCCCCGACGGATTCAACGCTTGCCACAAGGAATATCTCGGGGGAGGCGCACCTGCCGATGCCGACGGAGGAGGCGGCAATGCACCTGAGGAGTCGATAGATGGAGTGTTTGATTGATGGAATGAAGTGAGGCATAATTGCCGGCAGAAATTTATAAAATTCTTGGCATTAAGTCTAAATTTGGAAGCTCTGAATTGGACTTAATGCCTTTTTTATGCTTTTGTACAACGTTTTAACTAAAAATCGGTTATTATGGTGTGAGTGCATTTTGTCTTAATACAGTTTGTGCCTATTGAGATTGCAGGTCTTTTATATCCACAAGTTTGTTTACGATGGCATATATTGCCAGTCCGGCAGGAGTGTGTATTCCGAGCTTGGTGCTAATGTTGCGACGGTGAGTGGTTACGGTATTTATTGAGAGGCACAGTGTCTCAGCAATTTCCTTGTTTGCCATTCCTTTTGCCACACATTCGATAATCTCCTTTTCGCGTTGGCTCAGTGCCTCAAGTTTTTCGGCATCGGAGCTTGATGCGGCATTGTCGCTGTCGATATTCTCGCGATATTCAGCTTTCAGCTTCTGTTCAAGTTTTTCAACCACAGGGATGAATATGTTGTCTTCCACAAGGCAGTGTGAAGTGAGATCCTGCTCGCAGTTTATGATGTCGAAAAGCACAGCGTTGAGCAGATTGTTGCTTTTTTCGGGGTAATATCTGATGATGATGTCTTTAAGTTCTTTCAGCTTGTCCTCAAAGTGGTTGTGGCGTGAAGCAAAGATTGAGATTGAATATTTTGTGCTTAATTCTCCGTTGAGCAGACGCTCGACATAGGTGAATACTTTCTGGTTCTCATACCCCATGTGTCGGCGCACTTCCGAAACATACTCGTCATAGAATTTCAGAATCAGCATAGCCACCTCGTCATTTCCTGAACAGTCGATAGCTTCTATCAGTTTGCGGCGTATCAGTGGCAGATTGAAGTCGAGGAAATAATTGTGCGCAAGTTTCAGATAGTCGATGAGCGAATGGAGCGAAATGGCTTTTGAGTCGAACTTCCTTTTTGATATGAAATTTGCGACAGCCAAGAAAGTAGGGCAATCCACATCGTGCATTTTGCAGATTTCATCCACTCTTTGGTCTCCGAAACCGAGGGATATGCCGAAACGGCTAATCACCATAAGCAGCAGGCTGTTGTCGTTGATAAGGTCGCTCATCTTGTCGGATGGGGAGTATTCATCATCTGTTGTCATATCTATTACCAGTTAAAAAAACATTCAGTCTATATTATTAATGTGTGATGCAAAATTAGTAAGAGATTCGAGTGCTGGCAATACTCATTTTTGGTGAATCTTGCCGTGAAAGGGTAATAAAAATCCCAATTTTTGAGTATTGTGCCACTTTTGGCGTTACACTACCTTTGCACACAGAAAATCTGTGTTGATAAAAATTGAATAAAAATATGAAAAAAGCAATAACACTGCTCTCATTGGGCTTGCTCACGGCATCACAATATGCCACAGCACATGTGCCCGATGTGGAAAATGATGTGAAAAAGACTGATGTGACTGAGGAGGTGGAGAAAACTCCTGTAAGAAAATCAAGATTTCAAATAGGCGGATATGGAGAAGCTGTAATGTCGAGAAATTTTTACAGCGACAAATATCTGCGTTACACCGATGCTTCGACATATAAGAACGACAAAAGCCACGGACGTTTCGACTTGCCTCACGTCGTGGTGTGGATGGGCTATGATTTCGGACGAGGATGGACCCTCGGAACAGAGATAGAATTTGAACATGGAGGCACAGAATCTGCAATAGAGATTGAAGAGGAGGAAGCCGGAGAGTATGAAACTGAGGTTGAACGCGGCGGTGAGGTCGCTCTTGAACAGTTCTGGTTGCAGAAGTCATTCTCGAAAGCTCTTAATCTGAAAATGGGACATATCATTGTGCCAGTGGGCGGAACGAATCAGCACCATATGCCAACCGAATTTTTTACATGTTACCGTCCTGAGGGAGAAAGTACAATCATGCCATGTACTTGGCACGAGACCGGCGTGAGCCTTTGGGGACAATATAAAGATTGGAGATATGAGGTGGTGTTCTTGCCAGGACTTGATTCCGACCGTTTCAATCGCCAAAACTGGGTGGGCAACGGCTCGGGCAGCCCGTATGAATTTAAGATTGCCAATTCGTATGCCGGAGCATTGCGCATCGACAACTATTCGGTGAAGGGACTCAGAATGTCGGTAAGCGGATATGTGGGCAACTCATTCAAGAACACGCTTAGTGCGACCGACAGCAAAAAATATCAAAACGTAAAAGGTACTGTCACGATAGGTGCTTTTGATTTCTGCTATGATGACCATAATGTGGTGGTCAGAGGCAATTTCGACTATGGACACCTTTCCGATTCAAAGTTGATAACCCAATATAATATGGCTATGCGCAAAGACTCGCCATCTCCGCAACAAGCAGTGGCATCCGATGCTATAGCTATGGGTATAGAGGCTGGATATGATGTGCTTCCTTTGTTCAAGAAAGACCGCCGAAGCGGGACATCGCTGCATGTTTTCGGGCGATATGAATATTATGATTCGATGTATAAAACCGAAGGCGGAGTCCAAGATTATAAATGGTGCGGTCGCCAACGTGCCGCAGTGGGGTTGAACTATCGTCCTATGAAGAGCATCGTTGTGAAAGGTGAATACAGCATAGGTCTGCTTGACAAGCAGTACAATAACGAGCCTTCCATATCGCTCGGCATAGCATATACAGGTCTATTCAATTTATAAGAACAAACAAAATAAAAAATAAACAGGTAAAAATGAACAAGATGTTTAAGTTTATGAGCCGTGCTTTATGCGTGGCTATGGTTGCCGCAGGATTTGCTTCTTGTAGCAACAACAACAATGATGAACCCGATGGTGACAACCAAAAGGAAACTATGCTGAAGGCTGCATTGAGCCCTTATGTGAACAACACTGTTATCCCTACTTACAAGGGAATGGCTGATAACGCCATATTGATGTCGGATGCATGTAATAAGATAAAAGATGCATTTGATGAAGGAAAATTGACTACAGACCTTGTGGCTGAAGCTGGTAAATACTGGAACTTGAGCCGTGCATACTGGGAGAAGAGCGAGGCATTCCTTTTTGGCGCTGCAAGTGACTATAATGTGGATCCGCACATCGACTCTTGGCCTCTTGACAAAAATGCAATGGATGCGCTTTTGGTGCGTCTGCGCAACGGAGAGGATGGCAGCCTCGACAACCTCGGCTATGGTCTTCTTGGTTTCCATGCCGTAGAATATATGCTTTTTGAGCTTAGCGAGGATGGAACTCAATCAAAGACTCACAACCTAAACTACACAGAGGAGGAGCTTATCTACCTATGTGCTGTAGCAGAAGATTTGCGCGACCAATGCGTGTTGCTTGAAGCTTCATGGGCTGGTCGTGACAATATCACAAATGAGAAGCAGCAGATTCTTAAAGATGCTGAGTTGGAAAAGGCTGATGACTATGGCACATTCATGCTGACTGCCGGAAACAATCAACGCTATAAGACAGCTCAAGCGGCAGCCGAAGAAATCATACAAGGATGTATTGATATCGCAGATGAGGTTGGAAACACTAAGATCGGCCGTCCAGCCCTTGGTTCTTCTGACGAAGACAAGAACTATATTGAGTCGCCATACAGCTTGAATTCAATTGTCGATTTCTATGATAATATCGAGAGCATTAAGAATGCTTACCAAGGAAGCAATGCTGGAGATGCATCGGTGAGCGACTACATCAAGAGCGTGAATCCTACGCTTGATGCTGAGGTAAAGGCCAAGATTGATGCGGCACAGGCAGCTATAAAGGCTATTCCAGAACCATTTGCTCTAAACGCAAAAGGAGCTGCTGCCGAGAATGCTGTGAAGGTGGTAGGAACCGACCTTGTTAAGACTCTTGAAAAAGTGATGGAGCAATTATCAAAGTAAGTATCAGTATAATAAGTGAACTGGGTGGAGACTTCGCAAGGGTCTCTACCTTGTTACGTTTTCCAAAAAACGAATAAAAATAATGTACAAAAACAAGTTTTTTGCAGCAGGATTGATATGTCTGGGTCTTGCTGCTTGTAATGACAAAGAGGTCACTCCCGATAAAGGAGAGTCGACAGATTTGCCTGAATGGTATTATACAGGAGGTGAGCTTGGGACATCTTCGTTATCAACATATAACGCATACGAGCAGCCGACGGCTGTGATTGAGCGTGATGGCATGTATCAGTCGTTCAAGAATGGTGAGGCAATGTTTGAAAAGCCATTTATGGAAAACGTGAGCGGTGTGCGCAGCGGATTAGGTCCTGTGTATGTGCGCAGCTCATGTATCCATTGCCATCCTGGCTATGGTCATGGTCAGCGCATTGAGGCTGGAACATTCAAGACCAATGAAATAGGCAACGGATGCCTACTTGTGGTATATACCCCCGACAACGACAGCTATGTATCGTGGGTTGCAGGTATGCCACAGACGCATGCGGTAGCGCCATTCAAGAATCCTATCGACGAGTCGAAGATTACAGTGAAGTGGATTGATTATGTGGATGAGTGGGGCAACCAGTTCCCTGATGGAGAAACATACTCGCTTCAATATCCAGAAGTGGACATGCCAAAAGAGGCAGTATATGTGGTTCGCCAAGGCTACCAGATTCATAAGGATTATGTGGTGAAACTTGAATCGACTATAGGCATTTATGGTACAGGATTGCTTGATGCTATCGACGATTCCGACCTTAAAGCCCAATATGCGCAAGAGGAGAAAGACGGACTTTTGCCAAACGGCATAAATCCGGCATTTTTCAAAAATGGTGAATGGGTGAGCCAATATAGCAATTCACTTCAAGGAGACGGCACAAAATATCCTCGCCGATTCACATATGCTCTAAGCCGCGGTCCGCTTCAAGATGCTGCTGGAGCAAATGCTATCTGGAACATTACAAATGTGACACGTAGCGACCGCCGCTACCATTATCTTGATGGTGCCGGCACATACGCCGAGTATTCATCGAAAGACCCTGAAGTTCAGGCTGGATTTGAGAATTACATCTCTAAGGTGGATCCTAAAAAAGAACACGCTTCATGGTGGAACGGCACAATGGCTGAGCGCATAAAGTCATATCTCACAGCAAAAGATCTCCCTGCCGAGATGAGCGACGAGGAATACACTGACTTCATGATATGGCATCGCGGTCTTGCTGTGCCTGCCGCACGCGATGTGAACGATGCGGATGTTCTGAGAGGCAAAGAACTGTTCACCGAGATAGGGTGCGCATATTGCCATCGTCCATCATGGACTACAGGAGCCGACGAGATTCGCGACCCAGCCAAGTTCTTCACCGACGGCAAGAAGCTGCCGCGCTATCCGCACCAGAAGATTTGGCCTTACTCTGATATGGTACAGCACAAGCTCTATATGGAGAGTGACATTCGCACAGGTTGGTGCCGCACGACACCGCTTTGGGGTAGAGGCTTGCATATGAAGTGTACTGGCTCGCGCACCGAAGACCGTCTGCACGACTGCCGCGCACGCAACACAATTGAGGCTATCATGTGGCATGGAAACGCCAAGAGCGACGCGCGCTACAGTGTAGAGAAATTCCGCGCATTGTCGAAGGACGACCGCAATGCGATTGTTAAGTTCATCAATGCAATCTAAACTTTCTCATAGACTATAATATTAGATTAATGTGGTCACTCTCCTATGCCGCTTGGTGCGGAATAGGGGGGTGACTTTGGTTATTTTTAAGTATTAATTTGAAACGATGAAGCAATCTATATTGAAACTGCTGACATTCGGAGTATTAATCCTAATGATATTGCTGCTTGTGGCTGCTACTGTGTGTGAGAAGATTTATGGCGCAGAGTTTGCCTCAAAGTATTTCTACTCATCTCCAATTACAGTCTCTCTCTGGGCGTTGTTATCCCTATTGGGTTTAGTCTATATAGTAAAGCAAGGAATGGCAAAGCGTGTAGTGACGCTGCTGCTTCATCTGTCGTTTGTGGTGATTTTGGCGGGCGCATTCATAACTCATGTTATGGGGCTGCAAGGTGCAGTGCATCTGCGAGTGGGCGAAGAGCCTGTAAGTGAGTTTAAGCTCACCGACGGTACATTGGCAAAATTGCCATTTTCTATATCGCTGAAATCATTTGAATTGAAATACTACACAGGCTCAAATGCCCCGATGGATTATGTGAGCAATATTTGTGTGAATGGGAAAGTGAATGGAGCTGTGTCGATGAACAATATATTCACATACGGCGGCTACAGGTTCTATCAGTCGAGCTATGACTCTGATGGCGATGGCACTATTTTATCTGTATATTGCGACCCTTATGGCATAGGGGTGACGTACTTGGGATATTTTATGCTGCTGCTATCCATGATTGCCTTCTTCTTCCAGAAGAACAGCGGCTTCAGGGCATTGTTGCATAGTCAAGTTGTGCGGAGAGCTGCCGTAGCGGTCATATTCATGCTGCCGATGGCTGTTCAGCTATCGGCAGAAGAATCTGTTCCGGCGACATTGCCTAAAGATGCAGCAAGCGAGTTTTGCAACATGTATGTGTATTACAACGACCGTATTTGTCCGCTACAGACTCTTGCCAGAGATTTTACCATAAAAATATGCGGAAAAGATACATATAAAGGGCTAACTGCCGAGCAGGTGGTGGCAGGATGGTTTTTCTATTATGATGACTGGAAAGAAGAACCAATGATTAAGGTCAAGGGTGCAGCAGTAAAAAACACGCTCGGCATAGATGCCGACTATGCACGACTTGTGGATTTTGTGGATGTTGATGGCTTCAAGATTGACAATGCGCTGCAAAGCGGAAATGTGGCTATGGCAGATAAGCGCAGCTTTGAAGATGCAAGCGAGAAATTCAATGTTGTGAGTATGCTCTGCACAGGCAGTATGCTGAAGATATATCCGTTCACCAGCGGAGGACGGACAGTGTGGTATTCATTTGCCGACCGTCTGCCCAAGGAGATGCCCGATGATGAATGGGCATTTGTGCGCAACAGCATGAGCTATGTTGCCGAGCAGGTGGCTATGAGGGATTATGCCGGAGCGAAGGATTTCTTGGCAAAAATAAGAAAATATCAAGAGAAATCAGCCAAAGATGTGCTTCCAAGTGAACGGCGCTTCACTGCCGAAAAGATTTACAACAGCACTAATTACAACAGGTTTGCTGCGATGATGTGTGTAGCCATCGGGCTGCTGTCGTTTGTGATGTTCTGTGTAAATCTCGTGCGCAGAAAGAACAGCGGCAAGCTGAATTTACTGCTTGTCGGCGTTATGATAGCGGTGTTCTGCTATTTGACTGCGCGCATAGTGCTTCGCGGCTATGTGAGTGGACACTTGCCACTGTCGAGCGGATTTGAGACGATGCAGTTCTTGGCATGGGTTGTGTCGCTGCTGACCATAGTGGCGTGGAAACGCTTCGGCATGGTGTTGCCATTCGGGTTTCTGCTGTCGGGACTTGCCATGATGGTGTCGATGTTTGGGGAGGCAAATCCGCAAATCACACACTTGATGCCTGTGCTTCAATCACCGCTTCTAAGCGTGCATGTGGTGGTGATAATGATAGCATATGCGCTGCTCGCATTTGTGATGATGAACGGATTGACGGCAATAGTGCTGCACTTTTCGCACACGGAGGACAAGATGGCAGATATAGAGTATCTTCAGACGCTGAGCCGAGTTATTCTGTATCCCGCAATATTCTTGCTCACGATAGGGATATTCATAGGAGCAGTGTGGGCAAACGTGTCGTGGGGAAGATATTGGGGCTGGGACCCGAAAGAGGTGTGGGCATTGATAACGATGCTGGTGTATTCGTTCACGCTGCACACGTCGTCAATAAGATGCTTGCGCCGTCCGATGCTTTTCCATATCTATTGTGTGCTTGCGTTCTTTACTGTGATAATAACATATTTCGGAGTTAATTTCTTTATGACAGGAATGCACAGCTACGCTTGATGCTGATTTCGCACACCATATCTGGACGCTCGTAGCACGACACCACGGTGCTTTTGTCGTTTTCGGATAGTATGTCGTAATTTTCTGTCATTATGGTCTTGTTCTTATGCTTATATATGTTAATTTTGTGTTCAAAGGTAGCCATAAGCCACCTTTGAACGCTTTTTTAGATTTGTCTTCTATATTGAGGATGTAGCAAATACATACCAACTTCCGTCTTTCTCTTGAGTGTAAGCAATTTGTCTTTGTAATATTCATATTGCATGTGCCGCTCATTTAGGATGATTCGCTATTTAAATGTTGCTTGACATTCATAAGGAATAATCTATGTACGCTGTGCTTGACAAAGTTACAATAAAATCTGAAATATTGCCATATTTTTCAGTGGCAAAACGTGGATATCAAACAAAAAGTTGTCTCATTGGGATAATAAAGGATTAAAACAAATTAAAACAATTAAAAACAAAAAATGAAGTGCTAAATTTTAAGTGGTAAATTCTTTTGAAGAATAAATTTTTTTTGCTTACTTTGCAAAGTTACATGAGGCTTAAGTATGACCATTTTAGATTATGGAAAGTGGTGTTGCGTATTCGAGGCTTAAAAAACATATATAAATGGATTAAACTGCTTATATAAAAGATGAATAGTATGAAGAGAATTGGTGCGCCGCTTATGATGGCTGTTTTGTCACTATCATCGCTGTATGCACAGGACAATGAGGTGCGAAGCCGGCTATATGTGGGAGCATCTGGTGGCGTTAGAGTTAATTTTATGAGATTTTCCGACTTGAACAAGAAAACTTATCCCGACCGTGATGCTGTGACGGGTGGAGTGTTTTCAGTGTTTGTGGATTATGAGTTTGGCGACAATCTGCGGTTCTCACTCCGTCCCGAGTTTGACTTTGTGCGCCGAGGAGCGCGGCTGTCGAATTTCGACAGCGAAGTGTTTGGCAAAGGAGTGACCGACCAGACTTATCGTGTGAAGGCAAACTATTGGGATTTTCGTCTGCCTATAGCATATAATTTCGGCAATGCCGAGAATCGTTTCCGCCCCTATGTGTATGTTGCGCCGGTAGTAGGTTTCCCGTCAAGCGGAAAGATAGAATTGAAGGGTACGGGTGCCGACGGGTCGAGTAAGTATTATGGTGTGGATTTGTCGAAAGCAAACATTGCATCTACTTATTTCGGACTTGCTGCGGCAGCAGGATTTAAGTATCATTTTCCTATTGCCGGAAATATGGGATATGTTGGGCTTGAGGCTGTGTATGAGCATGGGCTGACCGACACATATAGCAGCGACGAGAAAAACAACAGGTCGAATGTGAACACCACATTCTTTTCGAAGGACTATGTGGTGAACGGAACGAGGAAATTTTCGGGTCTTGAGCTGAAATTGACCGTCGGAATACCTGTCGGAGTGTTCCGCACCAAGAAAGCGACAGCAGTGGCTACGCCAGAACCAGTGCAGGAAACCACAGTGACCGAGACAAAAGTCGTGGAGCAGACGTGCTACACGCTCGATGAGATTATCAGCCTTATGGCTCGCGGAGAGGATGTGCGAGGAAAGGTTATATGTGCAATCGACGATATTAATTTTGATTTCAACAAGAGTGTGATTAAGGAAGAGTCATTTGGCTATCTCGACAAGCTTGCCCGCACGCTCGTGAGGATGAATGCGCGAATAGAGGTGAAAGGACACACGGATAATATAGGTCCCGACGAGGTGAACATGCGTATATCGCGGCAGCGTGCCAAGGCGGTGATGGACTATTTGATTCATGAGGGTGTGAATCGTGACAAAATCACTTATAGCTATTATGGCGCAACTCGTCCGCTTGTCTCAAACGAGACTTTGCAGGGGCGCAGGATGAACCGCCGTGTTGAGATTGAAATTTTGAAGTAAAGAATGCGTTTTGCGAAAAAAATGACAAACAATGATTAAGAATAGATATATTAGCCGATTGCTGACAGTAGTCGCAGCATCGGTCGCAACCGGAACTATGTTCACATCTTGTATTGGAGACGGAGGTGAGACAATTCCATTGGAATATGTGTCGAAACCAGCGTCTTCTTCTGATATACCATCGGATGATGAGGCTACTTCCAATCCCACTATAGATGCCGGCACTGCCACGGTCGTTCTGCCAAACTTTGGCGATGCAGTTGTTGAAGATAGCAATGGAGAGATGATTGCCGAACTGTATATGCCCGGTCTGAACTGTCCCGGGGATGATGACCGGTGGCTCTATCTTGTGGGAACTGGTGGCAAAGACGGAATGGAGCAGAATGTGTGGGTGTCGGTAGATGGCTCGCCCAAGGGCTGTGTGGCACTCAATAATGCCAATGGCGAGGTGAAGAAGCCTGTTCCGTTTGACTTCGTGTTTCTTGTGGATAATTCAGGAAACATGAATGTGGTGGGTGACATCATAGCCCGCGACTTGACATCTTGGGCAACTGAGCTAAAAGGATACAACCTTGATATGAAATATGGCAGTGTGGGATATGGCCGTCTTGAAAATGCTGGAGCCGAGGTCGGCGTGAATGGAGCAAAGGATGTGTGCGACTATACCGACTTCAACAGCTATTTGGTGCGAGAAAACTGCACCGGCGTGATGAGAACAAAAGGGTATCTTGGCACAGAGGCGACGCTCAAGACGATTTCTGCCGAAAAATACAGTAATTGCAGCGGAGTATGCCCAGTGGAGGCATTGAAATTCGCTGATGAGGCATTGTCGTTCCGACGGTCGGCATGCCGAGTGTATCTCAACTTCTTGGATGAAGCTAATCAGCCAAGCGGCAACTTCTTGTGGTCGGTGGAATCGGTGAAAGATGCACATGTGTGGCGGGCATATCAAGGAACGGTGCATACCGTGTATAATGGCTTACGCAATTTCTTGGAAGAGTCTTTGACATACGAATACCCATGGAAATTATCTACATATACCGGAGGCACATCGGAGCTTGACTTCGACAGGGCGATGGGCAATGTTTACCTCAATCAACTTGCTGTCACTAAAGTGATGAGATATAGCTATGTCTTGCGTTTCAGAGTCTTGCCATCGTATATGGATGACAAAGCGCATGATGTGCGTATCACTGTCAGGTCGGTGAATGGCGAGGTGCTTGCCGACAAGAATTTCTATGTGACATTCAGCAGAAAGTAGCGTAGATAGCAGCCCGAGTGGCAGCTTGCAGAAATATAGCCACGGCGATGCCATTATGCAGGGAATGGCTCGCCGTGGCTTTTTTCATTTAGATTTATGCTCCTGTTGCCTAAATTCTTTTGGCGACATTCCTACGTGCAACTTGAAGTATTTCCTGAAAGTGTATTGCTCAGGAAAATTCAGTTTTGCAGCCACATCCTTAATGTTCAAGTCGGGTTGTCGCAAAAGCAGTTTAGCCTTTGCTATAATCACGATGGCTATTAATTGAGATGGGGGTTCGCCCGTCTGCTTACGGATGATACGAGAAAAATGATTAGGCGATAGGCCAGCCTCATTGGCGTAATAAACCACACTGCGCTCATTTTTCGCATTTGTGTGTAATGATAAAATGAATTTTATCAAGATTGTCTCATTTTTGCTTGTTGGGGTGTGGCTTAAATGGTGTCCAATATAATATTGATGGAGAAAATCAATCATAACCAATTGCTCAATGAGATGGATTGAACGAATCACAAGTCCTATTTCGTTTTTGTCGGTAAGTGTGGCGGCGTATCTCCTTTTGGCATCGATTTTGTTATGCTGTTCAATAAATTTATGTATATTAGTTTCGCTTAGCTGCATACACGGCGATTCACGCATCCGGCATTTAATCAGAGTGTCAATAATGCCACGTATGGATTGGAAAAACACGCTTGTGTCATCGATTATGGAAACTTCTTTGTAGTCATCATCTTGTGACAGCTCTAATACAGAAACAATAGGAGACTGGACGTACAAGAAACCTCGGCTCACCTCATAAAGATGCCCATTTATCAGCAGCTTTCTGCTGCCAGCAACGCAAAGCCGCATTCCGGCTTTCCCCGACACATATTTGAATGCTTCATCTAAATCCATGACACAAAAGTAGGATATTAACCCATTAATGCCAAATATATTTGCGTTAAATGACGGATGATGATTGATTTTGCTCACAAAAGGCATATTATAGACCTTGTTTTGACACGATAATGGCTATAACTTTGCTCCCGAAAAAAGAAATATAAAAACTAAAATGTTAATAGGTTATGAGAGGAAAAAGAATGTTATTTGTGGCGGCAGGAGTGTTATCTGTCATGACAGCTTCCGCTCAATACACATTGGATGAATGTCAGAAACTGGCTGCACGGAATTATCCGCTGATAAATCGGTATGAGCTGATACATCAGACTTCGGGTTATACTGTTTCCAATTTGTCGAAAGGGTATCTCCCACAACTGTCGGTCGAAGCACAAGCCACATTGCAAAGCGATGTGGTAGCTCTGCCAGATGCATTGAAATCAATGCTCAGCACCAGCGGATATGATGTGAAAGGCATCAAGAAAGACCAGTATAAGGTGGGGCTGAGCGTGAGCCAAATCATCTACGACGGTGGCAGCATCAAAACAGCAAAAGCAGCCGCTTTGGCTGAATGTGATGCGCAGACGAAAAAAAACGATGTGGATTTGTATCAACTGAAGGAGCGTGTGAACAATCTGTTTTTCGGCATACTGTTGCTGCAAGAGAAAATCCGGTTGAATGAAGATGTGCAAAAGTTGCTGCTCGACAATTGCCGCAAGGTTGAGGCTATGATAAAGGGCGGCACGGCTATGAATGCCGATAGGGATGCCATCCGTGCCGAATATTTGAACGCACATCAGCAACACACAGAACTCACATCGGCAAAAGAAGGCTACCGACGTATGCTTGAAGTGTTTATAGGTAAACAGATAACTGCCGAATTGGTGAAACCAGATGCTGCTGTGATTGCCGATGAGCAGACCGACCGTCCCGAGCTGCAATACTTCGATGCACAAATAAGAACAATCGATGCAAAAGAAAAGCAGCTTGACACAAGTCTTAGACCACGCATCAGTCTGTTTGCGCAAGGGTATTATGGTTATCCGGGCTATAATATGTATGAGGATATGTTCTCGCATAATTGGTCGTTAAATGGAGTTGTGGGTGTGAAACTGGGCTGGAATATATCCAATTTCTATACGCACAATAACGACAAGCGAAAGCTCGCTGTTTCACGCTCGGAAATAGAGAATGCTCGTGAAGTGTTTCTGTTCAATAACCGACTGCAATCAACCGAGAACCGTGAAGCCATCGACCGTTATAGCAAGATTATGGCTGAGGATGACGAAATCATAAGGCTGCGAACATCTGTGAGACGGTCGGCAGAAGAGAAACTTGCCCATGGAATAATCGACACCAACAACTTGCTGCGGGAAATCAACAAGGAGAACAGTGCGAAGATTGCATTATCCACCCATGAGATAGAACTGCTTAAGAGCATATACGACCAGAAATATACATTAAACAAGTAAAAAAATATATATAGACATTATGAGAACAAATATCATTTTAGCATCAATCATAGCCATTGGCTTGGCTTCATGCACATCGACCGAGAGCAATTGCGATGCATCGGGCATATTCGAGACTACAGAAGTGATAGTGTCGGCTAAGGGTGCCGGTGAAATACAGGTGTTCAATGTGGAGGAAGGGCAGGTTGTGAAGCAGAATGACGTGATTGGTTGCATTGATACGACACAACTGTCGTTAAAGAACCGGCAATTAGCAGCAAATTTGCTTGCCACAAAAGACAAAACACTCAGCGAGAACCGCCAAGTGGCATCGCTCCGCCAACAGATTGCCAACTTACAGAAAGAGAAAAAACGTTTTTCGGATCTCCTTGCATCGGATGCTGCTACACAAAAGCAAGTGGATGACATAGATTATCAGATTGAGGTGCTGAACCGACAACTGACAGCCTCGCTTGAACAGCTCGGCAGCAACAACAGCAGCATTGCCAACCAAGTAGAAGGAATACGCGCGATGCAGGCACAGACCAACGACCAAATAAGTAATGCCATAATAACTTCACCGATAAGTGGAACGGTTTTGGCAAAATATGCTGAGCGAGGTGAATATGCCACACCCGGCAAGCCGCTATTCAAGGTGGCAGATGTGAAATCGATGAAGTTGCGCGCCTATGTCACTGCACCGCAACTGACAACAATAAGGATAGGACAAAAGGTGACAGTGTATGCCGATTATGGCGAAACTGAAAGCAGGACATACCAAGGGACTGTGGAATGGATTTCAGATAAAGCCGAGTTCACGCCCAAGACAATACAGACACGTGACGAGCGTGCCAATCTGGTATATGCAGTGAAAATCGCTGTCAAGAACGATGGAGGCATAAAGCGCGGAATGTATGGGAATGTAAAATTCTGATTATGTTATGGCTATTGTAACAGTGAGTGGCTTGAAAAAGAGCTACAAGAAAGTGGCAGCACTTAAAGGGATTGATTTCGATGTGGATGAGGGTGAGATATTTGGTATAATAGGTCCTGATGGGGCAGGAAAGACCACGCTGTTCCGCATATTGACCACCCTTATGCTCGCCGACAGTGGCAGCGCGACTGTGGATGGGCTGGATGTCGTGGCTGGCTATAAGGCGATAAGGAAGCGTATAGGCTATATGCCAGGGCGATTTTCGCTATATCAAGATATGTCGGTGGAGGAGAACCTGAACTTTTTTGCCACAATATTCGGAACCACAGTAAAGGAGAATTATCATCTTGTGGAGGACATATACAAGCAGATTGAACCGTTTAAGCGTCGTAAAGCAGGAAAACTGTCGGGAGGAATGAAACAGAAGTTGGCACTCTCGTGCGCACTCATACACGCTCCGCGGGTGCTGTTTCTCGACGAGCCTACTACTGGAGTCGATCCTGTGTCGAGAAAAGAATTTTGGGAGATGTTGTGGAAGCTGAAGCGTGAGCATGGCATTACGGTACTTGTCTCTACGCCTTATATGGATGAGGCGGTGCAATGCGACCGCATAGCATTGATACAGAACGGAGAGTTTCTGTGTATCGACACTCCTGCTGGTATCGTATCGTCATACAAGGAACGCCTGTGGGCTGTGGAGAGTGACGATATGCATCGCTTGCTCGCCGACTTGCGCCAGCATCCTGATGTGATTACAGCTTTTTCTTTCGGAGAGAAATTCCATATTACTGTCGGCGAAAATTTGACAGAACAGCGACTGGCTGTATTTCTGCGAGAACGAGGACATGGGAATGTGATTGTAGAACCTGTGGGTGCTACTATTGAGGATTGTTTCATGGCATTAATGAAGTAAAGATGAACAAAGATAAATATGTGATTGAAGCCGATGGGCTTACCAAGCAATTTGGCGACTTCATAGCAACCAACCACATCACGTTCAAGGTGCATGAGGGTGAGATATTCGGGTTTCTCGGAGCCAATGGCGCAGGGAAAACCACGGCTATGCGAATGCTGTGCGGACTGAGCCGTCCAACTGATGGCTCAGCTAAAGTGGCAGGCTTTGATGTGTATCGTGAAGCGGAACAGGTGAAAAAGCATATAGGCTATATGAGCCAGAAATTTTCGCTTTATGACGACCTCACAGTGTATGAGAACTTGAAGCTCTTTGGCGGCATATATGGTATGCCGAAGGCTAAAATAAAGGAAAAGACTGATACACTGTTGTCCGAATTGGGATTTGCAAAAGAGCGAAACACTATGGTTAAAGCGTTGCCGCTCGGGTGGAAGCAGAAACTTGCTTTTTCACTGAGCATTTTCCACGACCCAAAGATTGTGTTTCTCGACGAGCCGACAGGCGGTGTCGATCCCGTCACTCGCCGGCAGTTTTGGGCGCTTATTTATCAGGCTGCCGATCGCGGAATCACAGTGTTTGTCACCACACACTATATGGACGAGGCTGAGTACTGCGACCGGGTGTCGATAATGGTAGATGGCAAAATCGAGGCATTGGATTCGCCAAGGGAGCTAAAGCGTAAGTTTGGCGTGGCGACGATGTATGATGTGTTTTTACAACTTGCACGCAAGGCAAAAAGAAACTAAGATAAAGATGAGACAGTTTGTAGTTTTTGTAACCAAAGAGTTTCGCCACATAATCCGCGACAAGCGAACAATGCTTATACTTGTGGTAATGCCCATTGTGATGATAGTCCTGTTCGGGTTTGCCATTACCACTGAGGTTAAGAATTCACGAGTGGCGATACTTGATTATTCCAAGGATAATGTCACCGAACAGATAGTGGAACGCATATCGCATAATAGATATTTCACTATTGTGGGCGACCTCAACAAGAATGAAGACATAGAGCGTGTGTTTCTTGGCAACAAAGCGGATATTGTGGTAGTGTTCAGTCAAGATTTTGCCTCAGAGCTGAGAAAAACCGGGCTTGCCAAGGTGCAGTTGCTCACTGACGGCAGCGAGCCTAATCAAGCGTCGGTGCGAATGGGATATATGCAGCAAGTGCTGGCATCTTGTATGCGGGACATGGCAAGGCAAAACGCCGAGACGGTAGGGGCATCGTCATTCCAGATTGAACCAGTCACAAGGTTTCTGTACAATCCGCAGAGCAAGAGTGAATATAACTTTGTGCCTGGTGTCATAGGCTTGATTTTGCTGCTGATATGTGCCATGATGACCAGTATCGCCATCGTTAAAGAAAAAGAGACCGGCACTATGGAAATACTTTTGGCATCGCCACTGCCGCCTATAGTGATTGTGCTGGCTAAATTGGTGCCGTATTTTGTGATATCGTGCGTAAACCTTGCCACAATATTGATTCTATCCACACAGTTGCTGCATATTCCGATAGCCGGAAGTGTCGTGGGATTTGTCGCTATCACTATGCTCTATATCCTTGTGTCGCTGCTGCTTGGGCTGTTTATTTCCACTTGTGTGAACAGCCAGCTTGCCGCTATGCTGCTGTCGTTGCTGCTTATAGTGCCTACGGTGTATCTTTCAGGACTTGCTTTCCCGATAGAGAGTATGCCCGAGGCATTGCAGCGTGTTTCGACGATTGTCCCAGCCCGATGGTATGTGGATATAGCCCGAAGACTGATGATTCAAGGGGTGGAAGTGCGCTATGTGTTACACGGAACAGCAGTCCTTGCTTTTATGGCACTGGTGCTGCTGGTCGTGTCTTGGAAAATGTTCAAAACCCGTTTATAAATAGACGTTATGGTAATTAAATTTCTGATAGAGAAAGAATTTAAGCAGATGATGCGCAATATCATACTGCCGATAGTATTCATATTGCTGCCAATAGGTATGATAAACGTTATGCCGAGAGCGGCTACGCAAGAAGTTAAAAACTTGAAAATCGCAGTGATTGACAACGACCACAGCACATGGTCGGCACGCATGGTGCAGAAGTTGTCGTCATCGGCATATTTTACCCTCACAGATGCTCCGTCGTCATATATGCAAGGTCTGCACACGATGGAAGCCGGGAACGCCGATTTTATAATAGAGATAGAACCCGATTTTGAACGCAACCTTGTGCGTGAGGGAGTTAGCCACGTGATGATTTCAGCCAATGCAGTGAATGGCGTGAAGGCAGGCCTTGGCACATCCTATTTGTCGCAGATTGTTGTGGATTTTTCTGCGAATCTGCGCGATGAGCTGGGCTCGTCGGCAAAGAATGTGCAGATGGCTCATTTTGATGTCGAACCCCGCTATATGTTCAATGCGAAGTTGGACTATAAGGCATTTATGGTGCCGGGACTTATGTCTATGCTGCTGGTGCTGATTGTGGGATTCTTGCCGGCCTTGAACATAGTGGGAGAGAAGGAAAAAGGCACAATAGAGCAAATCAATGTGACACCAGTGGGGCGTTTTGACTTTATCTTCTCGAAATTGATACCCTACTGGGTTGTGGGGCTGTTTATTCTCGTTTATTCGATGTTGCTCGCAAGGGGAATTTATGGCATGGTGCCTGTGGGCAATGTGGCTGTCATATTCCTTTTTGCCACAATGTTTATACTTGTCGTTTCCTGTTTAGGGCTGATAGTGTCCAATTATTCCGACACGACGCAGCAGGCGGCATTGGTGATGTTCTTTTTCTTGGTGGTCTTTATATTGCTGAGCGGATTGATTACACCGGTCACCAGTATGCCAGAGTGGGCAAAGGCAATAACAAGGATAAATCCTTTGAGGTATTTCATAGAAGCAATGCGGTCGCTATACCTTAAAGGCAGTACTCTGCTTGATTTGAAAGAGCAGTTTCTTGCTTTGGCGGCTTATGCCGCAGTGGTGTGGACATTTGCGATTATAAGTTATAAAAAAAACAGTTAGATTGTGATGCAGGATAAAGAAAAAATATTAGATTTCATCAAGAAGAATTCATATAGTGTGACATTCCATGAAATGACATCCAAGTTGAGCATTGATGCGAAAGATTTGGCGGATGTTATTGCGGTGTTGTCGAGAGATAGGATAATATCTGTGAGAATCGATCATTGTAATGCGGAATTTGCGGTACAAGAGCCACGAAGTAAAATACTGTATGAGCGTTTCCTTGATTTATTGTTTAATGTACGACCGGTAAAGCGTAGCGTCAGATACTATGCAGAGCAATTATGCGTCACGCCAAAGTACTTATCAAAGATTGTCATGAGCTATAGCCACAGAACCCCGTCGAATTGGATACGGGAGAAAATGGTGGATGAAATAGAACACAGGTTGCGTTACAGCGATGACAGCATTAAAGAAATAGCTTTCCTCCTTGATTTTCCTTCGCTGTCTTTCATGGGAAAATACTTCAAATCGGTGAAAGGAATGTCTCCTAAGACATTCAGAAAGACAATGCCGAGCAGTGTAGCTCTTTAGTGTAAATATATATGTTAAGAAGCCCATTCTGTATATGCTTTGTAGGGAGCAGCAGAATGGGCTATCGTTGTAAATCCGTTCTATTCCTGTTTTAAGAAAAATTTTTTTGGTGCAAAAAATTTGAAATTATATTATAAAAGCATTAATTTTGCACGACATAAACTTTTAATACAGCCAAAGAAATAGCTCTTTGATAATACACAACAGATTTATAGCAATTAATAATGAAAATTATAGCTGAAAGTAGTTCTACGAGAACTGAATGGGCCTTGGTCGAGGGTTCCGCAATCTTGGAACATGCATTCACCGAAGGTCTAAATCCCTTTTTCCAGACGAGGAGGGAGATAAGCCATAGTATCCGCTTGGAATTGCCCGAGGCATTTTTCAAACGTCGCTGGGAGCATGTGTATTTTTATGGAGCTGGCTGTTCGAGCACCGAGAAAAAGAAAATCGTTGAGGTATCGCTTGTGGCGCAGTTTAAGACACCGGTCACCGTGGAGAGCGACTTGCTCGGTGCGGCTCGTGGACTACTTATAAACGAGCCTGGTCTTGCATGCATTATTGGCACTGGCTCCAACTCTTGCCTTTACAACGGACACGACGTGGAGCGCAATGTGCGCTCACTTGGTTTCATCTTGGGCGATGAGGGCAGTGGAGCAGCTCTTGGCAAGATTTTCATCAGCGACTGCATGAAGAATCTGGCTCCAGCCGACTTGTGCGAAGAATTCTATGAAAAGTTCCGCGTGACAGCCGACGACATAATGGACGTGGTATATACCAACGCGTCGCCGAACCGCTCGCTGAGCACATATTCTTTCTTCCTGTCGGAGCATCTCGACAATAGATACGTCTATGACTTGGTGTATAACGAGATTATGCGCTTCTTCCGCCGCAATATAAGCCAATACGACTATAAGCAGTATCCTATATGTTTTGTGGGAGCTACAGCGTGCATTTATTCTGAAATTTTGAAGCAGGTTGCAAATGACTTTGGCGTGTCGATAAAGAAAATCGTGCGCTGCTCAATGCCCGGACTTGTGGAATTTCACAGCGACAAATAAACCTTTTTGTCTTGTGGCTGTCTAATAACCAAGAAACACGAGTATTAATTTTCTAAACGGAGATATTATGGGAAATTTACTGATAAGAATGTCGGCTGTGGCAATTTGCACGGCGGTAATGGGGCTTGGCTCAATGTTGGCTCAGAGCAACAGCCGTGGAGGCATACCTGCGCCAAACAGCCGCAATAGCGCATCTGTCGCATCTCAGCCAAGTAATAATCGGGGCAATTCAAATACAGGCAATAAAGGTGTGGCTGCCCCAAATAATAGGAACAATTCGGCGAGCAATAATGCCAACAGATATAACAATAACAGAAATAACAATAGCGGCAACAAAAAAACAAACGGTGGCATATCTGCCCCGACACAAAATCCGCAGTCGGGTGTGCGCCGACCTCAGACACCGATGACTCCCGACCCTCGCAACAGATATGACGGGGGCGCGCGACAGAATGGCATTGCCCGTCCGAATTATGTGGCTGGCACGCCGATTCCGCCTCCAGTGCGCCAATATCGACCCAGAACCATCGTTGCACCGCGTCCAGTCGTGCGCCCATCCAATTATGCACATAGTCGTCGCGTTGAATATATAAATAATGTACTCGGCTTGAGATTCTACTCGGGGATATCGGTTAGCTTGAACTATCTTTATGACAACCATTATTATATAGATGGATATGACGACAACACGATATATCTGCGTGACGTGAATCAGCTCGACTACAAATGGGATGATGTGTATCTTAATTACAAAAACGACGGGCTTACAAGTGCCCAGTTCATATATTCGACATCGGGCGACAACCAGTCGAGATACAATAGCGTATATTATATGCTGTGTGCGAGATATGGAGATCCGGTGATGCTCAATTATAACTCACGTTCGCCGCAGGGTACCGCAGCATGGTATGGCAACGACTATATGAATTATGTGACGCTTGATTATTATATAGATTATGCCTACAATGGCCAGCGCAGATACTACACCGTGCTGACATATTGCACCAATCTTGATAGGACCAGAATCTATTGAAGAAGACAGACGGTAGGTGAAAATTTAAATTGAACAATACTTGATATCAATCATAAGGGTTTGCACTTGGGATAATAAGTGGCAAACCTTTTTTTTTGTGAGTTTTTGTTGGTATAAAAGTTTAAAAATATATGGTTAAATATTAAAAGATATTTAATCAGTGAAATATAGGTAAAATTTGCTTTCCAGTCTATAATTTTTATATTAACTTTGTCGATGAGTGAAAGTGTGCGCAAGGTGTTCACTTTGGCTATAATACAATGAAAATGAATGATAAAAAAGTATTGAAATGAAAACAGCAAAAACTGTGATTTTGTCGATGGTTGTGAGTGCATTGGCTCCAATGGCCACTAATGCGCAGCAACTGCTTACGCCCGTACAGACAAAGGTGCAGGACTTGGTGAAAGCTACCGTTCCAGCATCGATGAGTATCGGTAATGTCAATGTGAAAAGCGTAGTGGCAGACGATACCAAGAAGACCGTTACCGTTGACCTAAACGAAACTTATTCCTATGTGCCATTCACGGAGACAGGCATTGAGGCTCTCGCCAGCAAGGTGAAGAAGTCGTTGCCTGATGAATACGCCAAATATGACGTTGTGTTCACGATAGAAGGTGCGGATATCGACAGCTACATGCCGATGTTCAGCCGCGACATACAGCGCAAGCACGACAAACATTTCATAACAAGAGTGCAGCCAAATTTCACATATAGCAAAGGACTTGAAGGCGACATCATAGCATTGTGGCAAAGCCACGGATGGTATTTTGAGCCAAAACTGAACCGCTGGGAATGGCAGCGCGCACGCATATTCCAAACCGTGGAAGACCTATACACTCAAAGCTACGTTATGCCATTCTTGATGCCTATGCTTGAGAATGCAGGAGCAGTGGTGATGAGTCCTCGTGAGCGGGACACCCGCGAATTTGAGGCGATAGTGGATGCCGATGGCGCAAATGCACAGAAAGGCTATGCCGAAGACAGCAAAGGCGAGAAGTGGAAGAACGGGGATGGCGCTGGCTTTGCATATAACCGCGCACAATATGTGGGCTTCCAAAATCCGTTCACCGAAGGTTCTTACCGCATGGTGAAAGCAACTAAGAACAAGAAGAAATTGTCGTCGGCGAAATGGAGCGTAAATGTTCCTGAAGCTGGTGACTATGCAGTATATATATCATATAAGTCGCTTCCAGAGAGTGCGACCGATGCTGTTTATAACATCAACAGCCAAGCCGGCACGCAGACATTCGTTGTGAACCAGCAGATGGGTGGCGGAACATGGATATATCTCGGACATTTCCCATTGAAGAAGGGCGACAACGAAGACTTGGTGGAACTGCTCAATTACTCGGAAAAAGGAGGGAAAGCAGTGGTGACAGCCGATGCCGTGAAGGTAGGTGGAGGAATGGGCAATGTGGCTCGCAAGGTTGAGGCATTGTCGGAGAACGTGAAGAGTTCCGACAACAAGGATGCGAGTGCGATGACTATGCCCGATGTGGATTACCGCTATCAACTGAGCCGCCATCCGCGTTTCACGGAGGGCGCACGCTACTTCTTGCAGTGGGCAGGTATTCCCGACAGCATCTATTCGCCGACACAAGGCGTGAACGACTATAACGATGATTATCGTTGCCGTGGCTATTGGGTGAACTATCTTGCAGGAGGTTCGGATGTCCTTCCTAACTATAAGGGATTGAAGATACCGGTGGATTTGTCGTTTGCATTCCATACAGATGCTGGTACAACAATGAACGATGACATCATCGGCACTCTTGGCATATATTGCACAAATGGAATCGGACAAGATGCTAAATTCGGCAAGTTCGCTAACGGGACGCCACGTATCACATCTCGTGCATACACCAATATGGTGATGACAAATATCGTGAACGATGTGCGCAAACAATTTGAGCCTAACTGGACACGCCGAGGCATGTGGGACAAGGCGTATACCGAAGCCCGCTATCCGGAAGTGCCAGCCATGCTGCTCGAACTGCTGTCGCACCAGAACTTCGCCGACATGAAGTATGGCCTTGATCCTACATTCCGCTTCACCGTGAGCCGTGCAGTATATAAAGGCATGCTTGAATACCTTGCAAAGCGCGACAACCGCAAGTATGTGGTTCAACCATTGCCAGTGAACTCGTTCGCTTTGACAAAAGCAAGCGAAGGCAAATTCCTGTTGACATGGAAAGCGACTAAAGATACATTGTGCGACAATGCTGAAGCAACACACTATGTGGTGTATGAGCGCATTGGCAATGGCGCATTCAAGGAAAAAGCCGTAGTGAAAGAGCCTCAATACGTGGCAGAAGTGAACGACAACGAAATCCATAGCTTCAAGATTGAGGCAATGAACGAGGGCGGACGCAGTTTCGCATCGGAAATCCTTGCATGCGGTGATGCAAAAGACTCAAAAGGCACAGTACTCGTTGTGAATGGGTTTACACGCGTTTCGGCTCCCGACTGGTTTGATTCGGGCGCAATGGCAGGATTCTATGATGAAAAAGACCATGGTGTACCATATATTAAGGATATAAGCTTTATAGGTTCGCAATTCGAATATCGCCGCAATATTCCATGGATGGACGATGATGCGGCAGGATTCGGAGCAAGCCGCTCACAATACGAGACCAAAGTAATCGCTGGAAACACATTCGATTATCCAGTGATTCATGGTGAGGCAATTATGAAAGCCGGCTATTCATTTGTTTCATCGAGCGTAGATGCAGTGAGCGGTGGGCTTATCGCAATGGACAAATATCCGGTAGTGGATTTGATTCTTGGCAAGCAAAAAGAGACCATCATAGGTCGTGGCGCAGTGCCAAACAGATTTAAAGCATTCCCGGCTTCATTGCGCAGCGCAATCACCAACTATTGCAACGGTGGCGGCAACATCTTCATTTCGGGAGCATTTGTGGCAACCGATATATGGGACGGCAAGTCGCCAGCATCTGATGAAGAGAAGAATTTCGCCAAGAATGTACTTGGATATCAATGGAGAGTGGGACAGGCATCGCAATCGGGTGAAGTCTATTCAGTGCCTACTGTATATCACGACCTCGACATTGCCGACTATGAGTGGAAATTCTCGAATGAGCTGAACGAAAAAATGTATTGCGTGGAGTCGCCCGACGCATTGTTCCCGGCTGACGAGAAGACTGGGGCTACAATCTTGCGCTACAGCGAAAACAACTTGCCGGCAGGTGTGGCAGCTTCAATCAAGAACTACAAGACCTGCGTGATTGGTTTCCCATTTGAGACAATCAATAGCGAAGAGGGGCGCGACACAATGATGGCTCATGTATTGAAATTCTTTTCAAGCAAGAAATAAGTAAAAAATATTCCAAACAACTATTAATATAAAGGAACATGAAAAAATCCGTAAATTGCTTCGTCCCTTTTGCTGACGAGCAACAAGTTCAAGCAACAGTTGCTGAACTAAAGTCTTACGACTATTTGGTGAAGAATATCTATCTTCTTCAAAAAGAGGAAGGAACAGGCTCTGTAGAAGGCTGTGAAGTAATTAAGATTGATGGTCTTACATCAACTAAGACAATCAAGAAAATCGCTGAAAAAGCAGATGCAGATTTTGTAATGATATACACAAAATACGACCGTCTAAAATTCGGCGTATATGCACTTGACCGTTTCGTAGAACTTGCAAACGACACACAAGCAGGAATGCTTTATGCCGACCACTACAACGGCGACGAGCCAGACCGCACAAAAGCTCCAGTAATCGACTATCAAATGGGTAGCTTGCGCGACGACTTCGATTTCGGTTCAGTACTATTCTTTGATGCTGACGCATTCAAGAAGGCTGTTGCCAACATGAAGGCTGACTATGAATTTGCTGGACTTTATGACTTGCGCTTGAAGCTTAGCCAATTTGCGGCACTTGAGCACATCAATGAGTTCTTGTATAGCGACATCGAACTTGACACACGCAAGAGCGGTGAAAAGATGTTTGACTATGTAGATCCAAAGAACCGTGGTCGTCAAATCGAGATGGAAGAGGCTGTTACAGAACACTTGAAAGAAATCAACGGCTACTTGGCTCCAGAGTTCAAGCACATCGAATTTGGTGAAGACAAGTTTGCGGTAGAGGCATCTGTCATCATTCCAGTTCGTACTCGTGAACGCACAATCGCCGATGCAATCGACTCTGCATTGATGCAGAAGACTGATTTCCCATTCAATGTAATTGTTATCGACAACTGCTCAACTGACCGCACAACAGAAATCATCAAAGAGCGTTATGGCAACAACGAGCAAGTTATCCACCTTATCACAGGCGACATCAGCGTAGGCGGATGCTGGAATGTGGCAGCTCATCACGAAAAAGTGGGTAAATTCTGCGTACAACTCGACAGCGATGACGTATATAAAGATGAGAACACGCTTGCCACTATGGTGAAGGCATTCTATGATCAAAACTGCGCAATGGTAGTGGGAACTTACGTTTTGACCGACATCAATAAGAACATCATCCCACCGGGTGTAATCGACCACAAGGAATGGACTCCTGAGAACGGCCGCAACAATGCGCTCCGCATCAATGGACTTGGCGCACCACGTGCATTCTACACTCCAATCCTTCGTGAAGTGAAGCTCCCATGTGTGAACTATGGTGAGGACTATGCTCTTGGCTTGAATATGTCGCGCAACTATCAAATCGGTCGTGTATATGAGCCAGTTTACTTGTGCCGTCGTTGGGACGACAATAGTGATGCTGCTCTTGACGTAGAGAAGATGAACCGCAACAACACCTACAAGGATCGTATCCGCACATGGGAGTTGAAGGCTCGTATCGCAAAGAACACAAAGAAATAATACACGAAAAGAGAGAGATAAGAGTCAAGAATGGAAGAGACGTTAAGCTCGGAGAAGATTGAATCACTGTTCCGGCATCAGTTGAAGGAATGGGCAACAGCCCACGACAACTATGCCGCTCTGAGCAGCGTGAAGGAGAAGAACTTTGTAGTGGGCAAAGCTCACTACAAAGTTCAATATAATCCTGCACGGATTGTGTCTTCGGCAGCAAAGGTCGATAAGGTGTCGCTGCAAAAGAGACCTTGCTTCTTGTGTGAAGCAAACCGGCCCGCAGAGCAGACAGGGATAAAGTGGAGAGACTACACCGTGATTCTCAACCCTTTCCCAATCTTCAAGCGTCATCTCACCATTCCTGCAAACACTCATACTGCCCAACGCATCATATCGCGAATCGGCGATATGATGTCGCTGGCTTTTGAGCTTAAAGACTTTGTAATCTTCTATAACGGACCTAAATGCGGAGCATCAGCTCCCGACCATATGCATTTCCAAGCAGGGCTGAAAGGCCTGATGCCTTATCCAAACGACGTGAGGAATGCAGTGCTTTCGGAGGTGAAGACCTTGCGCGATGCACGTTTGAGTGTGGCAAAAGGCGTGGGGAGAACAGCTTACTTGATTCAGTCGGAATCGGTGGAAGCCGGTGAAACTCTCTTCAACGAACTGTATGGCAAGCTGCCAGTGCCAAATGGCGAATATGAGCCAATGCTCAATGTGCTTTGCTGGTGGACTGAAGATGAAGGCTGGACTGTGGCAGTGTTTCCTCGACGTAAGCATCGCCCCGACTGTTATTATTCGGAAGGAGATGCCGCCTACTTGATTTCGCCTGCATCGGTCGATATGGGAGGTGTGTTCATAACGCCACTTGAAAAAGATTTCAACAGAGTGTCGGGCGATATCGTTCAGCAGATACTCGACGAGGTGTGCCTCACGGAAGAGGATGCCGAAAAATTAGTAAACGATTTTTGAAAGGAATATAATCAAAACAACTGCTATGACTGAAGTACCACGCGTGAAAGTGGGTATCATGGGTGAACCTACTGTCGAATTTGTGCTTGACGGAGAATATGTCGTTGATGGTGGCGAGAAAGTCACCGGCAAACAGCTTGCCAAGGTATCTGCCGGCGGCAAGGTGGAATGGAACGGCAAGACTGCCGACATCATAAAGTTCGAGCCAACTAATGCCGAAAAAAATTCCGTGGAATTGATAGGGGTAACTATAGGTGTGAATTTCCATTGGGAGAGAAAAGAAAACCAGCGTTTTCGTGGAGCATTGCATCTGATAGTGGAGAATGGCAAGCTGACAGCAATCAATGTACTGTCGGTGGAAGAATATCTGCTCAGTGTCATTTCATCGGAAATGAGCGCGACCGCATCTCTCGAATTGCTAAAGGCACATGCTGTGATTTCGCGCAGTTGGCTGCTGGCACAGATGGAAAAGAACAAGCGTATAGTGGCCGACAATGAGGAATATAAGGCTGTGGAAGAAACAGGCGACGACGAAATGATAAAATGGTATGACCGTGAAGACCATGTGAACTTCGACGTGTGTGCTGATGACCACTGCCAGCGTTATCAGGGTATTACTCGTGAATCTACAGAAAAAGTGCGCGATGCAATCAAGGCAACTTGGGGGCAGGTGCTGACTTTTGGCGGTGAATTATGCGATGCACGCTTCTCGAAAAGTTGCGGAGGTGTGTATGAAGAATTTGAGAACTGTTGGGAACCGAAGCATTTCGATTATCTCGTGGCACGCCGCGACGGAGAGGATGAAATGAACTTCCCCGACTTAACAAAAGAGGCAAATGCCGAGGAGTGGATTCTGTCGTCACCAAAGGCATATTGCAACACTAACGACAAGAAAATTCTGTCGCAAGTGCTAAACAACTACGACCAAGAGACCACCGATTTCTATCGTTGGACGGTTGAATATACGCAGAAAGAGCTGTCGGAGTTGATATTGAAACGTTCTGGTATCGACTACGGCACTATCCTCGATTTGCAGCCAGTGGCGCGCGGAACATCGGGTCGCCTCTATAAGCTGAAGATTGTGGGAACCAAAAAGACGCTGACAATAGGAAAGGAACTTGAGATTCGCCGCACATTGTCGCCATCTCACTTGTATAGCTCGGCATTCATCGTCGAGAAGCATGATGTGGTGGATGGTGTGCCTCAAAAATTCGTGCTTCGAGGTGCAGGCTGGGGACACGGTGTAGGGCTTTGCCAAATCGGTGCAGCAGTGATGGGCGAGAAAGGTTTCAATTATAAAGATATATTATTGCATTACTTCATAAATGCTAACATAAACAAACAGTATTAAACGCATGGAAAAAATAACAAATGGAACAAAATCGCCATGGTGGTGGGTTCCGACCTTGTATTTTGCTGAGGGTGTGCCATATTTCGTGGTAAACAATATCTCAGTGATGATGTTCACGAAAATGGGTGTGCCTAATGGCGATATGTCATTCTTCACCACGCTTCTGTATTTCCCTTGGTTCTTGAAGGGAGTGTGGGGACCGCTTGTCGATGTGGTAAAGACTAAACGCTGGTGGATTGTGTCGATGCAGATATTGCTTACAGCACTGATGGTGCTATTGACAGTAACACTGCCAAAGCCTGATATCGACACGATAGTATCTGGACAGACACCTATAAGTATGTTTACAGTGACACTTATTCTGTTCATTATAGCTGCGTTTGCTTCTGCAACGCACGATATAGCGGCCGACGGCTATTATATGCTTGCCCACAGTCCGAGCAGCCAGGCAGCTTTTATCGGCGTGCGTAGCACATTCTATCGTGTAGCATCTGTGTTCGGTCAAGGTGTGCTTGTGTATATTGCAGGTGTAATAGAGGATAATAAGGTGGAAAACATTCCATTCTCATGGCAGGTCACCCTTGGCGTGAGTGCAGTGGTGTTCTTCCTAATCACACTATATCACACATACGTATTGCCTCATTCGTCGGAAGACAAGCCTCGTGTGGCTGCCGAGAATGGCGGAGCCACTTCTGGGTTGAGCGAATTGGCAGGTTCATTCGTGTCGTTCGTCAAGAAGCCAGGTGTGCTGCTTGCAATAGCATTCATGCTTCTTTATCGCTTGCCGGAAGGTTTCTTGATTAAGCTTTGCCAACCATTCCTTGTTCACTCAGTGGCTGAGGGCGGTCTTGGACTAAGCACCGACCTTGTAGGCTTGGTGTATGGCACATTTGGCGTAATTGCTCTGCTTGCCGGAGGTATTGTAGGAGGGGTGTTTGCATCTAAAGTCGGTTTGAAGAAAGCGTTGTGGCTTATGGCTGCGTGCATGACACTGCCTTGCTTGACATTTGTGTATTTGGCTATAGCACAGCCAGCCGATACTTTGGTAATCAGCATAGCCGTATGTATCGAGCAATTCGGCTACGGATTTGGCTTCACGGCATATATGCTCTATATGATGTATTTCTCGGAAGGCGAGTTCAAGACATCTCACTATGCAATCTGCACGGCATTTATGGCATTGAGCATGATGCTTCCAGGTTTTGTGGCAGGATATATTCAAGAGGCCATAGGATATGTGAACTTCTTCTGGATGGTGATGGCATGTTGCATCGCTACACTTTTCGTTACATTCCTTGTTGATCGCAAGATTGACCCTGAATATGGTAGAAAATAATAAAAAGGAAAATAAAAGATGAGAAAATATATTTTGACATTGACGGCAGCACTTGTGGCACTTGCCGCAAGTGCGCTGACAAAGCCAGGCATTGAGACGCTTCGCGATAATGGCTTTAAGCAGCTCGAAGGAAAACGCGTAGGGCTTATCACTAACCCAACAGGAGTGGATAACAATTTAAAATCCACAGTGGATATTCTATTTGAGGCTCCAAATGTGAATCTTGTGGCATTGTATGGTCCAGAGCATGGAGTACGTGGCGATGTGCATGCTGGCGACAAGGTGGATAACTCGGAGGATCCGGCAACAGGCGTAAAGGTGTATTCGCTTTATGGCAAGACCCGCAAGCCGACCAAGGAGATGCTGAAAGACATAGATGTGCTGGTATATGACATTCAAGACATAGGTTGCCGCTCATTCACATTCATAAGCACTATGGGTGTGGCTATGGAGGCTTGTGCTGAATATGGCAAAGAGTTTGTGGTTCTTGACCGTCCTAATCCACTTGGTGGTTATAAGGTAGAGGGCAATATTGTGGAGAAAGGCTTTGTTTCATTCGTGAGCCAATACCCTATACCATATATTTATGGCTTGACACCGGGCGAACTTGCATTGATGCTCAACGATGAGGGAATGCTTGCTGGAGGAAAGAAAGTGAACTTGACTGTAGTGCCTATGACTGGCTGGCATCGCTATATGAACTATCGCCAGACTGAAATGCCTTGGCTTCTTCCTTCACCGCACATTCCAAATCCGGATGTGTCGGATTATTATCCTGCAACTGGTATCCTTGGAGAGCTTTACTGCATGTCGATAGGCGTGGGCTATACATTGCCATTCCAGCTTATCTGTGATGATTTCATCGAGGCTGAAAAATTCTCAAAGAACATGAACGCATTGAATCTTCCCGGAGTGCTTTTCCGCCCGATTCACATCAAGCCGTTCTATTCTACAGGCAAGGGCAAGAATCTGCAAGGTGTGCAGATATACATTACCGATGCGGTGGATGCTAACTTGTCGCTCATTCAGTTCTATGCTATGCAGGTGCTTGCCGAGATGTATCCCGACCACAAGACATTCGACCTGCCATTCAACACCGACATTTACAAGCCGGAGAAGAATCAGGCTCGCTTGAACATGTTTGACAAGGTGTGCGGTACAGACCAAATCCGCAAGCTCTTCACCAAGAACTATAAGGTGGCAGACATGATTGACTACTGGAACAAGGATGTTGAGGCATTCAAAGCCAAGTCAGCAAAGTACTATTTATACAAATAATTAAAAATCTAAACAGTGTGGGGGTGGGGTGGTTATCATCCCCACACAAAGAAAAAAACTTATAACATCCCATATTTAGTGGGACATACAACAGATTATGAACGACCAATATAAATTGTTTCTCGATAACGCCAAGGAATTCATTTCCAAGGATAGAATTTACACCGATGATCTCCACTGCCTCGCATGGGGTACGGATGCCGGTTTCTACCGCCATCTGCCAAAAATCGTGATTCGCTCAAAGAATGAGGAGGAAGTGGCTCAACTGCTTCGTCTTGCCGACAAATATGAGCTGCCGGTGACTTTCCGTGCAGCCGGCACCAGCCTCTCAGGGCAAGCAATCACCGACTCAATACTGATAGTGGCAGGGAAGAACTGGGAACGCTACGAAGTGTCGAGCGATGCGGAAACTATAACTCTGCAACCGGGGTTGATAGGACAGCGTGTGAATGAAATCCTGCAACCATACGGCAAGATTTTCTCGCCCGACCCGGCTTCTAAGAAGTCGGCGATGGTTGGCGGTATCGTGATAAACAATGCCTCGGGCATGAACTGCGGCACACACGCCAATAGCGACCGCATACTGAAATCGATACGCATCGTCCTTGCCGATGGTACGGTCCTCGATACGGGTGATTCGCGCAGTTGCGACGCTTTTCGCAAATCCCATCCTGATTTTGTGAAGAAAATTGAGGAATTGCGAGACAGGGTGAATGCCGACGAGGAATTGGTTAAGCGCATAAAGTATAAAGATGCCATAAAGAATGTGACTGGATTGAATATCTATCCATTCGTGCTGTATAACGACCCATTCAAGATTATAACCCACTTGATTGTTGGTTCGGAAGGCACATTGGCATTTGCGAGCGAATTTAAGATGGCAACAGGACACCTCTATAAGCACTCGGCAAGCGCAATGCTGTATTTCAGCGATATGCGCGAGGCTTGTGAGGCTGTTGTGGCTATTAAGAACGGACCAGTTCACAGTGCCGAGATACTCGACAAGAAATCATTGTCGTCGGTCAATGACACGACTGGCGAAGGGCTGACCGCTGTGCTGACTGAGACAAAAGCCGACTCAAAGGAGGAATTGCAGCAAAACATCGATAAAATCACTGATATGCTGAAGCCATTCCACCTGTATGTGCCAGCAAAATTCACCGATGACCCTGCGGAATATTCTAAATATTGGGCAGTGCGTTCTGGAATTTTCCCATCGGTCGGCGGAACTCGCAAACTCGGAACCACAGTCATAATAGAGGACGTGGCATTCCATATCGAGGATTTGCCTAATGCTACGGTAGATCTTGCAAATATGCTTGAGAAGCATGGATATGATGATGCGTGCATCTATGGTCATGCGCTTGAAGGCAACTATCACTTCATTATCGCCCAGTCGTTCGACACACAAGAGGATATCAAGAAATATCAGAACTTGATGGAGGAGATTGAGCATCTTGTGGTGAACAAATACGACGGCTCACTGAAGGCCGAACATGGAACTGGACGCAATATGGCACCATTCGTCAAGAACGAGTGGGGCGAGAAGGCATACGAGATAATGAAAGAGGTGAAGACGCTTTTCGACCCGAAGAACATCTTAAATCCGGGAGTTATCTTCAATGACGACCCTGAATGCTACATCAAGCATTTCAAGCCGATGCCACTCACCAACGACCATGTGAACAAATGTATAGAATGTGGATTCTGCGAAGTGAACTGCCTGTCGTGCGGCTTCACATTGTCGTCTCGCCAGCGCATCATCGTGCAGCGAGAACTGTCGCGTCTGCGTGCCACTGGGGAAGACCCCGAACGCTTGAAGCGGCTTGAACAGCAATTCGTGTATTATGGCAATGAGACATGTGCCGGCGATGGACTGTGCAGCACTTCTTGTCCGATGAAGATAAATGTCGGAGAAATGATTCATGACTTGCGTGCCGAGAATCTGCCGAAGGGAAGTCTTGGCTACAAGATAGGAGACTATGCTGCAAACCATCTTAGTCGGGTGGAAAGCACATTGCGACCTGTCTTGACCGCCGCTGGAGCGATACAAAGCGTTATTGGAAACTCTGCCACAAAGTCGCTTGGACATGCAATGCACAAACTCGGACTTCCAATGTGGACACCTGCAATGCCTTCGGCACATTATTCAAAGGCTCACACCGTGAAGCGCAGTATCAAAAAGGTGGTGTATTTCCCGAGCTGCATCAATCAGACGATGGGAAAGGCCAAGACCGATGTTGTGAAAGTGGATTTGGTGGATGAAATGGTGAATTTCTTGCAGAAGTGCGGATGGGAGGTGATTTTCCCTGAGGGTATGCGCAATCTGTGCTGTGGAACTATATGGGAAAGCAAGGGCATGCCCGACATTGCCGACCGCAAGGTGAAGGAGCTTGAGGATGCCTTGTTGAAAGCATCGGAAAACGGCAAGTATCCTGTGATGTGCGACCAAAGTCCGTGCTTACACCGTATGCGCGAGAAGATTACCAGCATAAAGGTTTATGAACCTGTAGAGTTTATCTGCGATTATGTGGCAGATGACCTTGAGTTCACTCCGATTGATGAGCCAATAGCAGTGCATGTGACATGCTCAATGCGCAAGATGGGACTTGTGGATAAGATTGTGGGTCTTGCAAAACGCTGTTCAAACAATGTCATCCTTCCAGAAGGTGTGGGGTGCTGCGGTTTTGCTGGCGACAAGGGTTTCACGCATCCAGAGCTCAACGAATGGGCTTTGCGCAAACTTCGCTCGCAACTTGAAGTGGCAGGAGTGAAGCGCGGTTATTCCAACAGCCGCACTTGTGAGGTCGGACTTTGTACTAATACAGGTGTACCTTACCAATCGATTGTATTCCTTGTGGATGAATGTAGCAAACTAAAGAAACAATAAATAAAACAACTAATTTAATTTCACAACTATGACAATGAAACAACCATCTGGCCGCCTGCTTTCGCTCGACATACTTCGAGGCGTGACCATTGCCGGCATGATTTTGGTTAATAATCCAGGTTCATGGAGTCATATCTACACGCCGCTTGAACATGCGCCGTGGAACGGATTGACCCCAACCGACTTGGTATTCCCGTTCTTCATGTTCATTATGGGAATTTCTACATTCTTCTCGTTGAGAAAGTTTGAGTTTAAGCCATCAAAGCATTTGCTTGAAAAGATTTTCCGCCGCACGGTGCTGATTTATCTTATAGGACTTGCAATCGCATGGTTCAGCAATTTCTGCTACGGATTGTCGCGAGCTGATGAGGCAATTCCTCTTGGCGATCGTATTCTTGCGGCAGCCAACAGCTTCGACCACTTGCGCCTTGTGGGTGTGATGCCGCGTTTGGCATTGTGCTACTGCGCAGCATCGCTGATAGCTATCACAGTGCGTCACCGAATGATTCCATGGCTTATAGCTGGAATATTGGTCGTTTATAGCTTTATACTTCTGCTCGGTCATGGATATGATTTCTCGTCGGATAATATAATTTACATTGTGGATAAGGCTATCCTTGGCGAGAATCACATGTATAAGGGCCTTGTAGTTGATGGAGTGAACAATGTTTTTGACCCGGAGGGTCTTCTGAGTACTCTTCCGGCAATAGCGCATGTGCTTATCGGCTTTATGTGTGGTGAGGCTATCATGAGCACCAAAGACAACTTTAAGCGTATAAGCGACCTGTTCATAACAGGAACAATATTGATGTTTGCAGGATTCCTTTTGAGCTACGGCTTGCCAATCAACAAAAACATCTGGTCGCCTACATTTGTACTTACAACCTGTGGACTTGCCGCCAATTTCCTCGGGCTTCTGATATGGATAATAGATATCAAAGGCTATAAGGCATGGAGCCGCTTCTTCGAGTCGTTTGGCATCAATCCATTGTTCCTGTATGTGCTTGGCGGAGTGCTTGGCATATTGTTTGGCAGCATAAAGGTGCCATTCGGAGCCGAGACAATCTCAATCAAGAGCTTGATTTATAAAGAAGCACTTGTGCCAATGCTTGGCAGCGAGATTTTTGCTTCTTGCATTTATGCGATTTTATTTGTATGCCTTAACTGGTGTATTGGTTATATATTATACAAAAAGAAAATTTATATTAAAATTTAAAAGATATGATTCTAATTGCAGACTGTGGATCAACCAAGATAGATTGGTGTGTCCTTGACGGAAAAGAGATGGTAGCTCAAGTGTTTACATGTGGTATGAACGCATTGATGCTTACCGAGGAGGAAATGTTCTCAACAATTCAAAAAGAACTGATGCCTCACATTAAAGGTATGACAATTACCGAAGTTTATTACTATGGCGCAGGATGCCTCTTTGAGAATGTGTGCAATAACGTGCGCAATGCCATCAAGCGCAATATCCCTACAGCCGAGAAAATCGATGTAGAGAGCGACCTTCTTGCAGCAGCACGCGCACTTTGTGGCGACAAGCCGGGTATCGCCTGCATCATGGGTACAGGCTCAAACTCTTGCTACTATGACGGCGAGAAGATTGTAGATAACGTATCGCCTCTCGGTTATATCCTTGGTGACGAAGGTAGTGGTGCAGTGCTTGGTAAACTTCTTGTAGGCGATGTCCTGAAGAACCAATTGCCAAAAGAATTGTGCGACAAATTCATGGAACAAAACAAACTTACACGTCAAATTATCATTGAAAACGTGTATCGCAAACCGGGAGCAAACCGCTTCCTCGCATCGCTTTCTCCATTCTTGATTCAGAACATCGAAGAGCCATCAGTTCACCGCTTGGTACTCAATGCTTTCAAGGCATTCTTCGTGCGCAATATCGAGAACTATGCCAACTATAAGGAAATGCCGGTGTGCTTCGTAGGTTCAATCGCTTGCTACTACAAGGATGTGCTTAAAGAAGCTGCTGACGCTCTTTACATCAAGCTCGGTACTATCATTAAGAGCCCGATGGAAGGCTTGATCAAGTATCATTCAAAATAATTCAGAAAATCTAAAAAACGAATAAAAATGGCATTTGTAAAAATCAGTGAGCAGTCGTCGCTCTACAACGACCTTGAAAAGAAGTCGGTAGAGGAAATTTTGACTGATATCAATACTGAAGACCATAAAGTGGCTGATGCTGTAGAAAAGGCAATCCCACAAATCACAAAACTCGTGGAAGGTATCGTAGAGCGTATGAAGCGCGGCGGACGTATCTTCTATATGGGAGCTGGAACATCGGGTCGCCTTGGTGTGCTCGACGCATCTGAGATTCCTCCAACATTCGGTATGGATCCATCGTGGGTAATCGGTATCATAGCAGGCGGCGACACAGCTCTCCGCAACCCGGTTGAAAACGCAGAAGACGATACAGTGCAAGGTTGGAAAGACCTTGAGGCATTCAATGTGAACGAGAAAGATACAGTAATCGGTATCGCAGCATCTGGAACTACTCCTTATGTAATCGGTGCGCTTAAAGAAGCCCGCGCTCATGGATGCTTGACAGGTTCAATCACAAGCAACCCCGATGCGCCTATCAGCGAGGCTGCTGAAGTGCCAATCGAGATGATTGTAGGTCCTGAATATGTCACTGGCAGCTCTCGTATGAAATCGGGTACTGGACAAAAGATGATCTGCAACATGATTACCACTTCGGTGATGATTAAGATGGGACGTGTGAAAGGCAACAAGATGGTGAACATGCAGTTGTCTAACGCGAAACTCGTGGATCGCGGCACAAGAATGGTGGTAGAGGAGCTTGGTTTGCCTTACGACGAGGCAAAACGTCTTCTTCTGCTTCACGGCTCGGTGAAGAATGCTGTGGATGCATTCCGTGGTGAAAGTAAATAAATTGTATATGGCTAATATGAGAAGAATTTTAATGGCAGTGGCTGCCGTGTGCGGACTATGGTCGATGGCTTCGGCTCAGGAAAAGTATCAATACAATGAGTTCTACTATCAGCGTAGCTCGTTGTTTGAGGTTTTGCCTGTGAAAAGCGATGACATTGTGTTCTTCGGAAACAGCCTCACCAATGGATGTGAATGGCACGAACTGTTCAACAATCCTCACGTAAAGAACCGTGGCATATCATCGGATGTCATACAAGGTTTGTATGACCGTTGCGATGTGATGCTGAAAGGCAAACCTCGCAAGATATTCCTGCTGTGTGGTGTGAATGACATCTCTCATAATTTGAGTGCCGACAGCATTGCCACTGCTATGGAGAATCTTGTGGCGCATATCAAGGAATTGTCGCCGAAGACTAAAATCTATCTTCAGAGCCTTCTCCCTATCAATAATGATTTCCGCCGCTATAAGGCCATGATAGGTAAGGAAGACACTATAGTGGAATGCAACAAGCGTTTCGAGCAGATAGCAAAACGCCAGAAGGTGACATGGATTGACTTGTACTCAAAATTTGCCGATGAAAATGGGAAAATGCCAAAGAAATACACCAATGATGGACTGCATTTGCTCGGTCCGGCGTATCTGGTTTGGCGTGATGCGGTGGCAAAATACGTGAAATGACATTCGTATGCAATTTCTCCAAATCCCATTACACTTTGACTACAAAGATCTGGAGATAAGGCTTGCGTAAAGCTAATACACAGATGACAACAGAAAAAGGCAGCGATGGCTTTCCCACCGCTGCCTTTTTTCTTGTTTCCGACCGAAAGTATTATAAGCAACTGCCATTGATAACTATAGGCTATTGTAAAATTGCCGTATCTTGTTAGCCATAAGCAAACGCCGCTTTTCAAGAAAGCCGGAATAAGAGCTGCTATCCATGGAGAATACTTCTTTAGGGATACAGTTCGCTTCAAGATTCTTCTTCAATATGTCAATATCAACTATTGAACCGCATACCGCTTTCTTGGTCTCACATTGCTGCAATGCAGACTTAAAATAATCATTTGGAGACCTCATGCCAATAGACTCATTTACCGGTCGGTCAAGATAAGCATAGTTGGCTTCTTGATTATACATATTTTTGGAGAAATTGTGTTTAATAAGGTACTTTTTGGGGAATATGTGATGTACGTCTCCTCCAAGACTAATTAGTTCTCGTACAGTTATGTTTGTTGAAAGCAAGGATATGTCATTGAAATATACTTGCGCTGCAAGGTAAACTAAATATGTTGGATTGGCCGTAGAAGTGGAGACAAGATTTTGTGGTATTGCCACATTCCAGAAATTCTCGGAAAGAATGGCATCCTCCATAGCCTTTAACATTGTCCGAACGCCCTGTTCTGAAATCTGTCGGATGTCCTTGGCGAAAGCAGATTCTGGTGATGTGCTATATCTGCCTGTAAGTACAGACAAGACATACCATTTCTGTACAATATGTTTGCGTTCTGCCACAGGCACATCAGATGTCTGCAACAATAGATGTACGGTATAGGCAAAGTCGAGAGCCATATTAGACGTTATCATCTTGCTGGTAATGAACCCGGCGGACTTGATTGCAATCATAAACTGCGTGAAGTTGTGTTGGCTAATAACACTTAACACACCATTATACATTTGCTTAAAGGTATTTTCTGCTATTTCTTCCTTGAAATCACGAGTTTCAAAATCACGTCCAGTGAGAAGTTGCACAAGATCGGCCAATTTTGCACGTTTTAGTTTGTACATGAAAGCTACTCGAATGACATCATCGCATGTAGGGTCGTAAACTGTTTCCTTGTCTGTCGCAAGCCACGCAAGTTTATCAAGATAACCAGTTGAAGCGAACTCGTTGTCGTGATTCTTGATATAATCGTAGTATGTGGGGACAACAGCCAAGTGACTAAAATAGTCTATTATCTTACGCAAAGTATTACCCTTGTGAGCTTCGTCTGCAGCCATCTTTGACATGACAAAGTCGCCTTGGCTCAATGCCGTTCCCTTAGAATTGATGCGGATAAATATGTCTGTCACAACGTCAATATCCAATTTTTCAGACAATTCAACCACTCCCATTTGAGTGGACTCGATTCCTTTTAGCTTATTCAGTACCATCTGTAAATCATTCCCCGTCATATTAGGATTCTGTTCTATGTACTTGGGAATGAATGTCCATGAAGAAAACGATGTGCTGAATATATCGGAAATGTCAGGAATCCAATATTTGCTTTTCAAATGTGCTGGAGTTTGAACCGCAAATATTTCGGCTTCGCTATTACCGTTTGCGAAATCCAATGCAGCAAAGGGATTAAAAGCTATCTTTACATGAGTCTCCTTAAACTCATTATTGAATACTTTTTGTGCTGCAATGGCAGTCATTAGGGCTGTTATGCGTTGTTGTCCATCGATAATAACCTTCTTGCCGGATGACACAGTGCCATCTTTTAGTTTCACATTTGGATTCTTCCACAGTATGATATAGCCAGTTGGATAACCTTTGTAGAGGCTATCAATAAGGTCGCGCACTTGGCTGTTTTTCCATACAAAAGGGCGTTGTATTTCAGGTATAGCTATGTCTTTTGCTTCAATTAGACCCAGCAATCCTTTTATGGTTATTGATGTATTTGTAAATTTTTCACTGTCCATACTAAAAATGTTTTAAAAAGCGATACATAAGAATGGGTGTCACCTTTGTAATTTTTTATATTCTGTCCTTCAATACAATTCCGATACGTTCAACGATGCCAGTTACAAGAACATTTTTTATTAGTCGTTTGCTGTAATTGAATATGGATGTTATGTCCTTGTCGTTATATGGTAGCATATATTATTCTTGTATTTGATGCTCATGTTGTCAGTCATTGTTTCAACTACAAAGATACAAATTATCCGGCAAAACGTCGAAATAACTTTGCTCCAAAGTCGATTAAAAAAACAGTTGCATTTATGTGCTAAGATGGTTGCTGTTTGGTTGGGAGGTTAAGTCCATAATAATATGTAAAATTACCACAAAATCCAATTTTAATTGATCATTATTGTCGGGATTGGATTTGGCTGGATGCTGAGTGGCTGATTCGAGGGGGCTTAATACACAGAATGGTTACCAGAGTGCAGTGCTGATGTGAAGGTGTATTGGCACATTCGTATCCATGTGATGAGCATCGACAGAATGTTGAGCGCAAGTGTGTTCATCAGCATGTTTAACACTGGCTTTGGACATAGAATGTCGATAGGAATGACGCATATCAGCACAAAGTTGGTGACGAGCAGAATTTTATCGAGAAGATTGTGCCGGCTGGAAGCCAAGTACCAAATTATGTAGCCTACAATCGCTATGCAATATGTGTTGCGCTCGGAATTTGTTCCCCATAGAATGATAGTCACCATTATTATGCCAAGCAACTGTGCTCGCTGCTCGAAAGAGCAGAACCTATTGCGCAAAGCGATTATAGCCAAAGTTATGGCAAGAGCCACCACAGCGAGCATAATGTTGCCGAAGTCATAAACATTTGTGCCGGAGAGAACAAGGATAAGCCGTGTCATAGTCTCGAATGGGCGGTAGGAATGGACATCGATAGCTTGATACCATCCCTCGTAGAGCGGGAGCAATCCATGCACGCCCACAGTGACAGCGGGTAGCAGAAGTGCGGCAAAGAGGAGGATGGAGCCTCGACCCACATTTTTCCAGAACTGAGGGTATAGCACGAACAGCGCAAGCTCGAAGAATCCATAAACCTTTGTCGTGCCTGATATGATGATTAGAGCCAAAGCTCCCCAATAATTCCCGCGTTCAAGCAGAATAAAGGCTAACAGGAACAGATACATGATTGTGAGGTTATACTGAAATGAGAACAGTGCTTGCGCCACTATCAGCAGACTGTAGAGAGTGAGAAAGCGCAATCCATGCCTAAGGCGATTGGTGACAAGCAGCATAGACCAAAACAATAGGTTGAAATTAAGCACATTCCAGATGATTGCGCCTATGCCGCGCGGCATAATGGCAAATGCCGAGAACAGCGAGTTGAATGTGGGCAGATACAGGAAAACATCGAGAGTGTGGCGGTCGTGCCAGCCGATGTATGGGTTGAGGCCGTTGAGGAAATCGATAGTGGCTTCTTGATAGATATAGAAATTCAAAGCCCTGCCGCGAGATGCTTCAAGAATTGATATTATAAGGGTTATGAGCAAGCCAAATGCATAAAGCGAAATTTTCTCGTTGTTCTTATTGACCATAAGATTATAAAAATTATAAATAAAAACACTAAATTTGCACAAAAGTAGTGAATCTGAAAGATTCTCAAAAGCTATTGCTCCGATAATTTCAAGTAAAAACGATATATGGTAACACTGGCACTTGTCATACCTTGCTATAATGAGGCGGAAGTCATTCACGATACAGCACAGCAACTGTTGCTGTTGCTCGACGATTTGTCGAGCCGTGGAATCGTGACTGGCGACAGCTATATGATGTTTGTGAATGATGGCAGTGACGATGCCACATGGAGCATAATCAAATCACTACACGACAGGCACAGCAACATCAAAGGACTGAACCTGCGTGGTAATGTCGGGCAGCAAAATGCGATGATGGCAGGAATGATGACATCCAAGAATCGTGCCGACGTGGTCATAACCATCGATGCCGACTTGCAAGATGACATAACCAAAATAGAGGAGATGATAGCGAAATATGAGGGCGGAGCCGACATTGTGTATGGCGTGAGGGAATCGCGCAAGGTGAACAGCTTTTTCAAGCGCACGTCAGCCAAGATGTTCTATAAGCTACAGGCATTGCTTGGGGTGAATATAGTGTATAACCATGCGGATTTCAGGCTTTTGAGCCGAAGAGTGCTTGAGGAGCTTTCACGATACCCTGAGCGCGGACTGTATCTGCGTGGAATAGTGCCACTGCTTGGATTCCCTTCGGAGAAGGTGTATTATAAGTTCCTTGAGCGAAAGGCAGGACATTCGAAATATACAATAGGGAAGATGATTAACCTCGGAGTAGATGGCATAACGGGATTTTCGGTAAAACCCATAAATTTCATTATCGGAACGGGCATAATGTTCCTTGTGGTGTGCTTTTTCATGATTATGTACATTCTGTGGTCGTTTTTCGTGGGGCGGGCAGTTTCGGGCTGGACATCTATAATGCTGTCGATGTGGTTTATAGGAGCTATGATATTGCTGTCGATAGGAGTCATAGGCAAATACATAGGCAATATATTTGCCGAGGTGAAGCATCGTCCGTTATATAATATTGAATCATTTTTGGATTAGTTATGACATAAAAACAGATAATAATGGCTACCTTTGCACGCACAAAATCCGATGCTTGATGAAGAAGTATTGAAAAGAGAGGAACAAGTACGATTATGCAGACAGATAACATCTATGAACAAAATAAGCACATCGATATAGTCTTACCAGCCTACAATCCGCATATAAACTGGGAGAAAGGTGTAGCAGTGAATTTCAATGACTTATGTGCCATATTCCCTGAATATAAATTTTCACTTTACATAGCTACTGATGGCTCGGTGCGGGGATTTGAGCCAGATGTGGTGTCTTTTCTCAAGGATGAGGTGAAAGATGTGAAGATAGTGAATCATGCAGTGAATATGGGCAAGGGTTTTGCGCTGCGTTCGGCAGTGAAGCATTGTACCGGAGATTGGGTGATATATATCGACTATGATTTCCCTTACACCTTTGAGTCTATATCAAAAGTAGTAGTCGCACTGCGTGATGGTGCAGATGTGGTGATAGCTGCGCGTGCCGACTCTTATCAGAAGAATCTGCCATTTGTGCGGAAAATGCTGTCCTACGCATCGCATGCGGTGAATCGGTTCGTGTTCCGTCTGCCGTTTAAGGACACTCAGGGCGGAATGAAAGGATTCAATCGCCGAGGACGTGAGCTGTTCCTGCAAACTACGATCAACACTTTTCTATTCGACACACAATTCATATATAAGGCAGTGAAGTGTGGAGCCGATGTGCGAGTGGTGGATGCCGAGATTAAGAATGGGCTGAAAGTGTCGGTCATGGGATTGAAAGTACTGTTTAAGGAATTGAAGAATATATGTGAAATCTGGAAATAATTTGGGAAAATAAGATATGGAAACGAGCAAACTTGTAGCATTAAGTTTTGATATAGAAGAATTTGATGTGCCACTTGAAAATAGGCGAGACATACCATTCTCTGAGCAGATGCGCATATCGCGCTATGGCGCACATAAGATACTCGACATAATGAAGAGTTATGAGGTGAGAGCCACATTTTTCTGTACTGCCAATTTTGCTGAAAATGCCCCCGATGTGGTGAAGCGTATTGTGGCTGAGGGGCATGAAGTGGCATCACACGGATGTTACCATTCAGACTTCAAAATAGAGCATCTTGCAGAGTCAAAGGCACGTCTGGAAAAATTGAGCGGACAGACGGTGTATGGCTACCGAATGGCGCGGATGGCACCATTGGCTGAAAAGGATGTGGCAAATGCGGGTTATGAGTATAACTCATCACTTAACCCAACTTTTATTCCGGGCAGATACAACAACACTGATTTGCCAGCCACCAAATTCGAGAAGGACGGCGTGGTGCAGTTGCCAGCATCAGTAAGTCCTGTATTCCGCTTGCCGTTGTTTTGGCTCGGACTGCACAATTATCCGTTATGGCTTTATAAGCTCCTTGCGAAATGGACACTTGCCGACCGCAAGGCTCTTGTGATATATATGCATCCGTGGGAGTTCTACAACTTGCATGAGCTAAAGCAGAAGTATGCTTTGAGCTGGATTATGACGCACAATTGCGGCAGTGCGCTCGAAAAGAGGCTCAGCTCGCTGATTGAATGCCTGAATAAGAGCAGTGCCGATTTTGTGACTATGCATGAGCTCGCATCGGCAGACTGGTGATGTCGCATAGCTTATAAATCCAAATCCTAATGATTGATTTTAATTGATACTGAGCTGATTATTGTGATTCCTTGAATGTGGATGCATAATAGTCGGCAGCTTTTTTAAGCAGCGACTTAATGTGGATTGCCACATTTTGTGGAGATAATATTTTAATTCCCGGACCATAACTCATAAAGACAGAATACATCTCGACATTGACAACCACAGTTATTTGAAATATGCAACTGTGGTCTTCTGGATTCATGCGAATTAATGTCTGCGACTGATGTATGGGCTTGGTCTGTATATAAAGGCTCTGGTCTCTTGATGCCCAAAAAGTAATAACCGAAGGCTTGCAGCCAATATCTTTGCTGACACCTATAACATCGTCGAAGAAGTGGTTGGAGTCGAAATTCGGGTTCTCTCTGAAAGGAACATCAACTACATCTAAGCCAACAATCCTGTCGAGAGCGAGATTGAAGAGTTGAAGATTAGACGCTTTCGAGCCAAACAGGAACCATCGGTTGCGGAATTCCTTGAGAAGATATGGGCAAATTATGTATTTTTTAGGCTTTCGTGCAGAAAATGATTGGTAAGATATGCTCAGAGTCTGTTTCCGTGCAATGTGGTTATAGAGCGGATTTAGGAGACTCAATCCTTTGAGGCCTGGCACATTGTCGAAATGCACGAGCGGCTTACGCTTGTTTCGGCTGACGGCAAGCTTGTCTTGAAGCCGGCTCACCACATCGCTCAATTCGGCAAACTGGTCGAAGTCTTGCAGTTGGCGCAGCATATCCACCGCCTCTTTCATCACCTCAAAGTCGTTTTGCGACATTGGCATATTCATTATGGAGAAGTCAGCGTCGGCATATCTGTAATACTTGTGTTCATATACCTCTATAGGAGCGTTGTAACCCAATTTGTCGGAACGCATCATCTGTATGTCTCCCTGAACGGTTCGCACCGACACGCCTTTCGCAATGCCTTCGGCATCGTAGATTGCGTCGGAACAGGCTTCAACAAGGTCATTGAGGGTCCAACGGCGGTAGCGGTTTCTGAGGCAGTTGTCGATGGTTTTGTATCGTATCAAAGCATTTTTGTTGGCTGGCATATGTTAAGCTGTTGTTTAGTTATTTGATATTATCCCGATATAAGTATTCTGTAACTTATCTAATGCAAATTAACGAAATTTTTACGCAATCTATTTGCGTAGATGATGAAAAAGTGATTTTTCTCCGAATTTTTTTGAAATTTAGTTATAAGTGCGCAAAAAAATTGCGTACTGGCACTCTTACTTTGCGCCATTGATAACAAGATTTACTACCAAATCCTAATAACAGATTTGGGTTACTTAAAAATATAATTAAAATGAACGTAAGGATGATAAACAATCGCCCAGTGAAAATCTGGACTGATAATGTGGAAGCGTCGGCTATGGAGCAGATAGCCAATTTGGCTTCATTGCCATTTTTATATCATCATCTTGCAGTCATGCCCGATGTGCATACAGGGAAAGGTGTGCCTATAGGCAGTGTGCTTGCATGTGTTGATGCCGTGATTCCAAATGCGGTGGGAGTGGATATTGGGTGCGGAATGTGCGCCGTGAAGACATCATGGAAAGTGTGTGACATTCCGCCTGCCACACTTCGCAAAGACATTATGCGCGGAATACGCTCGCTTATTCCGCTTGGCAAGGACCACCACAAGAAAGCCCAAGATGCTGAATATATGCCGCAAGGATATGACATTGATGCCCTTGTAGTGGTGAAGCGACGTTATGTGTCGGCAACGCATGAAATAGGGACGCTCGGAGGTGGCAATCATTTTATTGAACTTCAGAAAGATGAGGACGATAACCTGTGGATTATGCTTCATTCGGGTTCTCGCAACATCGGCAAGCAAGTGGGCGATTATTACAATCGCATGGCGCAAATGCTTAATGGCAGGTGGTATTCTGCCGTGCCAGCAGATATGAATCTCGCATTTTTGCCACTATGCACGAAGGAATTTTCTGCCTACTGGGCTGAGATGAGGTATTGCATAGATTTCGCTTACTGTAACCGGCGACTTATGATGGAACGCATAGAATCGGTGCTTAGCGATGTGCTTGCAGGCATAGAGTTTGAGCCGATGATAAATATAGCGCACAACTATGCCGCATGGGAGGAGCATTTTGGCAAGAACGTAATAGTTCACCGCAAAGGCGCAACGTTGGCTCAAAAGGGGACAGTAGGTATAATACCCGGTTCGCAAGGCTCAGCGTCGTATATTGTGGAGGGGCTTGGAAATCCTGAGTCGTTCAACTCATGCTCACATGGCGCAGGACGCTTGATGTCGCGCTCGATGGCAGAAAAGACCCTCGACATGCAGACAGAAGTGGAAAAACTTGAAGCTATGGGTATTGTCCACGCAATACGCTGCCAAAATGATATGCAGGAAGCGTCGGGCGCATATAAGGATATTGAGACTGTAATAAGGAATGAGGCAGATCTTGTGAGTGTGAAGACGCGACTGCTCCCTGTGGCTGTAATCAAAGGCTGATGATATAGCCCAAATCTTTTCAATATGGCCAACTTTTGGTGTATGGCTTGATTTTGGCTATTGCTGTTATCTCTTGATGATGATTATTAGCAGTGTCAAAGCCTCAGATGCAGGCACGGCAATCCAAAGACCGATGTTGCCGATAAAGTGCGGCAGCAGCCAGAACAAAGGAATTATGAATACAGCACCACGCAGCAGCATAAATATAGCAGCTTTGCCATAGGACTCGATACTTTGATAGTAGCCTATGCACACTAAATTGACTGCAAACAGCACGAATGCGAATGAGAAATACGGCATTCCGGCACATGCTATGTGGCTTGCGGCGGCAGTGTCCGGCAGGAAGATGGCGACGATATATTGACTGCCGGCTATACCCATAGCAGAGGCTGCAACGCCGCAAACTATGGCTATGGTCAAAGATAGCCGAAGAGTGCTTTCTACGCGTTGGCTAAGCCCTGCACCATAGTTGTAGCTGATAATTGGCTGAGCCGATTGGGCTATAGCATTGCCAAACATGAACACCAATGGAAAGCAATAGCAGGCCACGCTGAATGCTGCAACACCATCTTCGCCAAGGTATTCCAAGAACATATAGTTGCCAGTAAACATCATACATGCAATTGCCAATTCACCTATCATAGATGGTGCGCCGAGCCGTATTTGCTGGAAAATGTTGCGCAGTGTAAGCCGAACGCTCTTTTGCGACATTTTTAATGGATAAAAGTGAAGGACATTGCAGTTGAAAAGCACATAATAAATGATAAGCAAGCTGCCAATCACTTCGGCAAGCCCGGTTGCTAAAGCTGCACCTTCAATGCCCATGTTCATCGGGAATACAAAAACATAATCGAGTATCACATTGATGATGGCAGGAAGAATGTTGCACATCATGGCATATTTAGGGCTACCGTCAAGACGGATGACGAAAAGGCCGATGCTCATAAGCATACCGAATGGCATGGCGGGTATTACCCAGCGCATATAGTCGGTGACGTAAGGCATCAGCCTTGTGCTGCATCCCATCAGCTTCGCCGTCTCCTCCTGCCAAATCATTACAGCGGCGGCCAGTGCTATCATGAGAAGCAGCGATGATAGAAATGCCTGAGTGACATTAATGCGTGCCGCTTTGTTGTTCCCGTGCGACAGATGCACTGATGCCACAATTGATGCACCACAGCCAAACATAAGCCCGATGCCGGTGGTCAGCAAGAAAAATGGAGCCACAATGTTTACCGCGGCAAGAGCGTCGCTTCCGGCCCCTCGCCCTACGAAGCATCCGTCGGCAATGTTTATGGTCGAAGCCAGCAGCATACCGAACAGCGTCGGTATGAACATAGTGCGAAACAGGGTTGTGATATTCGTTTTCCCCCAGTCAATTTTGTCTCTATTCATTTCAAAAAAATATTTTTGGTTGCAAAATTAGTGCTATTTTATGGAGTTTGTGATGCCATTATTATGTCAATATGGGTACTTATTATAACAGATGATGGCTAAGTGTGATAGTTTTTTGTATATTTGTGCGTGAAAATGATAAGAGTAGAGGTATGGATAAAACATATATTATAGGACGGTCGGCAATGTATGGCTTCACGGCGTGGTGGGAAAGCCACTTGCCGTCGTATCTGATTATATATTGTCGAGGCGGCGAGGCTAAAATGCTTGTGCAGTTTGAAGAATATGTGATAAGCAGGAATATGGTGGTCTTGATTTCGCCCGATATGTTTCCGGCGTTCACGTCGCGTTCAGGCGATTTTGAGGTGTCATATTGCTTGATGAGCCGCGAATTTGCCGAAATGGTTCAATATGGTGTCCCCAATAAATTTATCGACATGCTGTATATAACTCCAATTATCAATGGGGGTAGTGAGATAGAGATATGGATTGACTTGCTGGAACACATTTCCAAAAATTACACATCATATCAATGCAACACGAAGATAGTTGAGAATGTGATACACAATATCTTTCTTGTGTGCTTCAATTTGTGGTATCAGCAGTATGGCGAAACACCAGTGGAACGCTACTTGAAACGCCCGGAACGGCTATGCGTGGCGTTCTATGACCTCATATTCGACAATTTCAAGGAGCGGCGTGAAACGCGGTTCTATGCCGACCGCTTGTGCATCACCCCCAATTATCTTGCGATGATAATGCGGCAGGTGTGCAAAGAATCGCCAAAAGAAGCAATCGACCGTCAAGTGATACTGGAAATGAAGTATCTGATACGCAACACCGACATGAACGTAGGGCAAATGGCAATTCATCTACATTTCCCCGACACGTCGTATATGTGCCGATATTTCAAAAAAAGGACAGGAATATCCATATCCGATTACCGCAAATCGTGCATCAATATGCATGATTGAAATAAGCCGCATAATCGGGTGGCACAAAAAAGAGAGACGCTACATATATTTTTGTATGTATAGAATAGGGCTTATAATCAGTGGGAAGGCTCCAATAGGTAAGTAGGTTATCTTATATAATGAGGAATCTCTCCAGAAAATTCTGCCATAATCTCACATAGCCCAGATACGACACCATTCGTTTTCCATGCGCTTTGATATATGAGCTTTTTCACGCCATTTTTTTCTATTGTGTATATGTTCTCGCCACCGGTGGCAAGCAGCCTGCGGATTATTGTGTAAGAGTTGGGGTTGTGGCATTCAAAAATGTTCTTGCCGATGAGATTGCCATGTTTTTGGATAGTAGCCTTGTCGTTCATATACGTTATCACCCCGTCGCAATCACATATTGTGATTCCACAATTCAGTTCTTTTGCCCAAATAAATTCTGCTGGGAGTTGGCTTTCGTTCATCATAATATTTTAAATTGGTTGTAAATATAAATAAAATACGCTGAAAAAATGTTGTAAAACGGCACATTTTTCTGCATAAATTTTGAGTATTGAGCAGAAAAAGTAACTATTCAGCGATAATGGATGTTGAATATCAGCAACTTGTGAATGTACAATTGTGACAGAAAGTCTCGAAATGACATCATTTACTATAATTTGTATATGCTCGATTTTATAATTCATTGATTATCAAGATGGATTTATGTTCTTTACCGCTGAATAGTTACGCAGAAAAAGCATTTGTTACCTATAAAAATACTTTTAATTGTCTTGTACTTTTGGTATGGATATTTGATTAAACTTCGTATCATCATTCCAATAAGGAATCTCTGTCACGTTAATGTCAGGCAAAAGGAAATCTTCTTTGTCTGGATGTTTTGCCAATATGGCTTCGTCACTAATTGTGAGTCTGGAGCGTATTTTTTTGAAGAATTTTACTTCTGCATATTCTATGCGATTATCTGCTTCTATAGCTTCAATAGCGAAAGAAATCAGCATCAATTGCTCTTTTTCATTCAATTCCACTGTATTTATCTCTTTAAGATAAGATAGCAAGAAAGGTCCTCCATGCTCATTGATTTCAAAGATCCATGAGTTAAGTAGCTTTTCTGAATCTATATTTCTAAAAAGTTCATTTTCTATACATAAACTCCTTACCATTTCTATTTCTTCTGTAGCAATGTTTCCATCACAGGCAATGCAGCAGAAAATGGTTTTCAAGTATAATTCTTCTTTTGTCATAATTACAACTATTTAAACGTTAAAACCTATACGAGGTCTTAATTTCCTCTCCATTCATCATCGCTCGAATACGCTCATATTTGCGCAGTTCATTATCATTAAGCGAAGGACGAACATTTGAAATGGCAGATTTCAGAATCTCCATTGTTATCTTGCTATGCTTGCGTAATGCAGAGCGTGAAGCATCATTGACGATTAGCTGTATGTCTGCGGAAACATAATTTTTTGTCATATCCGCCAATAGCTGATAGTCTAAGCCGAAATCGTATGGCCGCTTCTCCAAATACAACTGGAACAGGGCTTTTCGTGCTTCGGTATCTGGCACACCTACATAGTATTTCTTATCCAAACGTCCTGCACGCATGATTGCAGGGTCAATCATATTTGGATAGTTGGTTGCCCCAACAATGAAAACGCCCTTTTCGCCAGTTCTATCCATCTGCGCCAACATCTCGTTTACTGCACTCCTCGACATTTCATGCACATTACCACAATCACGATTGGGAACGAGTTCATTCATTTCGTCAATGAATATCACTGTTGGTGCGTACTCTTCCGCATCCTTAAACATCTTGGCAATATTCTCTTGTGTTGCATTGACATAGCGGCTCTTTAGAGTGGCAGGAGTAATACACATAAAATTAAAGCCAACTTCCTCTGCAAAATGTTTGGCGAAGAACGTCTTGCCACAACCTGGAGGTCCATACAACAACATTCCGTTGGGTATGGTGACACCATAGCGATGATATTCTTCTGGGTTATGAAGAGGTTCGATAATCTCTTCGCGCATTTGTTGCTTTAACTCTTCCATGCCAGCGATGGCGGCAAATCCTTCACCTCTTTTCTTTGCAGGAATCGGGCTTGCTGTTTTATTCTGTTGTTGCTGCGACAATGCCTTTCTTTTAGTTGTCTGACGGCTTACTTTAACCTCTCCATCAATTGCTTTTATAAATTTATCGGCTGTCTGAAACCTGTCTTCTGCATCATAGCTTAACGCCTTGGCGATTGTGTTCAGCAATTGGTCATCAAGTTCATACTTATCTTTTTTCGGCATATCAAGTTCCTTGTCTCGCTCTGCCAAAATACATTCTACCACATCTTGCCCGTTTATTCGAGAAGTATCAATAAACCACGGCAACTCTCCATAAAGAAGATGATACATCATTGCTCCGACTGAATATAAGTCTGTCTGAACAGAGCACACTCCAGAGAAGCGTTCTGGCGCAAGATAAAATGGATTCAATTCGTCCAAGTCAGGCTTACATGGAGGTTGATTCAAGTAGCGTGCATGCCCAAAGTCAATCAGTCTCAGGTCATTCAAATCACCAACGAGATTGAGGAAAACATTTTGTATCGTCACTTCGTTGTGAATAACAGGAACAGGCTGTGAGTGCAAGAACGACAATGCCGACAATACGGCTTTTGCTATTGTCTTAATATCATATACGCTAATCTCACCTTCACGGATTATTCTTTGCGACAAAGTCTCTCCGCTAACAAATTCTGTTACAAACCATGCATATTGACTGCCATTCATCATTATGTTTCCTGAATCTACGAATTGGCATAGGTTATGATGATGCAGTTGCTTGGCAATCTCAACTTCGATTACTCGTCCATTATCATCAATCTGATTTCTACTGAGTTTAGAGAAATTGACAAGCTTCAGGAAGCGAGTTTTTCCACTTGCGTCTTTTACACGATAGGTTTCCGCATAAGAACCTTGCTTATGCGGAAACATTATTGTGTATGAGTCAATTTTATCGTTCTTCTTGAAATGCATAAAATTTTATTTTTTCTATCTCAACAATCCGCCAGCATTAGCTGCTTCTTCATTTGGCATAAGTTCAATAAGGCCACATGCTATTGGATGAAGCTTGTCTACAGAAGGCTGATTGTTCATTTCCTCCAATCCTCTATTAATTAGTTGACGTGCTCGTGACGAGTCTTTCCATTTAATTGCACCAAAACGGTTATGGCAATCACGAATAAGTGCCATACATTGATAAACCAAAGTTAGGTGAATGAACAAGCTGCTAATTTGGTCAAGAATTTCTCGTCCCAGTTTAGCGTCTTGTACTCGTATGACATTATCCACCTGATTGCGAATCTGGTTTACCAATTGAGCAGATTTATCATTACCCAAGTCGTTCTGGGCCTTTTCCAATCTGTCAAATTCTTCTCTAAGTTCTCTTTCTACACGTTGCCATTCCGTACGATCATCAAGTTTCTCTATTTTTCTGAGTAATTCACGCAGATGATTAAGAACCTCTTTCTTTTCTGTCGTATTACCATTGTCTGTACGAATAGAGGCAAGTTCTTCTTTCAGGTCATTTACGTCAATTCCGCTTTCAGACAAAGTGCCAATACTTGACTCCGCCTCTGCCAAGCCTTTGTTTATCTCCGCATTGGCATCAAGCATCGTATGCTTTTTGCCAGTGTCGAGTACTTTCTCCACAGTCGTGTCTGTTGCGAGGAAATGCACTTCAAGCTTCATTTGTTCGGAAGTGTCAACCTTAAGTGTGACATCTACAAGACCGTTTTCGGTTATAAGCGTATCAACATCGTCGCCAGTAATCACGACGTCTGCGACATGCTCATAAAGTGAGGCCGATTTGCCTTCAGCCTCAGCAAAATCGTCAACTTGATAAATCGGTATGGTCAACACATCGCTTGAAAGTCCTGGGCGAAGTTGATTGGAGGTTTTCAAGCCGTTGATAACACCTGTTGCCGGCAAAGGCTTATTTTTCTCCAATCCTTTTGCCATACGAAATACGCCACGTTTTTTGTTTTCGTTCCATGTGGCTATACCAATATTATATGGTAATGGTGCAGATCCTACGTCCGACCCTTGAATGATGGTGATTTCGTTAGGGAAACAAGGAAGCCTGTTGCCTTTGTCGTCATAACAGACAACGTTAAAAGAATTGGCTTTACGTTCCAAAAGATTCAGTTCTACCACATCACCATTTGTATTTATCTCAACTTTGCCGCTTGCCCACGCTTTGTCTCCTCTTACAAATTCAACAAACACTTTGTCAAGGGGTGAGTCTGTGGCAAGGCTTATAGGTACAAATTCTGTAGTTTCAACTGTGGTCGACTTATAACTGATGTCGAGCTTTATTGTTCCTACTTGTATATCCTCGTCAGAAATCTCTGCATCCAATGTCGAAGCATACAGCGCAGCTCCAGTTGCAACAGCAGTCATTGGGTCTATGCTTGTGTCTACATTGGGTGTGACTTGCTCTTTAAGCATCTGCCGTATGAGAGGACTGTGAGTCGGACCGCCCACAAGAATGAGCTTACTGATTTGTGAACCAGCAAGATTATTTCTTTGTAGGAGATTCTTGCAAATATCAACAGCTTTCTGGAAGAATGGACGTATCACATCGAACATCTGCGCCTGTGTCAATGTCAAATCCAACTCTATCTCTTCGCCATCCTCGTCCTCGCCAAGATCGCCCAGGTTGGAAATGATGTCCTCATGGTCTTTAAACGAGAGCTGGTTTTTGGCATCTTCGGCGTATGTCTTCATAGCATCACGAAGCACCTCTTTCTTTTCCGCATCCTGCAAATAGCCATCAACAACATAATTGTCCTGAAGATAGGGAATAATGATGCTGTCGACAATCGCATAGTCAAGGTTCTTGCCTCCAAGATAGTTGTCACCCTCTGTGTCGAACACCTGCATAATGCCGTCTTCCACTTTCAGCAAAGCAGCATCGAACGTGCCGCCACCGAAATCAAAGACCATCCATATCCCATTCTTTTCTTCAGCAGTAACACCGTATGCCATAGAAGCGGCAATTGGTTCTTGAAGCAACTCACAGTGCTTGAAGCCAGCCATTTTAGCAGCTTCTATTGTTGCGGTCTTTTGATTCACGGTAAACTTGGCTGGAACTGTGATGACAACAGAACCAAATGTCTCGTCTGTCACGAATGACTTCAACGTCTTAAGCACTTCTGCTGACAATCCCTCTGACGAGAAGTTCTTGTTCAAATTGGCACATTGGTATTGGGTGTCAGTTGCCATTGTACGTTTGAATTCAATATATGTATTGGACGCGCCTTTATGCCACGATTTTGTAGCGCGACGTTTATCTTGCTTCATCGTGTTGTAGGCACTGTCTCCTGCTTTTATTGAGCCTTTCTTGTTTACAGATATACAAGAAGGCATAGTATCCTTCAGTACATCCGTTTTGATAATGACAGGTTCTCCTTTTTCCATACGGCAGATGGCGGAATTTGTCGTTCCGAGATCAATGCCGTAGTCTATTTTGTTTCTTGCCATAATGATATTTTTTAGATGTTTTGACTTACTGTTATTTGGGCTGCCTGTATCATCTGCCCATTATAATTGATTTGAGGCTTCGTAATACCTGTAATGATTTGCTTTCCTTCTTCCAAATCTTCGTCAACCACAAAGTTGGCAGTAACTTTCATACCCTCATTATAGGGTTTTCCAAGCATATCGACTATCTCATAGCCGTTTGCCTTGAAGTTGTCCTTGATACGCTCTACCGCCTTGGTCAATTGCTTGTAGCCTTTTATAGACGAGTCCATTCGTGACATGTTCAACTCTATGCGTACAATCTCATCCGCTACTTTTAATGCAAGAGAATGGTCGGGGGTGTCAGTGCCAATAATCTTTTGAGTATCTGTCAGTTGTTTGTTAAACAACTCCAAAAGTTTGTCGTCAAGTTTAACCGACTCTTCTTGCATTTTTGTCTGCGCGGACTGCAGAGCCTCTTGTGCCTTGCGCACTTCATCAATAGAAATATTACCAGATTTTATGCGCTTTGCCAACCGATATGCCAGAATAACTATAGCAAGTAACAAGGACAAAACCATTGAGACTATCCAAAGCATACGACTCTGTAATGTTTCTTGATTTGTCTGCACTTTGTGATTGGTTTTGGCTATTGTTCTGTCCGTATTTTTGCGATCGACAGTTTGAGTCTCGATTAATTGCTTGCAAATATTGCGTAAACTGTCAATAATATAGCTCTGCCTTTCATTGTCACTTTTAAGTGCTTTAAGTTTCCTTTCGTTTTCTTGTTGTTTTTCAGTTAACTTGCGCAACTCATAACCATTACGAACTTGCATATTCTGCAGGACAATGTATTTTCCCTCTAAAGCCTTTATGTTGTCATTGTCAGACCCAGGCTTCGCATTTGTTGGTTGACAAATGTATATTGCCAATAATATAACAAATATCTTTTTCACAACAAAAATCAATTACAAATACAACATATTAGAATTATCACTACGATAATTATCGCGACAAGGCCTCCCCAATTGATGTCGCCAGTCGTAGGAATTATCGTCGATGTAGATATTCCCAATGACTCACATATGCCCTTTAAGGTATTGCGATTTTTTTCATATCTACTTTTGAACTCGGCATCTTTATCAAAAGAATCCATCATTTTTGTCGCTTTCCATGCTTCATTCGCAACATTTATAAGATTGGATTTTAGTTCCGTTAGTTTTCCAAATGTCGAGTCACCGAGTTGCTCCATTATGGCTAATGTTCGTGCGTCGATGCCTTTATTACTCAAAACTTTAATGTAATTCTGTGCTTGATTTACTTCTTCAATAACATAACTCAATGCATTACTAACAACTAATGTTGAAATTTTTAGGTAATATTCATTATCCCCTCCAAGTTTGTTCTTTATAACTTGCAAATGAGGTTTGGTATTGTTCAGTAAATCAATCGCATGACAAATTTTATCAGGCAAAGAGCAATATCTGTGTAATTCTTTACGAATAGTTCGATCTTCTGCAAAGACTTCTGATGGAGGGAGATTGTCAATGATTTTATGAAGAATATCTACATTCTCCTTACATCTGTCTTTAGCCATTTGCCCAACCACAATGCTTTTGGCGTATTTCTGCAAGTTCATGGCTTTAAGAGCAGCATCAGCTTCGTCTGAATCGTTATAATAGTCAATGCCACATTGGAGAATTTCAAGTCCCAATTTGTCGGCAATCATTTGATACTGCAAGTCTGTTGGTGAGAGAAATTTCTTTAATTGCAAGATTGCATTTCTTGTGTCTTTCTTTAATTTCTCTCCTGCATTCAATCTTGCATTCGGACCTTTGCCTTTTGATTTCTTGGCAACATCAATGGCATCAGAAATACTGTCAATGAGTGGCTTTACGGTCTTTTCTCCTATATGATTTTTCCATGAAGCGTATGTAACAAATGAAAGCAAATTGGCGGCACCAATTTCTTCACATAGAATATCAAGAAAAGAGTATGCTAGATTTGCTGCATCGAGATTTCCACCAGTTCCTGTTGCCGCAGTCACCAATTGTCCCAAATATTGTGCGTTTCCGTACAGCGTTTCAGCATAAGATATGGTACAGGCATAATCATTGCGCATCAGAGAACAGACAATAAGATTTTGCAAAGACGATGTGGACTCTCTTTTCTTCCATATTTCTTCAGCTTTGTTTATTTCGCCAGAGAGGAGATGATTGAAAGCGACATCATCCAATGGAGTCATTTTCACAAACCAAAATTGAGAATACAACATCTGGTCTTTAGGCAAAGTGAGCTTGGCATCTGCATCGGCAACTGTAGCTTCGGTACGGTTGATTGCAGAAAGGAATTGAGGCAAGTCTAAAGGAAAAGAAATAGGCTTCCCAACCTTTAAAAATGCTTTCATACGATTGTGATTAGCCAATCTTTCTCTTGTCGGGGAGTTTGAATAGACCCCGAGAATGCGATATGGGTTGTTTTGTAGTATATTCATACTATTTCCGTTAACAAATTAGCCAACCGACTCCTTTGTTGACGAAATATATTCGCTAATACATACAAAAAGACGTGGAGTCTATCCTGTCACTCGTTCCACGCCATAAAGGCCTTCGCATTGCCCGGATTGTCGAAACGAGCAACGCCGAAAGCCCCACGCCAGTGTAAGTATATAAAAACTCTCTTGACAACAAACGACAGAATCGTCCGGGGTCAATGAGGGTTGTATACAATACACCTCATGAGGCGTTCCCATTGCTTTGTTTTTGACAATCAGTTTGAAGTTGCGAAGTTCTTATGGCGTCAAAACCAAAGCGTACAGTTACGCCTTATATGTATATATGTCTGCCCAACCTCTGCCCATCGGGGCTTTCGGTATTGGTTCAGACGTTGCAAATATAACATTTATATTTCAAAATACCATTCTTTTTAATAATTTAAATGTAGTTTATTATGCGATTGGTGAAAAAATGTTGTAAAACGGCACATTTTGCCGCATAAATTTTGAGCATTGAACAGAAAAAGTTAATTTTACTCAATTATTGAATTTAATAAGGAAATATATTGACAACAATGTTTGATAAATTAAGAAAAATGGTCTTAGCTGCGACCGTCGGAGCGATGTCGATAATACCTTTTGCAATGGTGTATGGACAAGAACCCGCTGAGCAGCCACAAGCCCCCAAAACGATGTTTAAATATCCCGTCGCACCCGATACAATAAGCACACTTGAAGGGCGCACGAACTATATCGTGTCGAAATTTTGGGACAATTACAACCTTTCGAAGCCTATAAATGATTCAATCGGTTTTGATGGCGCATTCCGTGACTACATCACATTCTTCAAATATGCACACCGCAACATTGTGTTTTCGTCGATAAAAAATTTCATGAACAAGGCGCAGTCAAATACGCCAAATTATATCATGATAATGGAGATTGCCGAGAAAGCCTTGTATGCGCCGGGAGCGGAGTATTGGAGCGACGAGGCATATTTGCCTTTCGCAAAATTCTTTGTGGAGTCGAAAAAAGTCAAGAACGAATACAAAGAGCGGTATAAGTCGCAGATAAAGAAGATAGAGAACAGCCAACAAGGAGCTGTGGCTGCCGATTTCACATTTGTCAAGCCCGACAAATCGAAGATGAAACTTTCTGAGATAACCGACAGGTGGATTCTGGTTTTCTTCAATAATCCAGACTGCGACGACTGCTCAATAGCAAGGTTGCGGCTAACCACCGATGTGATTATAAACAAGCAGATAGACGAAGGCAGGCTTGCAGTGCTGAGCGTGACCCCCGAAAGCTATTCAAAAGAGTGGGCTAATGGCGCAGCGACATATTCCGACAAATGGATTATTGGAGCAAGTGAGGATGTCGATGACATATATGACATCAGGTTCTCGCCAAGTTTCTATCTGCTCGACAAGGATCACAAGATAGTGAACAAGAATATGAACCTCGACGAGGTTAAAAGCATGTTTGTGGAATAAGTGCGCACACAAAATCATTAATTCATAAAAAGAGATAATCATGGTACCTAATTTTGTGAAGTATTTGTTCGTGTATGGAGCAGGACACACTTATAGCAATCTGTCGCGGCTGTTTCTGCGGCTTTTCACGGGAGTGATGTTCATGCAGTTCGGCATACGCCAATGGATTCATTTCGATAGTGTGGCGCCGACGTTTGTCGATTTCGGAGGCATAGGCAGCGAAGCGTCGCTTGCGATAATGATTGCAATCGAGATAATATGCTCGGCTATGATGATATTGGGCTTTATGTCGCGCATATCGGTGTTGCCGCCATCGGCCGCAATGATATTTGCCGAGAACCATATACTCACGAATATGGTGCACGTGGAGCCGTCGCACTTGATAAGTACTCAACCGGGTTATGTGCCGATATTGTTCCTCGGCATATTCTGCTTCATGTTGCTTGCCGGTCCGGGCAAAATCTCACTTGATTACCTTATCTCTCTGCGTTTCACTCACACCGACAAGGATATTGAAAATACGCTAAAAGATGCTTGAGTCGGATGTGGCTTAGATGGGGTATGGAAAACAGTGTTTTATAAAGAAAAACAGAAAAAGTAAAGATGGAAAAAAAGATAGCGGTATTGATTTCGGGCGGCGTGGATAGCGCAGTCGTAGTACACAGGTTGATGGAAGAAGGGCAGGATCTTCATCTGTTCTATATACGCATAGGAATGGACAATGATGAAGGCGACTGCTCGGCCGAAGAGGATATAGAGATGTGCCAATTCATCGCCAAGAAATATGGGTTGCCATTCGACGTGGTGTCGCTACATGAAGAATATTGGGAAAATGTGATGGAATACGCGCTCCGCACGGTGAAGGCGGGGCTTACACCACACCCCGATATGATGTGCAACAAGATGATAAAATTCGGCTACTTTGAGCAGCGATGGGGACATGAGTTTGACCTTACAGCCACAGGGCATTATGCCACAACCGATTTCGTCGATGGGAAAAAATATCTTGCCACCGCCGTGGATCCTGTGAAGGACCAAACCGATTTCTTGGCTCAGATATCTTATGACCAACTGAAACATATCATTTTCCCGATAGGGAATCTCCCTAAAAGTGAGGTGCGCCGCATAGCTGTGGATGTAAAGATGCCCAATGCCTACAGAAAGGACAGTCAAGGCATTTGCTTTCTCGGCAAAATAAACTATAACGACTTCATACGCCGGCATTTGGGCGAGAAGAAAGGAAGCATAATAGAGATAGAGACTGGCAGGAAGCTTGGCGAGCATAAGGGATACTGGTTTCACACCATCGGTCAGCGCAAGGGCTTGGGCTTGAGCGGTGGCCCATGGTATGTCGTGAAGAAGAATGTGGCCGACAATGTGATTTATGTGAGCAACGGCTATGGCAACGAGAAGCAATATGGCAATATTCTCCATCTCGACGAGATGCATTTCATATCAGGCAATCCATGGGAAGGCAAAGAAGGCCCCGTGGATATAACATTCAAAAACCGCCACATGCCAGAATTTCTTAAGGCAAAGCTCACGCACCTTGGAGGAATGGAATATGTGATAGAGTCGGAGAAGAAGGTTCAAGGCATAGCACCGGGACAATTTGCCGTAATATATGACCCTGCATCACACTTATGCTACGGAAGCGGAGTGATAACAGGGCAGAAGATTGACAAGTGAAAAAAAACACTTAAGAATAAAATAGGAGATGATATAATATGGAGGATAGGATAAAACTTAATGTTTTGGGAATTACCTACAGCCAAGTTCAGCAAGGAGCTTATGCGCTTGTGCTTGAGCAGGATGACGGACCGTATCGCATCCCTATAGTAGTGGGCGTAGCCGAGGCTCAGTCGATAGCGGTGAAACTTGAGAACATAATACCACCACGGCCTATGCCGCATGACCTTATGATAAGTATGGCTCATGGATTCGGAATATCGCTTGATGAAGTGTTCATATATAAATTCGACGACGGAATATTCTTGTCGGAATTGCATCTTAGCAGCGACGACAGACAGATTACCATAGACTCGCGGACATCTGATGCCATAGCATTGGCTATGCGCACTGGCGCGCCTATATTCACCACGAGCGAAATAGTTGAGCAGACGGGATTCATGATTACGAAAGAAGACCTCGAAAAACGTCGCAAGCGTAAACAGCAGGATGCTGAACCTCATGAGGTGAAGTTGCAAAATTTGGCAATTGAAGAACTTGAGAAGATGCTTAACCGATGCGTGGAGCGCGAGGAATATGAGCGCGCAGCCGAGATAAAGAACGTTATAGACGCAAAGAAGCTGCGCAAGGGCGATATGGAGAATAAAACAGAAAAATAATAAAATCTTGATCAATATTAACTCTTATGGCTAATGACAATTTTAACATTAAACTGAAACTGATAGTAATGAACTTCCTCCAATTCGCTATTTGGGGGTCTTACTTAACTTCAATGGGCCGATATTTAGGAAATATCGGGATGAATACTGAAATCGGATACTTCTACTCGATGCAGGGTGTAGTGTCGATATTTATGCCGGCGATTATAGGCATCATCGCCGACCGCTGGGTGCAAGCGCAGCGTATGCTCGGAATATGCCACTTAATAGCAGGAATCTTTATGTTGGCAGTGGCATGGTATGGACACATGGCGGGTGGTGAAGCTTCGTTCGGACTGGTGTTTGCGCTTTATTCTTTGTCGGTGGCATTCTATATGCCAACCTTGTCGCTCTCCAATTCAGTGGCTTACAACGGACTGAACCAGGCTGGGCTTGATGTGGTGAAAGATTTTCCGCCGATTCGTGTGTTTGGAACGGTGGGCTTTATATGCACAATGTGGTTTGTCGATTTGATGGGCTTCCAGGCTAATGAATATCAGTTTGTGACTTGTGGCGTACTCGGCTTGGTCATGTTCCTGTATTCATTTGCTTTGCCGACTTGTGAGGTTGTGAAGAGCGATAGCAAGAAGTCTCTTGCCGAAGCATTCGGATTGAAAGCCTTTGCTCTTTTCCAGCAAAAAAAGATGGCACTTTTCTTCATCTTCTCGATGTTGCTTGGTGTGAGCCTTCAGATTACAAACAGCTTTGCCAATCCATATATAAGCAGTTTTGCCGCAGTGAAGGAGTATGCCGACACATTCGGAGTGCAGCATGCCAACATACTTATCTCGCTTTCACAGGTGAGCGAGACATTCTGCATTCTGCTCATACCATTCTTTATGAAGAGATATGGTATAAAGAATGTGATGCTCATCGCAATGCTCGCTTGGGTGCTTCGCTTCGGCTTGTTTGGAACAGGCAATCCCGGATCGGGAGTATGGATGTTTGTGCTGTCAATGATAGTGTATGGCGTGGCATTCGACTTTTTCAATATCAGCGGTTCGCTGTTTGTGGAAAATAATACCGACCATTCTATCCGCTCAAGCGCACAGGGGGTGTTCTTCTTGATGACCAACGGTGTTGGTGCCACGGTGGGGACGCTTGTGGCCCAAAAGATTATCAACTACTACACGCATGGCGTGCAGATTGGAGAACAATTCTATACTGTGGGCGATTGGCAGACCTGCTGGTTCATTTTCGCAGGTTATGCACTTGTGGTGGCAGTGCTGTTTGCCGTTTTCTTCCGCTATAAAACAGAAAATAAGTAACGCATAAAAAATAAGAAGATAGAGATATGCATAGATTTTATGCTCCAGACATAGATTCCACATTGCAGCTCCCTGAACAGGAGTCGCAACATGCCGTGCGCGTGTTGCGGCTCAGGGAGGATGATGCAATAGAAGTGGTGGATGGTAAAGGCTGGCGGTATCTGTGCCGAATCACGATGGCACATTCCAAGCATTGTGCGGTGGAGATTGTGGAGCGTAAGCAAGAATTGCCTCATTGGGGGCATGAAATTATCCTTGCCATAGCTCCGACTAAAAATCTTGACCGCATGGAATGGATGGCTGAGAAAGCGACGGAAATGGGTATTGACCGCATAATTCCGCTACGTTGCCGCTATTCGGAGCGCAAAGAATTGAAAACCGAGCGCCTCAACAAGATTCTTGTGTCGGCTATGAAGCAATCGCTGAAGTCGTCGCTTCCTATGCTTGATGAGATGACACCGATAATGGATACCATAAAGATGCCGTTTGCTGGACAGAAGTTTATCGCATATTGTGATCCTGAAATAGAGCGTAAATCGTTCTCGCAGCTATATAAGGCAGGTGAGGATGTGCTGATAATGGTGGGACCTGAGGGCGATTTCAGCCAAGAAGAGATACATGCGGCTCTTGATGCCGGATTCCAGCCGGTGACTTTCGGCGAAAGCCGTCTGCGCACCGAGACGGCTGCCGTGTATGCAATAGCGGCGTGCCATGCGATTGACCAGTTAAAATGAATGATAACTAAATAATGGATTCCCGCCACTGTGGATTCCTGTAATGGCGGGACAAAAAATGATAGAATGATAAGTGATTTTTTGAAATCGTCGGCAACTGGCAACTTTTTTTTGCTTGCCGGACCATGTGTGATTGAAGGTGAGGATATGGCAATGGAGATTGCCGAAAAGGTGAAAACCATTACCGACCGTTTGAACATACCGTATGTGTTTAAGGGCAGTTATCGCAAAGCTAACCGCTCAAGAATCGACTCTTTCACTGGCATAGGCGACATAAAGGCTCTTGAAATATTGAAGAAGGTGCGCGACACTTACGGCATTCCAGTGGTCACTGATATCCATAAGCCGGATGAGGCTGCAATAGCCGCCGAATATGTGGACGTACTCCAGATTCCGGCATTTCTGTGCCGGCAGACCGACCTGCTTGTGGCTGCTGCGCAAACTGGCAAAATGGTGAACATCAAGAAAGGCCAATTCCTTTCGCCGGAGGCTATGGCTTTTGCCGTGCAGAAAGTTCGCGATGCTGGAAATAATGATGTCGCCATAACAGAGCGAGGCACTACTTTCGGCTATCAAGACTTGATTGTGGATTTCCGCGGAATCCCTGAGATGAAGAAGAATGAGTGCCCTGTAATCCTTGATGTCACCCATTCGCTTCAGCAGCCGAATCAGTCGAAAGGCGTTACGGGCGGACTGCCGCATCTCATAGAGCCTATGTCGAGGGCTGCCATAGCCGTAGGAGCCGACGGATTGTTCATGGAGACGCATCAGAATCCGCAGGTGGCAAAGAGCGACGGAGCAAATATGCTGCGTCTTGACCTTATGGAAGGTTTGCTCACGAGACTTACAGAGTTGCGTATGGCTGTGAATAAAATCAATAATCTATAAAATCCATATAAGAAAAATTTGTGATATTAAGACTATGCGAATAAGAGTAATAGCGACATTGGCACTTGTGGCAATGGCAGGTGCGTCGGTCTTTGCACAGACCCCGAAATATAACGACCACCAGAAGCAGGTGATTGATGCTGTGATGAATGTGTATGAGGAGGAACTTGCAAAGAACCCCGAAGATTACGCGGTGCTGTATAGCCGTGCCAACCAGTATTTCCTGATGAACGACTATAACAAGGCTTTGCAGGACGTGAATCAAGCACTGAAATGCACGACGCGTAAAGACAAGGAAACTTTGACTGACGAATATGTGCTGCGTGCGAAAATTTATTGTGCAGTGGGCAATCGAAAAGATGAGCTCATCGACCTGCAAGAGGCTTATAGACTGAATCCGCAGTCGGAGGCTATACGTATGGCTCTTGCAGATTCATATTTGGCTAATGATGACTATGAGGCTGCTGAGAAGCTGTATCTTCAGCTATACAGAGCCAATAATCTTAATTATGCAGTGATGGCTGGACTTGCTAAAGTGGAGGTGAAAAAACGCAATTTCGGCAGTGCTGCCGAATATGCGGATAAAGCTGTCAAGCTGTTTCCTGCCGAGGCTGAAGTGTATATCAATCGATTTGATGTGCTTATTATGATGGAACAATATGAGCCTGCGGCTCAAGACCTTATTTCGGCACTCAGCGTGAGCGGAGACTCGGGCGCGGCTTTGAAACGGCTGACGAAACTTGCCGATACGCAATATGATGCTGTGATTGCTGCATTGGGCAATTCAATAAAGAAAGCTCCGAATGTGGGAATGTTCTATTACATACGCTCATCGATAGAGATGGCTCACAGCCGATATTCTGATGCGTTACAGGATTTAGAGGCTATAATAAAAGGCAAAATGTATGATTACCACAGCATATATTATGATGCTGCCGTGTGTGCACATAAGCTTGGTCGGTGTGACGAGGCTTTGGAGTATGTGAATAAAGCTATTGAAACAAACCCGTCAGACGAATATAAGGTGATGAAAAAGGAAATTATAAAAGCTAAACAAATAATGAATAACATTAGAGCTACAGAGTGAGGCTCAAATGGTAGTTCTGAAAATTTCGGAAGTATGGGAATGCTATTATGGAAATCATAAAGACCTAAGAGGCTCGCATTGCGGGAAATAAAGTGAGGCTGCACAGTAAATCAAGGTTTACTGCGCAGCCTCAACTATGTTTTTTATGATGATTATAAGGTGCAGTGTAATTGTAGGTAGTTAATGGTAAAAAATAAAAGGAAGCTCAATAGAGCTTCCTTTGGTAGCGGGATCGAGAATTGAACTCGAGACCTCCGGGTTATGAATCCGACGCTCTAACCAACTGAGCTATCCCGCCATCGTGTATTTGTTTCGCTTTTTCGAGTGCAAAGATAGTACGTTTTTTTGAAGTGTGCAAGAAAATGACCCATATTTTTGCAAATTTTTTCAATGCTGAATGTAGGTTGAAAGATGTGCCGGGTGAAACATATTGATAATCAAGCAAACAGATTTGGCATTATATTTGTTGTAAAATTAGTGAGAAGGAAAGTGAGGTGTGCGATGCTTGGCGATAAACTATAAAGAACAATTAGATCAAAAAATGCAACACCCCTTGCCTGACACTTTTTCATAGAAGTTAAACATATAATTAATGAGATGTGATATGAATGAATTTGAAAAACTTATTTCTGGAGAGAAACCAGTGCTTGTGGATTTTTTCGCCACTTGGTGTGGACCATGCAAGATGATGAGCCCCGTGCTTGAAGACGTGAAGAAGCAAGTGGGCGACGATGCGACCATAGTGAAGATTGATGTGGATAAGAATCAAGAATTGGCATCGATGTATGGCATACAGGCTGTGCCGACATTGATGCTGTTCAAGCGTGGAGAAAATGTATGGAGAGCGTCGGGCGTGCAGCGAGGAGCCGACCTTGTGGCTATGTTGCAGCAATATAAGTGATTTTGTGGCATGTCGCTGGATAAAGTCAAGTATTTTTCTTAAATTTGCAAAATATAGTGGATAAGAGAAATAACTAAATTACAATGGCATGGAAAGTAAAGAACTTATAGATGCGATAGCTAAAAAGATGGTGCGTAGCCCGAAGGATGTGAATACGCTACTTGAGGCTTTCGTGAAGACGATAGAGAACCGGTGTGGCACGCTCGACAGCGTTGCCATACCGGGTTTCGGCTCATTTGAGGCGAAAAAAAAGAATGAGCGTGTGACTGTGAATCCGGCGACTGGCAAGCGTATGCTTGTCCCGCCGAAGATAACATTGTCGTTTAAGCCGAGTGCACTGTTGAAAAGTAAATTGAGAGAATTATGAACGAGAAAATGACATTTCCTGAACTTGTAGATGCTGTGGCTGCCGCCACCGAGACATCAAAGAAGGTGAGCGAATCTTTCTTGAAAGAATTATTCTCGACAATAGCCGACACATTGCGAGGTGGTGACAATGTGAAAGTGAAAGGTCTTGGCGTGTTCAAGCTCATCATTGTGGAAGCGCGGAAGAGTGTGAATGTTAATACCGGCGAAGAGATGGAGATTCCGAGCCATCGTAAAGTTTCGTTCTTGCCTGATAAGGCTCTTGCTGATGCAATCAATATGCCGTTTGCAAGTTTTGAGACTGTGGTGCTGAGCGATGAACTCACCGATGAGGACCTTAAGAAGATGTCAGATGTGGATGAGCATCCAGCGGAAGAAGGAGAAGAACCTCAAGGCAAGCCAACGCCACCGCCATTCACGCAAAAGGCCGATGATGGCAACAAAGATGAGGAACCCAAAAAGGCTGCTGGAAATGTTGTGGCAGAAAAAGAAGTAGAAGAGGCTGTTGCGGCAGACGAAACCGCAGAAGCTGAACTTGAAGTAGAGACTGCGGTAAATGATTTGATGGAAGCAGATGAACAGCATAAGGAAACTGATGCCGATAATGAACCTGCACCTGAAATTGAGGCAGATAATGCGACAGAAGACCGCAACGATGTGACAGAAGAAAAGACGACAGAAGTCGATGGGAGAAGTATAGCTCATTTCGACAATGAAGATGATGAAGAAGAGGAGTATTTGCCACAGCCAGCAAAGGACAACGGCTCGTTTATGCGCGGTTTCGTGTGGGGTGCGGTGACGATGTTCCTTATCTATATGCTTGTGGGTGGCGGCATATATCTGTATAAGACGACTGTTGCAAACGACAAGATAGAACAGTCTGAGGTGGAAGATTCTTTAGATGCGGTGCAGGAAGCTGTGCCACTTGCTGCCGACGGTGCAACGACTGCCGATAGTGTTGCTGCTGTGCCTGAACAAAAGCCGGCAGCAGCCGAAAATGTTTCGCCAAAGGTGGAAGAGCCCGCTAAGGTTGATAAGCCGGTGGTGAGATATGACACGATTACTCGCACTAAATTCTTGACACGACTGGCGAAGAAGTATTATGGCAATTCCGACTTTTGGGTATATATATATGAGGAAAATAAGGCAAAGATAAAGAATCCGAATACGATATCGCCCGGAACGGTGGTCGTTATACCTGCGGCTGATAAGTATGGAATAGATAAAGATAATCCGGAAAGCCTGAAAGCCGCGCGCAAAAAGGCAGGAGAACTCGAGCGCAAATACAAATAAACGGAGAATTTGATGGAATAAGCACGTTGATTTAACATTTCTAACTTAAAATATTATAAATTAACGTGCTTTCTTTATGCCTTTATGCGTGAAAATGATAATTTTGCAGAAGTGATAAACGACAATATAAAAACTGAATAATAATAACACTAATAATATAAAATTACGATTATGAGTGAATCTGTTAACATTCGAGAATTGAATGATTTAATAGCAAGTAAGAGCAACTTTGTGGGAATGATTACACAAGGAATGGATCAAACCATCGTGGGACAAAAGCATCTGGTGGATTCGTTGCTTATAGCCCTGCTCGCAAATGGGCATGTGCTGCTTGAAGGTGTTCCCGGTCTTGCAAAGACACTTGCCATAAAGACTATGGCATCGCTAATCGACGCAAAATATAGCAGAATACAGTTTACTCCCGACCTGCTTCCTGCCGATGTGGTCGGAACAATGGTTTATAGTATGCAGAAGGAGAAATTTGAAGTGAAACAAGGTCCAATATTTGCCAACTTCGTCCTTGCCGATGAAATCAACCGTGCCCCAGCCAAGGTGCAGAGTGCGCTGCTTGAGGCTATGCAGGAACGCCAGGTGACAATCGGCGAGAACACATTCAAGCTTGATGACCCATTCCTTGTGCTTGCGACACAAAACCCTATAGAGCAGGAAGGTACTTATCCGCTACCTGAAGCCCAAGTGGATCGTTTCTTGATGAAAGTTGTGATAGGCTATCCAAACAAAGAGGAGGAGAAGCAGATTATACGCCAGAATATCAAGGCAGAGAAAAAGACCGTGAATGCACTGATTTCTCCACGCGAGATAGTGGAGACTCGTGGCATAGTTCAACAAATATATGTGGATGAGAAGATAGAGAGATACATCGTTGATATAGTATTTGCCACACGTTTCCCGTCGGACTACGGAATGAACGACTTGACGAGCATCATATCATTCGGAGCATCGCCTCGTGCATCAATCAGCCTTGCGCTTGCGTCACGCGCCTATGCATTCCTTAAAGGTCGCGGATATGTGATTCCAGAAGATGTGCGTGCAGTGTGCCACGACGTTATGCGTCACCGTATCGGTCTGTCGTACGAGGCAGAAGCCAACAATATCAGTGCCGACGAGGTGGTAAGTGAAATCTTAGACAAGATAGCAGTTCCATAATTGAAAGCAGATGGATTCAACTGAATTATTAAAGAAAGTCCGGAAGATTGAAATCAAGACAAAAGGACTTTCTCAAAATATATTTGCAGGTGAATATCACTCGGCGTTCAAAGGACGCGGAATGACATTCTCTGAGGTGCGTGAATATCAGTATGGCGACGATATTCGCGACATTGACTGGAATGTTACGGCTCGACACAACCGCCCATATGTGAAAGTGTATGAGGAGGAGCGCGAACTCACTGTTATGTTGCTTGTAGATGTGTCGGGCAGTAAGAACTTCGGTGCTGTGGGTGTCGAGAAAAATGAGATGATGGCAGAGATTGCTGCCACGCTCGCTTTTTCGGCAATACAGAATAATGACAAGGTGGGCGTGATATTCTTTACCGATAAGGTGGAGAAATTCATACCGCCGAAAAAAGGCAAGAAGCACATCTTGCTCGTAATAAGAGAACTCCTTGATTTCAAGCCTGAGAGCAAAGGCACTGATATAAACACGGTGCTTGAGTATCTCACCAGTGCGATAAAGAAACGTTGTGCCACATTTGTGATTTCCGACTTTATCGACGGACATGATTATTACAAATCGATGTCGATAGCGAGCCGGAAACATGATGTGACAGCCATTCAGGTGTATGACAAGCGCGAGACAACTTTGCCCGATGTCGGGCTGATGAAGGTGCTTGATTCCGAAACTGGCGAACAGAAATGGATAAATACTGGCTCGTCGAAAGTGCGCAACATGTACAAAAAGTGGTGGTATGAGCGTCAGCTTGTGATGAATGAGACGTTGCAGCGTTGCAGCGTGGATGTGGCATCGGTTGCTACCGATGAGGATTACGCCAAGTCGCTTATGGCACTTTTCAAGAAACGTGGAGTGAGATAGGAGAATTTTTAGACATCCTTTTGTCGTAAAATAAAAGATGAGAAAAATTATTAACATATTTGCGTCGATGCTGATGTTGCTGGGCCTTGCTGTCGGAGCAAAAGCTCAAGGCACAGTTATAATCAAGGCGAAACTTGATTCGACAGTGCTGTTGATGGGCAAGCAGACGGCTTTGCACATAGAGTTGTCGCAAGACAAGAATGCTGTGGGGCATTTTGTGGGAGAAAGCGCACCAAATCTCACCGATATGGTTGAGGTGGCTGACCGCCCCAAAGCAGACACTACCGATTTGGGCAACAACAGAATCCAGATAAACAGGGACTTGATCATTCAGTCATTTGATTCGGGAGTGTATATGATTCCGCCACAACAATATGTGATAGGGCGGGATACATTCAAGTCGAACCCTGTGACATTGAAGGTGCTGCCAGTGAAAGTCGATTCAATGACTACGGTTCATGACTATAAGCCTGTGGCAGAAGTGCCATTCAAACTGCTGGATTTCTTGCCTTCGTTTATTGCAGACTATTGGTGGATTTATCTGCTGGTTCTGCTTGTTTTGGCCATAAGCGTGTTTGTATATTTCAAGTGGCTAAAGAAGGGACGAATACCACTGATGCCACAGAAGAAGGAACTTCCGCCATACGAAGAGGCAATCATGTCGCTCGAAAACTTGAAGCAGCGCCAGTTGTGGCAATCTGGTCAAGACAAGGAATACTACACGGCATTGACCGATATATTGAGGAAGTATATCTATCGCCGCTTCGACATAAATGCGGTGGAGATGACATCTTCGCAGATTATGGACGTGCTGAAGAAGAATGAAGAGACACGAGCTGTGAACGAGCAGTTGAGTATGATTCTTGAGATAGCCGATTTCGTGAAATTCGCAAAGGTGCGACCATTGCCCGACGACAATGAGGTGGCATATCAGCGTGCAGTGCATTTCGTGAATGAGACAAAGCCTACGGAACCAGTAGTAGAAGATGTGGCTGACGGAAATGCGGCTGAGAAGACTGGCGGAAAAGATGATAAAAAGGAAGGAGCAAAGGTATGATAAAGTTTGCCAACCCATATTATCTGTGGCTGTTCTTGATTTACATACCGCTTATAGTGTGGTATGTGATGAAGAACCGTAATGCCAACCCTACGATGTCGGTTTCCACAATATCTCCATTCAGCAAAGTCGGCAATTCGTGGAAATACTATTTGCGGCATTTTATGTTTGTAGTGCGTCTTGCATCTGTGGGATGCTTGATAATAATATTGTGCCGTCCGCAGACATTCGACAGTTGGTCCACTTCCGAGACCGAGGGCACCGACATCATAATCTCGCTCGATGTATCTACAAGTATGCTTGCGCAGGATTTCCGCCCAAACAGATTTGAGGCGGCTAAAGACGTTGCTGCAAAATTCGTGTCGGGCAGAGAGAACGACAATATCGGGCTTGTGATATTTGCCGGAGAGAGCTTCACGCAGGTGCCATTGACATCGGATAAAGCCGTGCTTATGAATTATATCCAAGACATGAAAATAGGCGTTCTTGAAGACGGAACAGCTATAGGCGATGGTATCGCTACTGCTATCAACCGTATCAAGAACGGCAAGGCAAAGTCAAAGAGCATAATCCTGCTGACCGACGGCTCCAACAACACAGGAGTTGTGGCACCGCTCACTGCTGCGGAGATTGCGAAGAAATATGGCATAAAGATATATACAATCGGAGTGGGCAAGAATGGAAATGCGTTGTATCCTGTGGGCATCAACTATTATGGAAAGATGGAATATCAGTCGCTCCCTGTGGTCATCGATGAACCCACATTGCGTTCTATAGCATCTGCCACTGGCGGCAAATATTTCCGTGCTACCAACAAGAATGTCCTGAAATCGGTGTTCTCGGAAATCGACAAACTTGAAAAGACCCGATTGGATGTCAGAAACTTCAGCCACACCGAGGACAATTATATGCCATGGGCATATATGCTGCTCGTATTGGTGCTTGCCGATTTCGTCGCCCGTTACACGGTATTGAGAAAGATACCTTAAAATAAAAAGAAGATATTAGAATTATGTTCAGTTTTGCAAATCCAGAATATTTATACTTGCTGTTATTAATCCCCGTATTGATAATAGTACATCTGTTGGCACGACGCGCCCGCATTCGCAACTTGAAAAAGTTTGGGCAGCCTGCTATTCTTGAAAAGCAGATGCCCGACGTGTCGAAATACAAGCATGGAATAAAATTGGCTCTGCAACTGCTTGCATTGTCGATGATAATAATAGTGCTTGCGCGCCCTCGTGCCGGAGCCAAGGAGCAGACAGTGCAAGTGCGGGGCATAGAGGTAATGGTGGCACTCGATGTGTCCAATTCAATGAATGCATCGGCTACCGACGACCCTAAAGGCGTAAGCCGTCTGCAAAAATCGAAATTGACGCTCGAAAAGCTTATCGACAAGTTTGAGAACGACAAGGTGGGACTTATCGTTTTTGCCGGGAATGCCTATACGCAGCTTCCTATAACGTCGGACTTTACTTCAGCCAAGATGTTCTTGAACAGCATTAACACGGAAATGGTGCCTACTCAGGGTACGGCAATCGGCTCGGCAATAAAATTGGCGATGAACTCGTTCACTGGCAATGAGAAATCACAAAAGTCAATCATAATAATTACCGATGGCGAGAACCATGAAGATGATGCCGTGGAGGCAGCGCGCGAAGCTCACAAAAAAGGTGTGCAGGTGAACGTGATAGGTCAAGGCTCTACGAAGGGATCTCCGATACCATTGGCTAATGGAGGATTTATGAAAGACGACAACGGCAATGTCATCACTACATTCCTCAATGAGAAGATGGCTCAAGAGATTGCGGATGCCGGAGGCGGAATGTATGTGCCGGGCAATTCGCCAGATGCGGTAGGGCAGCTCGACGACCAATTAAAAAAATTGGCAAAAGCTGATCTGCAAAAGGTCGTATATTCCCAACACGATGAGCAATTCCCTGTATTTGCGTGGATTGCATTAGTGTTTTTGGTAATGGATATGTTTGTTCTTGAACGCAAAAACTCGTGGCTGCGCAAGATTAATTTCTTTACAAAAGACAAGAAGAAAGATGAGAAGAAATAGATACATGATAATAACTATGGCGATGGCTCTGCTTTTCGCAATGCAGCCTGTGTCGGCATTGGCGCAGAATGGAGCTAAGCCGGCAGTGGAAAGCAACAGAAAAGAAAGAAACGCCATAAGAAAGGGGAACAAGCTATACAATGAGAAGCGGTATGCCGAAGCTGAAACGGAGTATAAGCGCGCCCTACAGTATAACCCACATTCGGATGTAGCGAACTATAACCTTGCATCGTCCTACATACGGCAAGGCGGAAGTGCCGATTCAAAGGATCAAAACAGCCCTATGACCAAAGCTTCTCAACTGTTGCAAAACCTTGTCAAGACATCAAGCGACAAGAACCTTGTGTCGAGAGCTTATTATAATATGGGCAATATGGCATTCAACCAGCAGAACTATGCTGAGAGCATAGAAATGTATAAAAATGCGCTACGCAGAAATCCTGACGATGATCAGGCTCGCGAAAATCTTCGTTTGGCTCAAAAGAAGAAACAGGAGCAGGACCAGCAAAACAAAGATCAGAACAAGGACAAAAACAAGGATAAAGACAAGCAGAATAAAGACCAGAATCAGAATAACGACCAAAATAAAGACAAAAAAGACAAAGATAAGCAAGACCAACAAAATCAGCAGAACAAGCCAAACCAAAATCAGCCGCAAAAGCAGCAGAACGGGATGAGCGAGAATAATGCTGAGCAAATCTTGAAGGCGATGCAGGATGCCGAGAAAGGCACGCAGCAGAAGGTGAATGCAGCTAAGGCTCGTGAAGACCAAAATGCTCGCCGCAGGACTGGAAATCTATGGTAGAATGATTTATGCAAACAATATAAATATGTCGAAAGCGATAAAATTGTTTTTATTTGCATCGGTAATGATGCTGATAGGAGGAATAGAGGCAATGGCACAAGTGTCGTTGTCGGTGGATTATCCGCGTCAGGTGGTGCAAGGAAATAAATTCAATATTTCCTATACATTGCGTAATGCGGAGGGCAGCGGCTTCACCGCTCCTGAAGTGGGTGGCGCGACAAAGTTATATGGACCGGCTGTGTCATCGTCGTATAGCCAGCAGTGGGTGAATGGTGTCAGCTCAAGCAGCTCCACTCAGGAATACACAATGATGTATAAGGCTGTGAAGGCTGGTACATATAAAGTGGGAGCTGCGTCTGTGATGGTGAACGGCAAACGCTACACATCACGTCCATTCACAATCGAGATTCTTCCGCCAGACCGCTCTGCCAGCGGTCAGCATCAGCAGCAGAGTGTGCAATTTGATGATGCAAGCACCCAGTCGTCGGACAAGAAGGTGGACTCGAAAGACTTGTTTGTGAGAATAAACATGTCGAAAGAGAATGTATATGAGCAAGAAGCTGTGGTATGCACGATAAAGCTATACACTAAATATCAGATTTCGCAGTTTATAGCAAACATTCAGCCATCGTTCAATGGATTTTTGATAGAAGACTTGCCTGTATCACCAAATTTGAACCAAGTGGAGCGAGTGGGAGGCGAGAATTATATGGTTGCGGAGCTGAAGAAGTGCATATTGTTTCCGCAGCAGTCGGGGAAACTCTCTATCACATCTGGAACCTACGACGTGACTGTGGTTCAGTTTGACACATATAGGACAATGTTTGGCACCGTGCGCCAGCCTGTTGAGAAGCAACTTAAAGTGAAGTCAAATACAGCCACGGTGAATATTCTTCCATTGCCGACACCAAAGCCGGCATCGTTCAATGGGGCTGTGGGTAATTTTACGGTAACTACTCAAATCAAACCACAGGTACTGAAAACCTATGAGGCTGCCACATATTCGTATATAATCAAAGGGTCGGGTAACATAAAATATGTGAAATCGCCAGTGATAGGATTCCCCTCACAATTTGATGTGTATGATCCACAAAATAATGTAAATGCAAAGCCGGCAGGCAATACAGTGAGCGGAACGGCAAGTATCGACTATACGTTCATACCGCAATTTGTAGGTAAATATGAGATTCAAGGAACTGAGTTCACATATTTCAACCCAGCGACCAAGAAATATGTAACTGTCACTACTCCTAAGTATGAATTGACAGTGGCTAAAGGCAATGGCACTCCTGCATCAGCCAAGAAAGGCATAGAGCAGAAAAACCGTGACATACTTCACATAAAAGTTGGCGATTTGAGACTTCAGAAGACACACGAATATTTTGTGGAAGGATCAGGCTACTGGTTATGGTACATTATTCCGTTGCTTATCTTTGCTGGAATATTGTTCTACTATCGGAAGACACTGAAAGCGCGCTCGGATATGCAGCTTATGAAGACCAAGCGGGCAAACAAGGTGGCGAAGAAGCGTCTGCGTGTGGCTCAGCAGTATATGAAGTCGGGCGACAATAATAAGTTCTATGCTGAGATGCTGAAAGCGTTGTGGGGATATCTGAGCGATAAACTCGGCATACAGGTGTCGGAACTCAACAAGGAGAACATAGAGGCGGAACTTGCTAAATATGGAGTGGCGGAAAGTGACATAGCGGCTGTTATGGATGTGCTTAATAAATGCGAATTTGCACAATATGCTCCCGAATTGAGCGGAAACGACACTCAAACGGTGTTCAATGCCGCAAGTGATGTGATGGATAAATTAGAGAATACAAAACGGAAAAAATCCTAACAGATGAATATGAAATCAATTCTATCAATAATATTGATGCTTGTAGTGGCATCGGTCAATATCAATGCCGATGCACAGAACACTGTCTCGTCGCTTGTGGCAAAGGCTAATGCTGCATACGAGAAGGATGATTTTAACCAAGCGATAAAATTGTATGAGGAGGCTGCCGCCGCCGATGGCACATCGAGCGAGCTGTATTATAATATGGGCAACACATATTATCGTTTGGGCAATATGGGCAAGGCTATATTGTATTATGAACGTTCGCTTATGCTCGACCCGAGCAATGATGATGCTCGAACCAACCTTGAATTTGTGAACGACAAGATTCAGCTAAAGGTGGATCGCGGCACGACCTTTTTCAGCGACACAATAGGCGGTTTTGTGAAACGCACATCGTCAAACACATGGGGATGGTTAGGCGTGATTTGCTTCCTGTTGTTTGTCGGGGCGATATTGATATACATATTTATGGATGCTGTCGCGCTAAGGAAAATAGGATTTTTTGGAGGAGGAATACTGCTCATATTGTCGATATTGGCAAATGTGTGTGCTTTCTATACACATGCGAGTGCAGTGAGTCATGATTACGCCATAGTTACAGTTCCATCTGTGACACTCAGCACATCGCCCCGCATTCCAAAGGATAAGAGCGAGGAGGCATTCCTGCTCAATGAAGGCACGAAAGTTGAGATAGTGGACTCTTTGACAAATACGTCGCAATCGGGTGTGAAAGATACATGGCTTGATGTGAAAGCCGATGAGCAGCATCGTGCTTGGGTGAATGCCCGAAATGTCGAGAAGATTTAGCTCCGAAACACTAATGGCATATCAGAACTCTTGGTGTAGGCTCGATGCATTGTTGCACTAAGAGAGTGGGATATCAATCTTAGCAAACGGAAAAACGGATTGGGTGGCACAGCGTTATATGCTATGCTACCCAATCTTGTATAGGGGAGAACGCCAGTACACCGACCCAAATAATACCTAATATAAGGAAGATGAGTGATATTATGCTCAAAGAGCGTCTTGCACTGATTTTAGAGGGGCTGATGAATTGGCTTTGGCAGAAGCAGAATGCTGCCATAAAGATGAAAAAGTCATCAATGATTCCCACCATAGGTCCGTCGAAGTCGATAGGCATAATGATATAGACAATCGCCAAAATTATAGCTATAACAGCTAATGTGCGCATAATAAATCGTCGGTTGCTTGCCATAGTTGTTGGTCGTTTATGGTTACTGTTTTAGTGGAAGTATTTCAATCCAGTATCCGTCGGGATCCTCAATGAAGTATAGCCCCATTTCATCATTCTCGAAGCATACAATACCCATATCCTTGTGATATTGGCGCATGGCATCATAATCGCCGGCTACACGCATACACAAGTGAAATTCGCATTCACCGAGGTCATAGCGTTGCGGATGGTCTTTCAGCCATGTCAGTTCAAGGAGGAAACCAGTTTCCTCATCAGTGAGATATACAATAGTGAAAGCGCCATCAGCCGAGTTGATGCGGCTTTTCTCTGTAAGGTTCAAAGCCTTTTGGTAGAAATCAATACTGCGTTGCAGATTGGTGACATTAAAATTGAAATGGTCGAATCTTGCTTTAATATCCATATAATAATCTTTGAAATTATGATTAAATCAGAGTGTGTGTTATATATCTATACAGTCGCCGTCGTGCATACAATGATAGCATCCTGTTGCGGCTCTATAAAGCTCGAATTGGCAAGAATGAGCATAGTCGCCCCATTGATGCATGGGGATGAAATGCTCAACGTTGATTGCGCTGACAAACTGCCTTGCGCCAAGCGGAAAATCGCCACCAATGCGTGGATCGACAGGGAACATTGCCAAGTATATGTGTTGAGCGATGGCCTTGATGCTGCGCAGAATGGCAAGGTAATTGCCGTTGGCCGATTTTATCTCTTGTGGCGCTGATTCTTCGCTCCAGTGCCAGTTGTTCAAGTCGCCGGCATGGAAAATTGTCTTTCCGCCCACGGTGGCTAAATAAGACACGCCTATGTCGGTAGAGCCTAATGCTCTGACAAAAACACGGTTGTCGGCAAAAGTCTCGTTTCGGTGCATGGCAATTACCGTATCGGGCAAAGATGGGTTGCCACGCCTCATTATTTTCTTATGTAGCTCGGCTGAGATGATATATGAAAATGAGGTGCCGGGATATTGTTCTGCCCAATTAAATATCCGATGGTTGTAGTGGTCGGGATGTGAATGTGACACAAAAACATAGACACATTTTGAGCGTTCAAGGATTTGTGGTAAAAGGTTGTCCAAGTCTTTGAAAAAATCAAAAATGAGCGTGATGCCAGAGCCGCACTCCACCGCAAAACCGCTATGATGAATATACGTTATCTTCATTGTTGCTGTATGCACACAGATTATTAGCTTGTCAGCTAAATTTCTACATCTTTCAACTCTTGCCAGCCGCGCTGGAAATATTGCTGAGCAAAGTCGCGTTGCCGAAGAACGTCGCCATTCCACATCACGATGTCGATGTCGATAGGTATGCAGCCTTCGAGCTTGCTTGCAGGTGTGCGTCCGCACACGGTCTCATACTGTTTCAGCAGCGTGGTTATGTCGTCAAGACTTTTCTTGGTTTTGCCTATCATCACGGCATTGAGGTAATCGGCATCACGGTTGTTGATGGCTACCGAATTGTAGGTAGTTGATACTTGGGTGCTGCTCAGAGTGCGTTTCAACCACTCTATTCCGTGCTTCATCTGCCATTCTCGGTCGCGGCTGTTGCTGCCTATGCTTATTACTAATATATTCATTGTTCAACTCCTTTCATTGATAATGATATTCGTTTTCTTGTTGTATCTACATCTTTAACCCGCACTCTCACATGCTGATTGAGCGATACGACTTCGGCAGGTGAAGATATGTATTTGTCGCATAATTCAGATATGTGGACAAGTCCGTTTTCATGTATGCCTATATCAACAAATACGCCAAATTGGGTTATATTCGTCACTATTCCGTTCATCTCCATACCGATTGACAAATCGGAGATGTCGGTCACGTTTTCGTCGAATTCAAGTGCTTTCACGCCTTTTCTCGGGTCGCGTCCTGGCTTTTCAAGCTCGCTCATAATGTCTTGTAGTGTAGGCATGCCGACATCATCCGATATATAGCGTTGCAGATTGATTTTGTTGCGAAATTCCGATTTGCCGATAAGTTGTCCCAATGAGCATCCGCAATCTTTAGCCATCTGCTCCACGAGAGCATATCGCTCGGGGTGCACGGCTGAATTGTCAAGCGGATTGTCGCTTTCAGGTATTCGCAGAAAACCGGCAGACTGTTGAAATGCCTTTGCGCCCATGCGCGGAACTTTAAGTATATCTTTTCTTGACTTGAAATCTCCATTTTCTGCACGATACGTCACTATGTTTTGCGCTAATTGCGGTCCGAGTCCGGCAACATAGGTGAGTAGCTCTTTTGATGCTGTATTGATGTTTACACCTACGCTATTAACGCAACTTTCCACTGTGAAATTTAGTGCTTGCTTCAGTTTGGCTTGGTCCACATCATGCTGATATTGCCCCACACCTATTGATTTCGGGTCAATCTTAACCAACTCAGCAAGCGGATCAATAAGTCTTCGCCCTATTGACACAGCCCCACGCACAGTGACATCCTTGTCGGGAAATTCGTCACGCGCAATCTTTGATGCCGAATATATAGAAGCCCCGTTTTCGCTGACTACATATACTTTCACATCGCGGTCGAAGTGAAGGGATGTCAGGAACTTTTCAGTTTCACGGCTGGCGGTTCCATTGCCAAGCGATATGGCATCTATTTTATATGTTTCTACAAGCCTTGAAATCTTTCGGGCTGAGCCTGCAAAATCATTTTTAGGAGGAGTAGGGTATATGACATCATTATATAGCAGGTTGCCTTGCTCATCAAGGCATACGACCTTGCACCCGGTGCGGTATCCGGGATCTATAGCCAGCACGCGCTTGTGTCCGAGAGGCGGCGCAAACAGTAATTGGCGAAGATTTTGTGCAAACATGCTGATAGCTTCATCATCGGCTTTCTCTTTTGATGATGAGGCAAATTCCGTTTCGATGGATGGGCGGATGAGCCGCTTGTAGCTGTCGAGAGCTGCATCTTCTACCATCTTCGACGACTCTCCATTGCCTCTTACGACCAAGCGGTCGATATTGCTGACGGCGGTATCGTTGTCGTTGCTGATAGACACTTTCAGGAAGCCCTCTTTCTCGCCACGGCGCATAGCCAGCAATCTATGTGATGTGCAGCGTCGCAGAGGCTCCTGACAGTCGAAATAGTTTTGGTATTTTTCGCCTTCTTCCTCTTTGCCTTTCACTACTTTGCTCGTTATGGTGGCAGTGCGGCGGAATGAGCCACGCACGGAATTGCGCACAGCCTCGTTTTCCGAAATCCATTCGGCAATTATGTCGAGTGCGCCATTTATGGCTGCATCGCTGTCGGGGACATTGTCCGTTATGAAACGCTTGGCTCGGTATTCAATGTCATCGCCGTGCTGCGACATTATGATTTTAGCCAATGGCTCAAGACCGTTAGCACGGGCTATCTCGGCTCGTGTGCGGCGTTTGGGCTTGAAAGGAAGATATATGTCTTCAAGCTCAGTCTCATTCCAGCAACTTGCGATTTTCTTTTCAAGTTCAGAGGTCATTTTCCCGGCATCGGTGATAGTGCCTGATATGAACTCCTTCCGTTTTATTATTTCTTCGAGGGCGGCCATACGCTTGCTTATCGACTGAATTGCGATTTCGTCAAGTCCGCCAGTAGCCTCTTTCCTGTATCGGCTGATGAATGGTATCGTTGCGCCGTCATTTAGCAGTTGGCATGTGCTTGCCACCTGTTTTTGCGACAATCCAAGTTCCGAAGAAATTATTTCTACTATTTTATCCAAGATGAAAATTATTGTTTTCTTTTTAATGTGATAATAGTGATTTCGGGCGTTGCACCGATTCTCATAGGCAAAGCCACTTCGCCGATGCCGATGTTCACATATAGCATCTGCCCGTTCTGCTCATATACGCCGCCCCACTCATTATATTTGAATTTAGATGGCGACAGACGCAAACCGAAGAGGTCAAGCTCCATCTGCATGGCATGAGTGTGTCCTGCAAGCGTAAGGTCTATGTTTGACTTAGGCAGGACTTCGCTGCGCCAATGGCTTGGATTGTGAGACAGAAGAATCTTGAACATGCTGTCGTTAAGATTGTGATGGGCTTCTGTGAGTTTGCCGTATTTAGGGAATGGAGGTTCACCCCAGTTTTCCACACCAATGATGCAGATGCTGTTCTCGCCACGAGATATGATGGTGTCGGTGTTGTTCATCAGGTTCCACCCCAATTCTTTCTCGAAGATAGCGAGGTTGCGGTTGTTCTCCTCGCGCTGCTCGGGAGCGTCCCACTTGCGATAGTCGCCATAGTCGTGATTGCCCAATATCGACAGCACTCCATCTGTGGCATTAAGACGGCTAAGCACCGGCTTGAAGGGGTAGGCCTCGTCTGTCTGGCGGTTCACTATGTCGCCAGTGAAGCATATCAGGTCGGGTTTAAGTTCATTGACTTTGTCCACTATTTTCGACATGAACGTGGTATCGGAGCCGTATGTTCCCAAGTGTATGTCGGAAATCTGCGCTATACGGTATCCGTCAAATTGATATGGCAGATTGCTGAATTCGAGAGTAACCTCCTTCACCTCATATTGAGAACGGGTGACAAGCGCACCCCACCACATGGCCGCAAACAATACGACACCTATGGTGCAAGCGATTAGCGAGGTGCATTTCGGAGTTTTTCGCTTGAATAGCCTTGGAATATTGCATATTCCAGCTACGATAAGTGCGAAATATTTTGGCACATAGAATGTGAAGTAGCTGAATAGCATCCACATGATTAACCTTAGTCCGTCGTTGTCGATGCTTCGGCGAGGCAGTGCCACTGCTACGATGATATATATAAGCAATAAAGCAGATAAACCGAAGTGGGTGCGCTGCATCCATTTCGGTTTATTTGATTTTTTTAGTCTTAGATATATATATGCGTCAATAGCGGCATTTATAACGACTGCCAATATAATTGGAATTAATTGTAGTCTCATAAATTGTTGTGCTATTATATGTTCTGTTATTATTATGTTTATTTTGCTGTTTCTTCTTGTGCTGTCAGTTGATTGGTTAGCGGATTTGAATACATTGTCAGCATCATATGTCGCATAAAATCTTTGTCGCTGTCGGTCACTTCAATATCGACTTTTGCTAATTGCCCTTCAAGATACTTTGTGAAGTCGGCTTTCTCCTCGGCAGTGTATTTGTCGGTGAAGCGGCTCTCGTTCATAAGCAGATCATGCGAGATGTAGTTGCACGGATACAATCTGTAGTTGAGATGTATGGCGCGATCTACTATGTGGCAAATTGTTTTCACCAATTCCACTTTGTCGATGTCGGAAGGAATTTTATCAAGCTCTTCGTTGATGCAAGGCGCAAACTGGAAGTGGACTCTGCCCTTGTATTGAAGTAGCCCTGTCTCCATGCTGAACAGGTCGTCGCGCTGCGACTTCTTGAAGTTAGGGTTTTTGCTCTTCATAAGAAATTCCTTAGCTTTAAGGTAATCGTTGGGGTCATATTCATAGCTGATAGACACCGGCATGAGGTTTATTTCCTTCAATGATTGAATCACATTCTTTCCTCCGCCCAAAGCAAGCATCTTTATTAGGCTCTCTTGTGTGCGGTCGTTGCTGTCCTTTGCTCTGCCTTCACGCTGGGCAATCCACACCGATTGCTTTTTTTGTGTGAGTGCGAAATGAATGTAGCCAGACAACTGCTGCGCAGCTTCGAATGTCTGACGCTTGCTCATGTCGCGTTTCACTATGAAACTCTTGTTTAATCTCACCAAAGCCGAAATCCAATCGTAAATTAGCAGATTATTGCCTATGGCAATCTCTGTGGTAGGCTTGTTTTGGCGAATTAAGCATATATTAAGGAAAGATGCATCCAATACAATATCACGGTGGTTTGTTATGAATACATTTGGAATATTGTCATCGATGTTTTCCACGCCGCCCGATGAAACTCCGGCTGTGGTCTTGCGTTCAAGCATTTCCAGAAAAGGATGCATAATCTTCAACTGGAAGTCGCGCTTGTTGTCAATCTTCAGAAGCTGCTTGCAGAACAGGTCGTAATCCACATTTGGCATAACGTATGTAACCGCGTGTTTGAAACCTGGTTCTGTCACCAATTGCGACATTTCACTTTGAAACACAGAGTCGCTAAAAGGACATATATCTGAAAATTCTTCAGGAACTTTTATTTCTTTGCAATCCATATAATCGTCAGTAATTATATATATATTTCCAAAGTTAATATAAATTGTTCAATAAATAAAGGATTTGAGGAATTTATTTGATTTTTAAACATCTTTTGATAGAGCATAGTTTTCCCATCTGGAAATCAACTGGCGCATATCATCGGGTATTTCGCTGTTGAAATCCATCTGTTTGCCAGTGCGTGGATGGACAAAGCCGAGTGTCTTGGCGTGAAGAGCTTGGCGCGGGCAAGTGTCGAAGCAGTTGCGTATGAATTGCATATATTTCCCGCTGTTCACGCCACGCAGAATCTTGTCGCCGCCATATCTCGCGTCGTTGAATAGCGGATGCCCGATGTGCTTCATGTGGACGCGGATTTGATGCGTGCGTCCAGTCTCAAGCTGGCATCTCACTACAGCCACATGGCGCAGATTCTCGATAGTGTGGTAGTGGGTGACGGCATGCTTGCCCATGTCTCCATCAGGGAATACGGTCATTTGCAGACGGTCTTTCAGGCTTCTTCCGATATTTCCTTCTATAGTGCCGTCGGCATCTTCCATCTCACCCCACACTACAGCCACATATTGCCGCTTGGTGGTCTTGTTGAAGAACTGTTTCCCGAGTGATGTCTTTGCGTCGGGAGTCTTTGCCACAACGAGAAGCCCCGATGTATCTTTGTCGATACGGTGAACAAGCCCCATGCGTGGGTCGTTCACGTCATAGTCGGGATTGTCCTTGAAATGATAAGCGAGTGCATTCACAAGTGTTCCCGAATAATTGCCGTGTCCGGGGTGGACGACAAGTCCGGCAGGCTTGTTCACTACGAGCAGGTCGTTGTCCTCATACACTATGTCGAGAGGAATGTCTTCGGGAATAATCTCGTTTTCATATTTGGGGCGGTCCATCACCACGCTTATCTCATCGAGAGGCTTGACGCGGTAGTTGGATTTCACAACTTTACCGTTTACGAATATGCAACCGGCTTCGGCAGCCTGCTGGACGCGGTTGCGCGAAGTGTTGATGATACGTGCCACAAGATATTTGTCGATGCGCAGCAGAGCCTGTCCCTTGTCGGCGGTGAAGTGGTAGTGTTCCCACAATTCTCTGCCGTCGTCGGTTATGTCGGGCTGGATATATTCTGGGTCTAATAAGCTGTTGTCGGTATCTTCCATATTAGAATTCTCCGTTGTTTTCAAAATCATTTATAAAATCTGCATTTTCACCGTTTTCGCCTATTGAGTCGGATGACGATGAAACTTCCTCCTCTCCATTGCCTACGGAGATGGTGATTTGAGCCGAGAGAGGTGCTTTTGTGCCTGATTCGATTGTCCTGCCATTCACGGTGACGCTTAGAATCAAGTCTTTGTAGGGCGACGGCTGATACACGATATTGATGTTCTTGAAACCAAGTCCTTGCAGCGTGGATTCTCCTTGGCGAATCGACATGTCGTTGAGGGCAGGAATGGTGACAAGCCGCGGACTTGACGCATTTACGCTCAAGTATATTGTGCGCTGAGATTTTGCCTGAGAGTTTGGCTTTGGGTCTTGCTCAATAATAGAGCCAAGAGGATAAGCGTCGTTGTAGGTGGAGTCGGTTATTTCCCATTTGAAGCCTGCGCTTTCGATGCGCTGTGTTGCCTCGTCGATTGGCATTCGTCTCACGTCTGGCACAGTCTTGTGTTTTCCGTGTTCGGTGAAAACGTTCAAAGCGAGCATCGCGACAATGCTTAATGCTATGAATGTGGCACATATTGCCAAGAAGTTGGCGATTATGGGGTGCTTCTTGAAAAAACTTATTTTAATCTCTTTATTCTCCACAGTGAAATGATTTTAATGCAAAGATAGTGCAAATCGAATGCAGAAACGCCAAGCTCGCTTGGAAGTTTTTGCTGAGATGCCGCCTATCTTATGCAAAGATAGTGCAAATCTGAGCTTGAACAAAATGATACAGTCGGTTTTTATGAAAACGGCAACTATTCCCATCAGGAGGGGATAGTTGCCGTGATGCTTTTATGGAAGGAGCGAGCTGCTTACATGTTCTCCTTTTCCTTTGCGAGGTTGCGATAAACTAATTTATGCTCCTCATATTCCTGTGCTGCGATAAGAGTTGGCTTTGGGAGTTTTTCGTAGTAGCGTGATATCTCGATCTGTTCACGGTTTTCAGAGATTTCTTCCAAGTTGTCGTTCATAGAGGCAAACTCTTGTAACTTTTTCTCCAAATCGTGCTTCATTTCTACAGCAATCTGATTGGCACGCTTAGCAATGATGCAAACAGTTTCGTAAACATTACCAGTGTCTTCCGACAGCTTTATCATGTCGCGGGTAATAGTGTTAAGCGGAGCATTTGTTTTCTTGTAGTCCATCTTGTTTGATCTATTTTTATTTAATGTATTTTGTATTATTCTTTCACATAGCGGCTGGCAATCTTGAAGATGTTGTCGGCCTCTTTTCTTGATTCACTTTCGGGATAGTCGTTGATGAACGAGTAATATTCATCAATCACGACGCGGAAACGATCCACCTTCTTCTCATCGACACTCTGAGAAGCTTCCTGATAACGGGCTTTCAGAATAAGCATCTCAAGTTGCTCCTTATATTTGCTGTAAGGATAATCTTTGATGGCATTTTTTGCTACGATTACAGCCGATTCGTAGTTGTTGCCCATATAGTTGCCAAGGTTGTAATATAGCTGGGCGTTTTGAAGCTCCTTGAACACAAGCTTGTCTTGAAGCTCAAAAATCGCGTTTTGCGCAATCGGCACCTTGTCGCTTTTAGGAAAATAGTCGAGAAATCCCTGAAGCTCCTCAATCGCTTTATATGTTCCGCTTTGGTCGAGCTGGGGCTCTGGCGAGTCGAGGTAATAGCCATATCCGGCGTAGAAGCGTGCAAGCTCAGTATATTGTCCTTTGGGGTAATTCGTGTAATACGATTTGAAATATGCGCCAGAATTGAGATAATCCTTGTTCTCGTAATAGCTCAAGGCAAGCAAGTACAGCGATTCTTCAGCCTTGTCGGTTCCCTTGAACACGGTTATGAGGTCGGAGAGGATTGTGGATGCTTGCGCATACTTTTTCTTCTCGAAAGCCTTCTTGGCGTATTCGTATTTATAATTATAATCATTGCTCTTTAGAACTCTGTTGTATTCTCCGCAACTTGATAACACGGCAAGAGAGAAGAGAATGAATAAAAAACGTTGCTTCATAATGAATGTTATCTTTTAGCGTGCAAATTTACGCAAATATCCTTAGATGACAAACAAATTGGTTCAAAATAATGTAAAGGAAATATGAATAATACTAATAAAATTGGCTATTTGGTGGATTTGCGGTGATATGTAGATAAAAAGTGGGTGAAGTGTTGATGGCGAAGTGATGTGATGTAGATTTGTGATAAATTTAGAAACGTGTGTCTGAATGTGGCACACCTGTGGTGTAACTTTGCAGCAAATATCATGAAAAGCACTTGTATAATATATTTTGAGCAATATTTAATAGCTTTATGATGTAATGGGATTGAATAAGATTTTACCATGAAAAACGAGAAAAGTGCGAATATCGCCAAGTGTGCAAAATGCGCACTTGGCGATATTCATCTTTTTGAATTATTTTGTCGTTTATATAGTTCTGCTTAATACGTTTATTATGCTTGCTTGATATAGCTTACAATCCATTCACCAACTTCTTTTGTGCCATATTTTGCTCCACCTTCAACCTGTATTTCTGGTGTCCGCACGTTGCTGTCGAGCGAAGCATCCACTGCCTTGCGGATTAATGCACCTTCTTCGTTCAAATTGAAATGCTCAAAAAGCATGGCCACCGACAGGATTTGGGCAAGAGGATTGGCTATATTCAAGCCTTTTGCTTGCGGCCATGAGCCGTGTATAGGTTCAAAAACTGGGGTGCTTTCTCCTGTAGAAGCTGAAGGGAGCAACCCCATTGAACCGCTGATGCAAGAGCCTTCATCGGTGAGGATGTCGCCAAAAGTGTTCTCTGTGACCATGACATCAAAGAAGCGAGGCTCCTGAATCATGCGCATTGCTGCATTGTCCACATACATATAGTCGGTTGTGACTTCTGGATATTTTGGAGCCATTTCTTGTGCAATTTTACGCCACAGTCGGCTTGATGCAAGCACATTTGCCTTATCGACAACGGTGAGATGCTTGCGGCGTTTCATCGCATATTCAAATCCCACTTTCAATATCCGCTCGATTTCAGGGCGAGTGTACATATTAGTATCGAAAGCTTTTTCATCATCTTGATATTTTTCTCCGAAATACATGCCGCCAGTCAGTTCGCGTATGCAGAGGAAATCGGCTCCATCAACAAGCTCGGCACGCAGAGGCGACTTGTGGAGCAGACATTTGAACGTCTGGACGGGGCGAATGTTGGCAAAAAGCCCCAAGCGCTTGCGCATGGCGAGCAAGCCTTGTTCGGGGCGGACTTTGGCTGTAGGGTCGTTGTCGAATTTGGGATCGCCTACGGCAGAGAACAACACCGCATCGGCATTGTCGCACGTCTGAAACGTAGATTCAGGGAATGGGTCGCCAACCCTGTCGATGGCATCTGCACCGCAGATGGCATATTCATATTCAACCTCATGGCCGAACTTCTCACACACAGCGGTCATTACATCTACACCTTGTTTTGATATTTCGGGTCCTATGCCGTCGCCAGCAAGAACAGCAATTTTGAATTTCATATAAATAAATTTTGAGTTAAAGATTTTCTATTATGTTCAGCATTTTAAGAGTGGCTTGTATTGCCGCTTCAATTTGGTCGGCATCAAGACCTCTTGTCTTTAATTGATGCCCCTTATATTCCCATGAGATGGTGGTGTGGACAAGAGCGTCGGTGCGGCCACCAGGAGGAATGTTTACGATATAATTGGTCAATACCGGGAACTCACGGTCCAAGTTCTCGCTGTAGATTTTCTTGACAGCCTTGACGAAAGCGTCGAATTGACCGTCGCCCACGGCACTCTGCTGATATTCCTGCCCATCTACATCGAGCTTAATCGTAGCTGTGGGGCGCAGTCCTTGTGATAGGCTTAGGGCATAATTTATGATTCTCACCTTATTCTGCTGTATGTCCTGTTTCAGGACATCGGCTACGATATATGGTAAATCGTCGGGCGTGACAATTTCTTTTTTGTCGCCCAGTTCGATGACGCGCTGAGTTACCAACCGTATGTCGTTCTCGCTCAAGTCGATGCCAAGAGCCTCAAGGTTCTTCTTGATATTGGCTTTGCCCGATGTCTTTCCAAGGGCATATTCACGCTCACGTCCGAAACGCTCAGGCAGCAGATCGTTGTAGTAGAGGTTGTTCTTGTTGTCGCCATCGGCATGTACGCCAGCGCACTGCGTGAATACACTTTCTCCGACGATAGGCTTATTTGCCGGAACAAGAACTCCCGAGAAAGACTCAACAATGTGGCTCACCTTATTGATTTTACTCTCAACAATGCCGGTGGAGAGGTGCAGCATGTCGTGAACCACAGCGACAACGCTCGATAGTGGAGCATTGCCGGCACGCTCGCCAAGCCCATTTATGGTGCAGTGCAAACCCTTCACGCCCACAAGTCCTGCCGCAAATGAATTGGATGTGGCAAGGTCATAGTCGTTGTGCGCATGAAAGTCGAAGTGCGTGTCGGGGTAGCGTGTCACCATTCGCTTGCAGTATTCATACACCTGATTTGGGTTCATGATTCCGAGGGTGTCGGGCAGCATAAACCGCTTGATGGGTAGCACCGCAAGAGTGTCCATCATGTTATATACATATTCGGGGGAGTGGAGAATGCCGTTCGACCAATCTTCGAGATACAGATTGACTTCCAGCCCGCTCCTGGTGGCGAGCTGCACATTCCTCTTGATATCCTCGATATGCTCGGCAGGAGTCTTGTGAAGCTGAAGCCGGCAATGTCTTTCAGAACCTTTACCGAGCATGTTTATCACTTTGCCTCCCACGTCCTTAATCCAATCAATCGAGATGCCGTTGTCGATAAAACCCAGAATCTCTATGCGGTCGAGCATATTGGCTCGTTTTGCCCAAGAACACACCTTTTTTACTGATTCGCGTTCACCATTTGAGACCCTTGCCGATGCTATCTCGATGCGCGGCACATTAAGCTCTTCGAGCAGATTGCGGGCGATGCTAAGTTTCTCGGTAGGGGAGAAGCTGACACCCGAAGTCTGTTCGCCGTCGCGAAGCGTGGTGTCTAATAGTTCAATCTGCATTGTCGTGTAGATTTTCCCAAGCAACTATGTCATCTTTCTTGCTGAGCAGGAAATCGATGTCGTCGAAACCGTTCAGCAGACAGCTTTTCTTATATCCGTTAATGTCGAAACTCTCCTGTTCGCCTGTGGCATTGTTGGCTATCGTCTGTTGCTCAAGGTTGATTGTGACAGTGGCTTTCGGGTTTTCGTTGATAGACTTGAATAATGAAGCCAAGAACTTTTCACTCACAACGACAGGAAGCACGCAGTTGTTGAGTGCATTGTTCTTGAAAATGTCGGCAAAGAAGCTGGAAACGACAACTTTAAAGCCATATCCAGCCACAGCCCACGCAGCATGTTCGCGGCTTGATCCAGAGCCAAAATTCTTGCCGGCTACAAGTACCGAGCCAGAATATGTGGGATCATTAAGCACGAAGGTCGGGATTGGCTCACCGTTTTTGTCGTATCGCCAATCGCGGAAAAGGTTGTCGCCAAAGCCTTGACGAGAAGTCGCCTTCAGAAAGCGGGCTGGAATTATTTGGTCTGTATCAATGTTCTCCATCGGCAGTGGAACGCAGGTGGATGTGAGTGTCTCAAATTTTTCTTTCATAACTCTGTGTATATCTATGTCCTTAATATTATGAAATCGGGTATAGTTAAACGTTTTGAGGATTGGTGATTCTGCCAGTTATGGCCGCTGCCGCTGCCACAAGCGGACCGGCGAGAATGGTTCTTGCGCCTGGTCCTTGGCGACCTTCGAAGTTGCGGTTGGATGTCGAGACGGCATATTTGCCGGCAGGTACTTTGTCCTCGTTCATAGCGAGACAAGCCGAGCATCCCGGTTGGCGTATCTCAAATCCGGCAGCTTCAAGAATTTTATCGAGTCCTTCCTCTCTGATTTGAGCATCGACTTTCCAAGAGCCGGGAACAAGCCAAGCTACTACATTCCCTGATTTGTGCTTGTCTTTGACAAAATTTGCGAAAGCGCGGAAATCCTCTATTCTGCCATTAGTGCAACTGCCGAGGAATACATAGTCGATGGGATGTCCTTCGAGCTTTTGCCCTGGTTTGAATCCCATATAATTCAGCGATTTCGTGAAAGATATTTTTCCGGCCTCATCTATATCGTCAAGCTCAGGAATGGCTTCGTCGATGCCCATTCCCATTCCGGGATTAGTGCCATAGGTGATACGCGGGTCGATGTCGGCGGCATCAAATACGATCTCTTTGTCGAATACTGCATCATCGTCGCTCTTTAATGTCTTCCAATAGGCTAAAGCCTTGTCCCAAGCCTCTCCCTTGGGGGCGTATTCACGACCTTTGACGTAGGCGAAAGTCGTCTCATCGGGAGCAATCATACCTCCGCGGGCACCCATTTCGATGCTGAGGTTGCACACAGTCATGCGTTCTTCCATCGACAAGTTGCTGATGGCTTCTCCGGCATACTCCACGAAGTATCCTGTTGCCCCTCCTGTAGTCATTTTGGCAATGATGTAGAGCGCAATGTCCTTTGCTGTGACAAATGGCTTGAGCTTGCCGTTCACAGTGATGCGCATAGTCTTTGGCTTTGGCTGGAGGATACATTGCGATGCAAGAACCATCTCAACTTCGCTTGTGCCGATGCCGAAAGCTACAGCCCCGAAAGCTCCGTGAGTGGATGTGTGGCTGTCGCCGCATACGATGGTGTATCCCGGGAGTGTAAGCCCATTTTCGGGACCTATGACGTGGATTATGCCATTCTTGGGGTTGCCTAAGCCAAATAGAGTGACACCAAATTCGTTGGCATTTTTCGTAAGCGTCTCAACCTGATTGCGCGACACAGGGTCTTTTATGGGCTGGTCTTGATGCATGGTGGGGATGTTGTGGTCGGGCGAACAGAATGTCTTTTCCGGTCGGAAAACTTTTATGCCACGTTCCCTAAGTCCGTTGAATGCTTGTGGACTTGTTACTTCATGACAGTAGTGGCGGTCGATGTACAGTTGAGTGGGGCCATCGGGAACAAGGTTTACGACGTGAGCATCCCATATTTTGTCGAATAAAGTATTCATAATTGATGATAGTAGAAAAAAGAAGTTTTTTAATGAACAAATTTGTTTATAGCGTTGATGAATGCTTCGGCAGAAGCTGCCACAATGTCGGTGTTGGCAGAGAATCCATAATATGAATTGCCGTCATATTCCACAGTCATGTGGACTTTGCCCACATCGTTGCTGCCTTTGGTAATAGCTTGGATGAGGAACTCCTTGACCACCATCTGTCGGTGGATAATCTGCTTAATGGCAGAGATGGCGGCATCAACCGGCCCATTGCCCGATGCGCATGCCTCAAATTTCTCGGAAGCGATGTCAAGACGCACACTTGCCACCGATTGCAGACCGACCCCGGATGTCACTTGCAGGTAGTCGAGCTTTATGCGTGCATCCTTGTTCAGATGCTTGCCCACGAGCATCATCACATCGTCATCGTTGATGTCTTTTTTGCGGTCGGCAAGTTTGAGGAATCCTTCGTAGGCCTTGTCGAGCGCATCCTTGTCAAGCTCAATGCCGAGGGTGTGCAGACGGTGCTTCAAAGCAGCTCTTCCGCTGCGGGCTGTGAGTACTATCGAGTTCTCGTCGAGGCCGATGTCCTTTGGGTCGATGATTTCATAGCTCTCGCGATTCTTCAGCACGCCATCTTGATGGATACCTGAAGAGTGGGCAAAGGCGTTGCGCCCCACAATAGCTTTGTTTGGCTGGACTGGCATATTCATCAAGCTCGACACAAGTCGGCTTGTATTGTATATCTTCGGTGTATTGATGTTGGTGGTGATGCCGAGTTCTTTATGGCTCTTGAATATCATAGCCACTTCTTCGAGCGAAGTGTTGCCAGCACGTTCGCCGATTCCGTTGATTGTGACTTCGGCTTGGCGGGCTCCGTTTAATACTCCTTCCACTGTATTGGCTGTAGCCATACCCAAGTCGTTGTGGCAGTGTGTGGCTATTGTCACCTTGTCGATTCCATCGACGTGATCAACAAGATATTTAATCTTTTTGCCAAATTCCTCTGGCAGACAATATCCTGTGGTATCGGGAATATTGATTACGGTGGCTCCTGCCTTTATGACAGCCTCTACCACGCGCGCAAGATATTCATTGTCGGTCCTGCCGGCATCTTCGGCATAGAATTGCACATCTTCCACATATTTTTTTGCACAAGCCACAGCAGCCACAGCCCGCTCAATAATCTCTTCACGAGTGGAGTTGAATTTGTATCGGATATGGTAGTCGGAAGTGCCGATTCCGGTGTGTATGCGTCCTCTTTTTGCATATTTCAGAGCTTCGGCCGCAACTTTTATGTCGTTTTCAACAGCGCGGGTTAGAGCGCAAATCGTGGGCCATGTCACAGCCTTTGATATTTCAACCACAGAATTGAAGTCGCCGGGACTTGACACAGGGAAGCCTGCCTCAATGACATCAACACCGAGTTCCTCAAGTTTTTTTGCAACTTGAATCTTTTCTACAGTGTTGAGCTGGCAGCCCGGAACCTGTTCTCCGTCGCGTAGAGTGGTGTCAAAAATGAATAGGCGATTGCTCATATAATAGTTATTTTAAATTATAAAAAAACAGTCTTTCTGTCAATGTATAGTGAAGAAAGACCGAATATCGTTTTGCAAAGATAATGCAAAATGTTAGACAATTCAAAATAATCGTAATAAAAAACGGTTATTTTGTGATAAATTGGTCGTATTGTGGTGGAAATTCTTAATGATTTGCGGATATTGAGCTAAAAGCTGATGCCAATTTTCACTGACATTGCGCTAAGGCTGTGCTCATATCTCGTGTAGTTTTCGGCTATTATGGCATTAAGTCCCGAGAAGGAGTAGGATAATACTATGTGTGACTTGACTTTCTCGGAAGTGTAGAGGTTGAAGCCAAGTCCGGCGGAGCAGTATATGCCGTTTTGGCTTTCTCCATCATTGAACGAATTGAAAGAGTAGCCTAATCTTGTTTCCACAAAGCATAGAGGACGGTTTGCCGACAAGTTGGTGCGTATGATTGCGTAGGCGGGTATTAGCGTAAAACTGTTGCCGAGTGCGCTGTGAAGTCCCACGCCAACACCGAGAGCTTGGACAATATTGTTCTTGTAGCCGAAAAAGGCTTCTGTGTCGATGGTTGATAAGTCGTTGTTGGAAATGTCAATAGAACTACCGGCATCTACACCCCAAGTGAAATGCTTCATGAAGCTTGATGTGGAGTGAGGTGTGGTGTTTGCATCGTTTTTTGCGGCCAATGAAAATGCGGCGATGAAAGATATTAATATGGAGAAAACAATTCTGCTTTTCATTATGTGTGACAGTGATTTTGTGAAATTTTTCGCTAAAGTAATATAAAAGTGTGAGATTGCATAGTGTTTGCGGCAAAAAAGAAAACGGTCGCCCACTGAATTGTGAGTGACCGTAGTACGATAAATTCTTGGCGCAAAATATTAGTCGCCAAGATATGACTTTAATAAGTGGCTCTTTTGTCCTTTCAGGCGACGGATTGCCTTTTCCTTGATTTGGCGTACACGTTCACGTGTCAAATCGAATTTTGCTCCGATTTCTTCGAGAGTCATTTCTTGGCAGCCAATTCCGAAGAACATCTTGAGGATGTCGCGTTCGCGCTCATGGAGCTGGTTAAGAGCGCGGTCCACCTCTTTCGACAGAGACTCTTGATTCAGCGAAGAGTCTGCCAAGGGGGAATCGTCGTTAGTCAAGACATCAAGAAGACTGTTGTCTTCGCCTTCCACGAAAGGAGCATCGATAGACGTGTGTCTGCCGGAAACCTTTAAGGTGTCGGAAATCTTATCTACAGGAATGTCAGTCTGAGAAGCGAGTTCCTCCGAAGAAGGGCGGCGTTCATTCTCCTGCTCGAATTTGGCGATAGCTTTTCCGATTTTGTTGAGTGAGCCAACTTGGTTGAGCGGCAGACGTACAATTCGAGACTGTTCAGCCAAAGCCTGAAGAATAGATTGACGAATCCACCATACGGCATAGGAGATGAATTTGAAACCTCTTGTCTCGTCAAATTTCTGGGCAGCCTTAATCAAGCCAAGATTACCTTCGTCGATTAGGTCGGGGAGACTTAATCCCTGGTTCTGGTACTGTTTTGCCACAGAGACTACGAAACGCAGATTGGCTCTCACCAATTTCTCCAAAGCCCTCTGGTCACCTTTTTTAATCGCTTGAGCCAACTCCACTTCCTCTTCCACTGAAATCAGCTCTTCACGGCCTATTTCTTGCAGATACTTGTCGAGTGATGCGCTCTCGCGATTGGTGATTGATTTTGAAATCTTTAATTGTCTCATAAGTTATAAAGAGAAAAAAGTTTGCAAAGGTATTGATAATCTACCAATGCACAAAATAATTAACGCAAAAAGTGTGCGAAAATTATGTGCAGCACGCATTAATTAATGTTAAATCGTGCTTGTGGCGTGAAAAATCTGAAAAGATGATGTGAGAAACTGTTTATTCTTCATTCAAGAACATTGGATCCCATGCAGGAAGAAGGATAGGCTTCTGCTTCATCATTTCGAGATATTTTGTGGGAACATACTTTTTGTTGAAGACAAGGCGGAACATATATTCGTCAAACCATTTGTCGGTCATAATCAGTTTGCCTTTATGCCCGGAATTTTTTCCCCAGCTATTTTCTACCATCCACTTGTTCACTTTACCCGTTGTGCTGTCTAAATCCACAGCAATCATAGTCATGGCATGACTTGAACCGCTTGCGTGAGTCTGGACGCGCTGACTCTTGTCCATATTGAATTTTATGCCAAGTAGCGACTCGTAGTCGAAATTGTTGAGGTCGAGTGTGCCGTTTTCGCGGTTCAGGTATTTTGCCACATCGCATGAAAAGTACATTGCAGTGGAATCTTTTATTGATTCGATAGCCATAGGCTTAATTTCTTCGGTCGGAAGGTTCAGATATAGCCAGTCGTGTCCGTCGTATGTATGGCGGTCGTAGTCGATTCTATATACCTTATAATATTCGCGCAAAGGGTCGTTCATCACCATTATGTAATTGTCGTATAGGTCTTCACCGTCCCATAGCTCTTTGTAGAACGATTTCGGAGTGTAGCTTTTAGTGGATATGATGTTGCCGCTTTTGTCACGTCGGCTCCAAGTGAATTCGGTAGGTGGTATTCCGTAGGCAAGGGTCAGGACGTTGTATATGATGCCGAGCATTTCCTCTTTTTTTGCTTGCAGAGCTTTTGTGCTTTTGCCTTGCTTGCTGAGGTCGCGCAGTTCAAGCCCCATCTCGCGCAGTTTCCATTTCAGCAACATGCTGATTTGGCTTGTGTTGTTCGCGGAATATGTTTCAGGCATTACATCCTTTGGAACTACACCGTATTTCATTACAAGGTCGGCAACGCCGGTGAATGTGCCGCCGTCGCTCAGTGGGTTGCTGAACAGCCAATCGACCATGCGGTCGTCCATAGGCTTTTGGCGTGTGTCGATGATGCCTTGAAGGAAAAGGTTCGACTTCTCAAGCTGGTCGTAAAAGAAAAGATATACTTGCGAAAGTTCAAACTCGGGTAGGTCGAATTTGTTGATGGCTTTGGAACGCAACACGTTCATGCCAGTGAAAAGCCAGCATCTGCCGGAAGACTGCTGGTTGGTTATCCCTTTGGTCGGAACTGTATAGGTGAAATCGTCGTTTACGGCCGAAAGTGAGCTTATGCTTGTCGATAAGTCGGCTATAGAAGAATGTGCCACAGCATTGCGCAACGCCTTGGAAGACGGCTCGTTGCTTATGGATTGACGATATTTCTTTAGCATATCGGATGTGATGTTGCCATCTCCCCATGCGCAAAAGGGCATTGCAAGTGCAGCGATAGCTATGGAGGATGCTATAGTCTTAACCTTGTTCATATAGTTGGAGTGTGTGAATTTATAATTATATTTTGCAAAAATACGAAAAAAGCTTGTGTGTTGCAAGTGGAAAGTTATGATTCAGTGAATTGTCCTCAAGTCAGAATGCTGTTTTGAGGTAAAAAAGAGGAGTTTCCCCCATTTGCTCATCGGGAAAACTCCTCTTTTTTTTGTGTTGATGTCTTATTGTTTTGCGTGTTACTCGTCAGACAAATCTACTGCATAGTATTTCTTTGCCCCGGTAGGATAAATGCCGGTGATGAACATAACCTTATCGCTCTCGGTAGATTTCATTATTGAGTTGTAGATGTTTTCTACATCTTCTTGTGATGATACTGGCACATTGTTGATGTCGGTGATAATGAATCCCTCTTTGATGCCTGCATTCTTGAATTTACCCGCTTTAAGTCCGGCAACTTCCACACCATTGCTGATTTGCAGATCCTTTTTCTTTTCTCCAGAAAGCTTCTTGAATGAGCAGCCGAGGTCGATAACATCTGAGGCCTTGGTGATGGAAGTGCTGCCTTGGTTGTTCTTCAGCGTGACTTTTGTGGAGCGTGTCTTGTTGTCGCGGATGTAGGTGAATGTAGCCACATCGCCAGGACGGAGTTTGTTCATCTGCTCCATCATCTGTCCGTTGTTCTTCACATCGTTGCCATTAATCTTGACTATCACATCGCCTTCTTTCAGTCCGGCTTCCATTGCTGCGCTGCGGTCGGTGACTTTAGCTACATATATACCTTCGTTGGTGGCGGTGATTTTCTTCTCTTCTGCCATTTCTGCTGTAAGCTCTGTGAACTGGATGCCAAGGACGGCACGCTGAACAGCTCCGTATTGCTTGATGTCGTCGATGATTTTTTTTACAAGAACCGAAGGGATAGCAAATGAATATCCGGCGTAGTTGCCAGTCTGGGAATATATCGCTGTGTTGATGCCTACGAGTTCGCCGCTGGTGTTTACAAGTGCGCCACCGCTATTGCCGGGATTGACTGCGGCATCTGTCTGTATGAAAGATTCGATGCCCATGCTACGTCCGTGAGTGGCTTGGCTGATGCTGCGGGCCTTTGCGCTGACGATGCCGGCGGTCACTGTAGAAGTGAAGCCAAACGGGTTGCCAACGGCAAGTACCCATTCGCCTACTTTGATAGCGTCGGAGTCGCCGAATGGAATTGTCGGGAGGTTCTTAGCTTCGATTTTCAGAAGAGCAAGATCGGATGTGGCATCTGAGCCTACGATCTTCGCATTAAATGTGCGGTTGTCGTTGAGGGTCACTTCCACCTTCTCTGCGCCGCTTATTACATGGTTGTTTGTCACAATATACCCGTCAGGGTTGATGATGACACCAGAGCCAAGTCCGAGCTGCTGAGGTTTAAGGTCTTGGCTTTGTTGCTGCTGTTGCTGACGGCGTTGTGAGCCGCCATTGTTAGGTCCGAAGAAAAATTCAAAAGGATCCATAAAGAATCCGTTAGACTGTTGCTGCGCTTTGGGGGTGGCAAATGTCTTCACGCTGACGACAGCGTTTATCGACTTTTCGGCAGCTACGGTGAAATCGGTGTCGATAGATGGCACGCGGGCTGCTGTGCGGATAAATCCGTTGTCTTGAGTTTGCTCGCTCGATGGAATATAGCTGTCGCTAAAAGTCCCGGCCTTCTTCATTGCAGATGTTGCGAATATTGTAGTCGCCGACCCAAAAACTGATGCACCAAAGATGATAAGTGCGAATTTACTTGTTTGTTTCATAAAGCCTTATTGTTAAATTATTTTCTGTTTTAAAAAATCATTAGTTAAAAATTAACTTTTAAAATCTGCCGTAAAAGTAGAATAATATTTGATATGTTGTATCACAAAATGCTATGTTTTAAACTAATTTAATAGAGATATTGCGTATTTAGTATATATTAAGGCGTAAAGTATTAAGATGAGTGAAAAAATAATTGTGATGAATGTAATTGGTGAAAGTGATAATAGCTTTTATGACCGTTTTTGCCGTTGAGAAAAGTTGTGAACTTGACTTTGCAACTTGGTTGCAAAAGTTTTATGCTAATTTTGTGGCAAGAAAGTTTAACCATATAATGAGGTTTGTATTATGAAAAATAAAAAATTATTGAGAATTATAGCTACTACGATATTGCTGATATGTGCTGCAGTGACGGAGAGGCTGGTTGATATGACAATGTGGCAACAACTGGTCATGTATCTTGTGCCTTATTTGCTGATTGGATATGATGTGATATGGGAGGCTATAGAGGGTGTTATGCAAGGCAGGACATTCAACGAAGATTTCCTTATGTGTATTGCGACGGTAGGAGCTTTGACAATAGGATTCTTGCCGGGTATGGATGCTGAATTTCTTGAAGCGGTTTTTGTGATGCTGTTTTTTCAGGTGGGTGAACTTTTTGAGGATTATGCCGAGAACCGCAGCCGGAAATCCATATCACACCTTATGGATATACGCCCAGATGTTGCCAATGTGGAGCGTGGCGGTAATGTGGTTGAGGTGTCGCCAGAAAAGGTCGCTATAGGAGAGGTGATAGTGGTAAAGCCGGGAGAGAAAATCCCGCTTGACGGCATAGTGGCTGAAGGCGATTCGAGCTTGAATACGCTGGCTCTAACAGGAGAAAGCTTGCCTCGTGATGTGAAAATGGGTGACGATGTGTTTTCTGGTTGCGTGAATGTGTCGGGGGTGCTGAAAGTGAAGGTGACCAAGAGTTTCGGGGAGTCAACGGCATCAAAAATAATAAGTCTTGTGGAAGATGCCGGTGAAAATAAGTCGAAAAGCGAGACTTTTATATCAAAGTTTGCAAGAGTATATACTCCGATTGTTGTTTATATGGCGATTGCGATAGCTTTTATCCCTCCTGTGTTTTGTGCTGATTATCTAAACTCATTCCCTGTGTGGCTTAACCGTGCGCTCACGTTTTTGGTGGTGTCTTGTCCCTGTGCCCTTGTGATATCTGTGCCGCTTACGTTCTTTAGCGGAATCGGTGGCGCGTCTAAAAATGGAATATTGATAAAGGGCGGAAATTATATGGATGCTTTGTCTAAGGTCAGGACTGTTGTGTTTGATAAGACTGGTACATTGACTAAAGGTCAGTTTGAGGTTGAGGCTGTGCATCCTGACAATATCAGTGAAACGCAATTGCTGCATCTGGCTGCGCATGTCGAGCGCTTTTCTACACATCCGATAGCAATATCTTTGAGAAACGCATATCCGAATGAGCATGATGACTGCTGTGTGGAGAGTGTGGAAGAGATAGCTGGGCATGGCGTGCGTGCCGTGGTGAACGGGAAAATAGTGTGTGTGGGAAATGCCGCTATGATGGAAGCCGTCGGTGCAAAGTGGCATCCGTGCCACAAGATTGGCTCGGTTATTCATGTGTCTGTTGATGGTGAATATGTGGGGCATATTGTAATATCCGACAAAGTGAAAGCCGATTCTCTTGATGCAATAAAAGAGCTGAAATCTCTTGGCATAGAAAAAACGGTGATGCTTACGGGCGACCGTAAGGAGGTGGGCGAAAATGTGGCAAGTGAGCTTGGCATTGATGAGTGCCATGCAGAACTGCTGCCGTCGGATAAAGTGGCATTGCTGGAGGTGGCATTGAAAGGCTTGGATGATGGCAAGAAACTTGCATTTGTCGGCGACGGCATTAATGATGCTCCTGTGCTGGCTCGTGCCGACGTCGGAATCGCTATGGGTGGACTTGGGTCGGATGCTGCGATAGAGGCTGCGGATGTCGTGCTGATGGATGACAAGCCATCTAAAATAGCTGCGGCGATAAGTATATCACGATATACTATAAGGATAGCAAAGGAGAACGCATGGACAGCAATCGGCATTAAGGCGCTTGTGCTCGTGCTTGCCGGATTTGGATTGGCTACAATGTGGATGGCAGTGTTTGCTGATGTGGGTGTCACGGTACTTGCAGTGCTGAATGCCATGAGGGCATTGGCTCCCGATAAAAACAAATAGCCCGATGTATTGCTGTAACACAAATTAATAGCAAAAAAAATGTGTTTTATTTTTCTATACAATTCTAATACATTATCTTTGCATCAAGATAAGATGCATCTTGGCGTAATTCCCAAGAGAGATTGAAATTCTGCATTTCGAAGTGTGTTGTCTTTATCGGGATATCCGCATAGGGGGATGTGGTAGATTCTTATTCTGTCACTGGCGTTCAAATGAGGCGTGTGGCAGTGAGAGATAGAGCTGGGATGTAACCTTGTAATATACCAAAACATAATGATAATGTTCAAGAAAGTCTTAGCATATGTACCGTTGCGCATAGTAGTGTTTTTGATTGTATCCGTGCTGTGTGTGCCTGAAGTGTGGCCTGATAATGAAAACTCCGGCAAAGCATCAAATGATGTGCTGGTGATTACTTCATATTCGCCGGACTCGAAGCGAGTGACGGATTTTGTGAAGGCGATTGACAGTGCCGACAAGGAAAAACGATACGGATATAATTTGATAATGGAAAACATGAACTGCGGCACATTCCTCGACTACGACCAGTGGTGGACTTCGCTCGACAGAATATTAAAAAAACACAATAAGGGCAGCTTGAAAGGCTTGATATTGCTGGGGCAAGAAGCGTGGGCTACGTTTTTGAGCCGAAAAGAGAAGTGCGACATCCCATTTTATGGATGTTTTGTGTCGGACAATGGAGTGCTTGTTCCGCCAATCGGGGCAGATTTGAAAAACTACAATCCTAAAAGTATTGATATGATAGAGCTTGCCGATTCGCTTGGCCATGTGGGGGGACGGTTTAATCATTTCGACATAGCCGAGAATGTGAAAATGGCGAAATTGCTTTATCCTGACACAAAAAGAATAGCACTGCTCACAGATTGCACTTATGGCGGTGTGTCTATGGCTGCATTGTTCAAAAAAGTGATGATGGAGCAGTTCCCTAATTTGGATTACGTCCTGCTTGATGGGCGCACGAATAGCGTCGATGAACTGAAGAAAGTGGTGGATGGACTGAGCAAGAATACAGCCATCTTTATAGGAACATGGCGTGTGGACAACAACGGGACGTTCACACTGCATGACACTCTGACAAAGATGCTCGGATCAAGAAAGGATTTGCCGATATTCTCGATTTCGGGTGTCGGTGTCGGTACGATTGCTATAGGAGGTTTTTATCCTGATTTTAAGGGCAACGTGGATATAATACTCGATGACATACACAATTATGACAAGGGGATAACCGATGGCGTGAAAGTGGTCAGGAACAGCAACCACTTCTGGTTTGACGAGACAATGATGGAGAAGTATGGCATACGCCAGTTTCAGTTGCCTATGGATAGCCATATTATAAGCAATAAGGATGCCGCACTGCAAAAGTATAGATTCTATATCGTAGTGCTGATAGCATTTGCGGTGGTGATCCTCGGGACATTGATATTTGCAGTGTCGCTGTATGTCAAGAACCGCAGATCCAATCGGCTGCTGATTAAGCAGAGTGCGCAACTTCAACGACAGACGGAAGAACTGCTTGAAGCAAAGAAAGAGGCTGAGAAGTCCGACAAGCTGAAATCGGCATTCCTTGCTAATATGAGCCATGAGATACGCACACCACTGAATGCGATAGTAGGCTTCACAGAGCTTATAAAAGACAGCGATGACCCGGAAGACAAGGAGGAATATTGGAATATAATAAGCAACAACAACGAGCTGCTGCTGCGTCTTATAGGTGATATTCTTGACTTGTCGAAAATAGAGGCTGGCATGATTGACTTGAAGCCTGTGCTGTTTGACGTGACGGAGCTGATAGAGTCGCTATATGCATCACTGAAACAACGGAAAATAAGCCCCGGTGTAGAACTTGTCAGAGAAAGCCAATACAGGCATTGCTATGTGGTGCTTGACAAAAACCGTGTGGCACAGATTCTGACTAATTTTGTGACAAATGCCATAAAATTCACAACAGAGGGGCATATAAAATTCGGCTATCAATATGTGAACGACGGACTGCGGCTGTATTGTGAAGATACGGGCATAGGTATTTCGCCCGAAAAAGTGGGTACGGTGTTCAAGCGATTCTATAAACTGAATGATTTTGCGCAAGGCACGGGGCTTGGAATGGCGATATGCAAGGCTATCACCGATGAGATGCACGGAGAAATCAATGTGAAAACGGAAGAAGGTAAAGGCTCGCTATTCTGGGCATGGTTACCCGTGAAAGCCGATATTGAAGAATAACTGCCGCTATAATTTTGGTAATTGGAGAAAAGTTCCTAATTTTGCATCAAATGAGACAGTATGGCGGTCTGTCGCTCGCCAATTTATGTGGCGTGAGGAAAGTCCGGGCAACATAGAGTATCATATTTCTTAACGGGAAGCTATCTGTGAGGGTAGAGATAATGTGACAGAAAACGACCGCCGCCGCAAGGCGGTAAGGGTGAAAAGGCGGGGTAAGAGCCCACCGGGTGCGATGGCAACACCGCATGCCGCACATCTTATGAGTTGCAAGGTCAAGTATATCGGCATTTAAGGGTTACTCGTCCATTGCCGAGGGGTAGGCTGCTAAAGCGTGGTGGCGACATCACGATCAGATGAATGACAGACCACAATCAAATGTCGGCAATAGCATGGCATTGAGCATTGTGACATAACCCGGCTTATAGCTGTGCTGTCTTTTTTTATTAAGATAAATCATAACTTTTAATACATATATAATAATCATCATTCTGCCGTCCGTAAAAAAATATTATGAGGATTGTAGCAAGAGCAAATATTGTGATGTATTTGGCGAAGCGTGTCTTTGTGAAATACTATAAATACTGCATTTCGGGCGTGTGGAATGAGACGCGTAGCATTTGGTGGATAAATCTGCTGAAGACGGTCAATCTGTCGGTGAATTCGTTTATGGACAAGAATTTGCAGCAGAAGGCTGGAGCATTGACCTACAGCACTATCCTTACCATAGTCCCAATTCTGGCTATGATATTTGCCATAGGTCGGGGATTTGGTTTCCAGAACATAATTCAGTCAGAGCTTTTCAAGTTTTTCCCATCTCAGAGCGAGGCTCTGAAAAATGTGCTTACTTTTGTGGATTCGTATCTTGAACAATCGTCGCAGGGATTGTTTCTGGGCATAGGTATCATATTCCTGCTTTGGTCGCTCGTGAGTTTGCTCGGCAACGTGGAAGATGCCTTCAACCATATATGGGGCGAGAAGAAAGGTAGGTCGTTCTATCGCAAGCTCACCGACTACACCGCCATATTTATGATCCTGCCGGTGCTGATGATATGCTCAAGCGGTATTTCTATCTTTATGTCGGTGGCAATTTCTGGCACATTCTTGTCGCCAGTGGCTGGCTTTCTGCTTGATATGGCACCTATTGTGCTGTCGTGGGCATTCTTCACCGGAGCATATATATTGATACCAAACACGCGCGTCAGGTTCACGAGTGCGCTGATTCCTGGAATATTATGCGGCTCGGCGTTCCAACTGTTGCAGTGGCTGTTTGTCACTGGGCAGATTTATGTGTCGAAGTATAATGCCATATATGGAAGTTTTGCTTTCTTGCCGCTACTCCTTATATGGATGCAGCTTTCGTGGCTTATATGTCTGTCGGGAGTGGTTATCTCATATTCATCGCAAAACATATTCAGGTTCAGCTTTCGCAACGACATAGAGAATATTTCCCAAGGATATAAAGAGGAAGTCACGGTTTTGGTGCTTGGAATAATAGTGAAGCGTTTTTGCCAAGAAAGGAAGCAGCGAGCCTATACTAAAGCGGAACTCTCTGAAAGATATAATATTCCTATAAGGCTTGTAGGTAAAGTCGTTGATAAACTCGTGAAAGTGAATATGCTTGCCACTGTGGTAGGTGAGCAAGACAGGGAATATGCCTATTTGCCGGCGTTTGATGTCGAGTATATGACAGTGGAAGGCGTATGCCAAATGCTGAGAAGCTCAGGAAAATCGAATTTTATCAAAGATCTCGATTCGCATTTTGCCGATGCTATGTCGGTGATTTCGGATAGGGTGAAAGTGAAAATAGAAAAGGAAATGCTGATAAAGGATTTGCCAATATCGGTATAAACAACACAAACATAAAAAAGAATCATTATGAAAGAAGCAATCAAAGCGGCTGGCGCTCCAGCAGCTATCGGACCATATAGCCATGCGGTAGTGGCTGGCAATATGATGTTCTTGTCGGGGCAGATAGCTATTAATCCAGAGACAGGAGTGATGCCGGCTGGCATTCAGGCTCAGACAAAGCAAGCCATAGAAAATATTAAGGCAATACTTGCAGCCAAGGGCGCAACACTCGACAATGTGGTTAAAACCACGGTGTATCTTGCCGAGATGTCGCTTTTCGGTGAAATGAACGAAGTGTATGCAAGCGAATTTAGCGAGCCGTTTCCAGCTCGTTCGGCGATAGCAATAAAGGAATTGCCAAAGCAGGCACTTGTGGAGATAGAAGTCATAGCTATGCTATAATTAGCTTGCTCAAATCGAAATGACCGATTTGGGACTTGTTCACAGCTCACGGGGCTTATCTATCGGCTTATGCCAAGCATCGACAATAAGTCGGCAACAATAAAGGTGCTGCCACCGACGTATATTAAATCGGTAGCGGCACTGTTTTTTTGAGCTTCGTGATAAGCGTCGGCAACATTGCTGAATGAGGCTCCGCATAAACCTTTTTTACTCGCAAGCTCAGCAAGGTCTGTACACTTCATGGCACGAGGAACTGATGCCTGAGCGAAGTAATAATGTGCATTTCGTGGCAAAAGGTCGAGGATATGATTCGCATCCTTATCGCTGACGAATCCTATCACAATGTGCAGAGTGGAGTATTGTTCATTTTTCAGTTGATTGGCAATGTACTCGAAACCTCCAATATTATGGCCAGTGTCGCAGATTACGCAAGGCGATGAGCCAATCTGCATCCATCGCCCCATTAATCCCGAAATCTCGCATACGTTTTCAAATCCGCGTCTCACTGCATTGTCGGTGATGTGCAACCCTTGGGATTTGAGTATTGGCAGCGCATTGAGAATGGTGTTGGCGTTATGTATCTGGCAGTCGCCCGACAGCTCATCTGTCACAGTGCCGTATCCAATGGTGTTGAGTATGAGTTTGCCGCATTCACGGTGTGAACTGAGTATCTGATTGCTGTCTTGCGCAAATGTTGCGGGTGCTTCCATCTCAGTTGCCTTATTGATGAAAACATCCTTCACCTCACCGCTTGCCTCGCCGATTACTACCGGTGTATTATGCTTTATTATGCCGGCTTTCTCTGATGCAATTTTGGGAAGAGTGTCACCGAGAAACTGAACGTGGTCGAATGAGATATTGGTTATGATACTCAAGATTGGGCTTATTATGTTGGTGCTGTCGAGTCGTCCGCCAAGCCCCACTTCAATGACTGCTATATCGACCTTTTCATGGCTGAAATAGTCGAAAGCCATCATCATTGTCAGCTCGAAGAAAGATGGATACCCATCAAAACTGAGGCTCAGATATTTTTCGACGAATTTAGTGACTTCATTTTTCGGAATCATCTTCCCGTTTACCCTTATGCGCTCGCGGAAATCGACAAGGTGAGGCGATGTGTATAGCCCTACTTTGTAGCCCGACTCTTGCAGAATGGAAGCTAAAGTATGCGATACAGAGCCTTTGCCGTTTGTCCCTCCCACATGTATTGTCTTGTAATTCTTGTGAGGGTTTCCAAAAAGATTGTCGAGCTTGACGCTTGTGTCAAGCCCCGGCTTATAAGCTCCGGCACCTATGCGCTGAAACATAGGAACCTGCGTGTATAAAAAATGAAGAGTGTCTTCGTAATTCATTGCCTACAAAATTAATAAATAAAGAATCCCGCGATGCCTGCCGCTATAATCACGAAAATGGGATGAATCTTTGTGAAAAAAACGCAGCAGAATGATGCTACGCATATGCAGATGCTTTTGATGCAGTCGGAGAGATCATATCCGAAATTTTCACCATTCATGAGCAACAATGCCGCCGATGCGATAAGCCCCACAACCACAGGTCTCAATCCTGCGAATATGCCCTTTATGATGTCGCTGTCCTTGTGCCGGCGAATAAAGTGGCTCGTGTAAAGGATGAGGAAGTAGGGCGGAATCACCACTGCTGCTGTGGCAAGTATTGAGCCAATCACGCCACCGCCTACGACATATCCGATATAAGTCGCGCTATTGATGCCGATCGGCCCCGGAGTCATCTGTGAGATGGCGACGATATCGGTGAATGTGGTGCTTGATATCCATCCGCTATCCACAACTTCTCGCTGAATGAGCGACAGCATGGCATATCCGCCTCCGAATCCGAAAAGGCCAATTTTCAGATAAGCCCATATAAGTTTTATGTATATTCCCATTTTATTTGTCTTCTTTGTCAGCTAATTTTTTAGTTTGATATTTCACATAATAAATGTATCCGCTAAGTCCGCCAAGGATAATGAATACGATAGGATTGGAGATAAACGGAACTTTTGAGTATATCAACAGAGCCACGGCTATTGGGATTATCGCCGTTTTCAGATTGATTTTCGCAGCTTTTGCTGTGGTAAGCACAGGAGCGATTATAAGAGCGACTACAGCCGGACGTATGCCCATGAATATGTGGCTTATGACCTCGTTGTTCTTAATTGCGTCGGGTGTCAAGAATATTGCTATTGCAAGAATAATCAGGAACGACGGCAGGATAGTGCCAACTGCGGCGGCGATGCTGCCTTTCACTCCACGAAGATTGTCGCCTATTGCGACCGAGATGTTTACTGCCAATATGCCCGGCATCGATTGTGCCACCGCAAGCAAATCAAGAAAATCCTCACGGTTTATCCAGTGATTTTTTGTCACAATCTCCTTTTCGATGATTGAAATCATAGCCCATCCTCCGCCGAATGTGAAAGCTCCTATTTTCATAAATGTCAGGAACAGCTTGATGTATAAATTATTCATTCTGAAATTAAATTTTGGGTGCAAAGTTACTAAATTTGGATAAAAAATGATATATGCGGCGCACAATATTAATATCAGCATTGTTACAGAAATAAGATTGGAAACAATTCGCTGTGGTTAAAGAAGTGGTGAAAAAGCTACTAAAAGATGGTGAATTTTTCGGAAAAATGAAGTTTTGGAGCTTCTTTCAAGTGCGATTTGAACAAATTTTAGTAATTTTACATTTCGAAAAGAAAATATGAACATATATACAATGAGGTTTTGGGTTATTATCGTTATGCTTGTTGTTGCTGCAAATTGTGGTATAGGAGCAGCGGATTTTGTTGCTGCTGATACTGCGGTTGAAGTTTCGGCAAAAGCTGGAACTGGGGCTTTAAGTGCAGACAGCACAGGGCGTGTCGACTCAATTGTGGCAAAGAAAAATTTCTTTCAGAAGGTGGTCGCATATTTCGGCGATGCGAATAAGGAGAAAGATGACAAAAAGTTTGATATGAGTTTTATAGGCGGTCCGTTCTATTCATCCGACACGAAGTTAGGCATAGGACTCGTGGGGGCAGGATTATACAGGATGTCGGGCTGCGACCGCGATATGCAGCCGTCAAACGTGTCTCTGTTTGGCAGCTTCTCCACTGTAGGGTTTTGGATGCTCGGTATCAAGGGCAACAACCTCTTTCCTGAAGACAGGTATCGCTTGGATTATTCTTTGTACCTCTATTCTTTCCCTACATATTATTGGGGCATTGGGTATGATAACTGCGACAATGACGACAATAAATCGAAGATGAAGAGATTCCAGTCGAAGGTGTCGGCTAATTTTTTGTTCAGACTTTGCCGCAACTTATATATAGGTCCTGCGGCTGCATGGGATTACATTCATGGGCATGACATAGAGAAGAACGAGCATCTGTTCGAGGGAATGCCTTTGAGCATTCACAACTATGGCATTGGAGCCACTGTTCAATATGACTCTCGCGACATGATAACTAACGCCAGTCGTGGCGTGTATGTGTATTTGTCGCAGATGTTCCGCCCGAAATGGCTTGGGAATGACAATGCATTCAGCACCACGGAAGTCCAGATGGATGCCTATAAGCAAGTGTGGAAAGGTGGAGTAATAGCAGTGGATTTGCGCGGAGCATTCAATTTCGGAAGCCCGTCGTGGGCCATGATGGCTAAGCTCGGAGAGCGTGGAGCCATGCGTGGATACTATGAGGGCCGTTACAGAGACAAGCACATGCTTTCGGCGCAGATCGAGCTGCGGCAGCACGTCTGGCGCAGAAATGGCGTTGTGGTGTGGGCTGGCGCAGGAAACGTGTTCCACGACCGCGAAACATTTAAGCATATCCTGCCGAACTTCGGAGTTGGGTATCGTTGGGAATTTAAGAAAAGAGTGAACGTGCGTCTTGACCTCGGATTCGGCAAAGGCGGACAAAATGGATTTATTTTTAATATTAATGAAGCATTTTAGTAAACTTGGCAAACTTTTGGTGTGGGCAAATAATCAGCGTGTGGTGTTTGCGATTTTTGTGTTGTTGATATCACTGCCGAATTTTGTTCTGTTTTTTACCGAACCATTGCCGCTATTGACAAGGGTGTGCAATATAGTTTTGCCGTTCTCTATATTCTGGTATCTGTTCACACTGGCTAAAAAGCCGGGAAAAATGTTCTGGATATTGTTCCTGTTTGTGTTTTTCGACGCTTTCCAGATAGTGCTGCTGTATCTGTTTGGAAACTCGGTTATAGCTGTGGATATGTTCCTTAATGTCGTGACTTCAAATTCAGGCGAGATAGAGGAACTTCTCGGCAACCTCATTCCTGCACTTGTCATAGTGTTCGGGCTTTATGGCTCAGGAATCGCACTTGCCATAAAATCCTGCTTGAATAAGCGCACGCTTGACAAGGATTTTTTACACAGGCAGCGCCGCAATTCTTGTCTCGGAATGGGGGCAGGTGCAGTGTTACTGCTGTTGAGCTTTGTCTTCACAAAGGGGTTCGCATTTGATTGCGACATATATCCGGTGAATGTGTCGTATAATCTGTATTTGGCGGTGGATAGGGAAATCAGCAATAAGCATTATTTTGAGACATCTAAGGATTTCAGATTTGGCTCGTCATCGGTTCGGGATAAGAATGAAAAGGAGATATATGTGCTTGTGATAGGCGAAACTGCAAGAGCCGACAATTTCGGCATATATGGCTATGGACGCAACACAACTCCAAATTTGAGCGCAGAGCCAAATGTGGTGGCATATCGTGACGCGCTATCGGAGTCGAACACAACGCATAAGAGCGTTCCTATGATAATGTCGGCAATCTCGGCTGAGTGTTTTGACAAAATATATGAGCAGAAAGGCATTGTGACTGCCTATAAGGAGGCGGGGTATTATACAATATTCATTTCTAACCAGCGGCCTAACCATTCGTTTATCGACTTTTTCGGGGAAGAGGCTGATTACTCGGAATTTGTTAAAGAAAAACTTCCGCTTGAGGCTAATGTATATGACAAAGAGATGCTTCCGCGGTTATCTGCCCGACTGAAAAATTGCAAGGCGCAAAAGGTGTTTGTGGTGCTGCATATGTATGGCTCGCATTTCAATTATAAAGAGCGTTATCCGGAAAATGATGCGTGTTTCAAGCCCGATACGGCGATGGCGGCGCATTTCAAGAATCGTGAAATGCTCGTGAACGCCTACGACAACACTATAAGATATACCGACAGTTTCTTGAAAGAACTTATAACTATGCTTCAAGGTCTTGATGAACCTGCCGCCATAGTCTATACATCCGATCATGGCGAGGACATCTTTGACGACGACCGCAAGCTGTTCTTGCACGCTTCGCCAGTGCCGTCGTGCTATCAAATTCATGTGCCGCTCGTGTTCTGGGCTTCGGATTCATATATAGAAAAGAACCGTCAGCAGTGGCAGAATATCATAGCAAATAAATGCAAGGCGGTATCAACCAATAAAGTCATATTCCATACATTGCTGGATATAAGTGGCGTGAATACGGCATATAGAGTAGATTCAATATCGCTTGCCAATTCTAAATTCAAAGAGAGCAAGCGATGGTATCTAAATGACCATAACGATGCAAAATCGCTCGATGAAGTGGGTATGGGCAGATATGACAAAGTCATGTTTGACCGTAATGGGATAAAATATCCTTAACCACGCCCAATCGGTCTTTATGACGAGAATGGCGGAGAAACGCTTCTTGCAAATCCGAATGACTGATTTAGGGTAATTAAAAAATCTAATCATCAATTCGGTATGATGTGAATAGCCATGTAACTATTCAGCGATAAGGCGTATAAAACATTATTGATTATCAATAGGTTACAAAACTAAACGTATACAAATTCTGGCGAATAATGTCATTTTGAGGCTTTTTGCTGCAATATTCGTTTATAAGTTACTGATATTCAATGTTCATTATCGCTGAATAGTTACATAGCCATTTTGATGCGTAAAAAAACGTTAAAATTAGTACTGTTGTGCTTATGAATGGAAATAATGATTAATTTTACAAAATAAAAAATTCGCACACTGGTTTAATTAAAAATCAAGATGGAAAAGAAAAAAAAGATATTAATTGTAGATGATAAACCCGTTATAGCAAAAGTCGTTTCACTACATCTGAAAGAATATGATTGCGTGTATCATTCAAGTCCGTTGCAAAGTATAGCATGGCTGGCTAATAATGACCTCCCCGACTTGATTGTCACCGATTTGCGTATGCCGGAGATGACCGGGCAAGAGTTTCTGAAGTATTTGAAAAGCAACGAGTTCTACAAGAATATACCAGTGATAATATTGTCGTCGGAGGACAGCACTTCCGACCGTATCCGACTTCTTGAGGAAGGAGCTGTGGATTATATTGTTAAGCCATTCAATCCTCTTGAGTTGAAATCAAGAATCAAGAATGCGCTAAGGGACTGATATGATATATATAGGTCCATCTGAACATACATACGAGCGCATGAATGGGTTGGTGGATGGCAACCTTAAGCGATATGACACGATAGAAGATGCGATAAAGCGTGCCGATGACTTCTCGAAAAATGGCAGCAAGGTGAACATTGTGTTTATCGAGCGTTCTGCTATTGCGGTAAATCCCAAGGGACTCGGCTCTTTGAGGGAGAAGTGCGCAAAAGTATATGCCGTGTTGTTGAGCAAAGACATGAGCCAAAGTATGCGGTCAAATTATCTTAAACTCGGATTCAATGACTTGATGTCGCCAGAAATCTCTAATGCCGACTTCCGGACAAAGATGCAAGTGATTGGATTCGTGTCGCAAAAGCTGTTTGACAGTGTGGCTAAGGACGAGAAGGTGCAACTGTTCAAGCTGCCGTTGGGGATACGTATCTTCGACATCATATTCTCCTTGTGTGCATTAATAGTGTTGTCTCCGTTGCTTATATGTGTGGTGATTGCCATCAGGCTTGAAAGTCCAGGGAAAATCATATACAAATCGAAGCGTGTTGGTAGTAATTATAAGGTGTTTGACTTCTTGAAGTTCCGCTCGATGTATGCCGATGCCGACAAGCGACTGAAGGAATTCAACCAGCACAACCAGTATGCAAATGTGCAGAGCGACAACAAGATTGAAGACAACAAGATTGAGCTTAGCGAAGATATGGTGGATGATTCCGACTTGTCGAATATGCTGATAGGAGATGATTATGTCATAGACGAAGAGAAATACTTGAAAGGAATCAATGAGGAACAAAAAAATGCTTTTGTGAAATTTGAGCATGACCCGAGAATCACAAAGGTGGGACGATTTATAAGGAAATACAGCATAGACGAGCTGCCGCAATTGATTAATGTCTTGAAGGGAGATATGTCGATTGTAGGCAACCGCCCATTGCCAGTGTATGAGGCAGAATTGCTCACAAATGATGCTGATGCTATGCGGTTTATGGCTCCGGCAGGTTTGACGGGGTTGTGGCAGGTGGAAAAACGCGGAGAAGGTGGCAAGCTGTCGGCTGACGAGCGAAAACAGCTTGACATAAAATATGCTGAGACATATTCATTTTGGCTGAATCTTAAGATAATATTAAAAACATTTACAGCATTCATCCAAAAGGATGATGTGTAATATAAAGGAAGAAAATGAAATTTAGGGGTAAGTACATATTAATTGCATTCATAGTCATGGTTGCGGGCTGTATTCAAGCCCAGCAAAATAGAATCACCACAGGAAATAAGCATAAAGTGGAGGTGAAGGCTGTCACGTCCGATTCCATCAAGGCAATGCTCGATGAATACGAGAAAGTTGAGCTGCCTCCGCTGTCGGTATTCTTGGCTTCGGCCGAGGAGCATCCTTCGCTACAGGTCTATAAGTCGAAAGTTAAGGCAGCTCGTGCCGACAAAGACTTGACGAACCGCAAGTGGTTTAATTATGTGAAGTTCTCAGGCACCTATCAATATGGCTACAATAATGTGCTTTATAATTACTATGGAGAAGATGCGCCGGTGATTTTCGACAAGAATGCGTCGGCTCAGCACCATTATTCGATAGGCGCTTCAATATCTTTCTCTTTGGGCGACATACTAAACCAGAAGTATGAGCAAAGGAAGAAGCAAGCGGTGCTCGACCAGTTGCAATATGAATATCAAGTGTCTCTTGAAAACCGAAAGCTTGTGATTCTTGAGGCATACAACTCGGTGCTTGAACAGCTTGCCACTATCAAGGTTAAGGCTGAGGCTGCTGCACTATATAATGCGCAGATGGCCATATCGGAGACCGACTTCGCAAACGGCAAGCTCACAATCACGGCATTGTCGCTTGAACGCAGCCGACGCTCAACAGCCATATCGACTTATCAAGAGGCGAGGGTGACGCTCCACAACGCAATCACCTTGCTTGAGATGCTGACAAACGTAACTATCATTCGTAAATAAAAACATTGCCAATGGACATTTCATTATTTATATCAAGATTTTTATACCGCAACAGATATCTTTTCTTGATAGGTAGTTCAATCGTTACTCTATTAGTGGCATATTTTACACAGTTTTTGCCAAAAACATATACTGTGGAAACATCAATATATACTGGAATCGTGTCGGCAACGACAATCAGCACTGATGATAACACAGTAAACCAGAATGTGAACACCACATTCGACAACTTGATTAATCTTGTGGCATCGCAAAACACACTGGAAAACGTGGCTTTGAAATTGCTTGCCATGAACTTGATATATGGCGACCCTCAAAACGACAACTAGTATATTACTGCACAGCATTATCAGGAGCTGATGGAGATAGTGCCAAATGAGGTGAAGAAGATGGTGGATAAGAGCTCGGTAGATAAAACTGCTGCCAATTTGAGGCGACTTGGCAGAAACTCGGGCAGCAACTTCATTTATCAGTTGCTCAGTGGCGACCACCCACATTATAGCTTTGCGGCATTGTCGCAGGTGATGGTGACTCGTATCCAAAAGAGTGACATCATAAAAATATCATATACTAACAACGACCCGGGTATTACGACCAACACTGTGAAGCTGTTCAATGATGAGCTGCTGGAGAGCTACAACAATTTGCGATATAGCTCTACCAACGATGTGATAGCATATTTTGAGCGTGAGGTGGCAAAATTGAAGGCAGAACTCAACGGAAAAGAGGATGAAATGACAGGCTTCAGCGTGAAAAATGGCATTATAAATTATACAGAGCAGACCAAGAACCTGTCGGCATCATACGAGGACTATGAAAACCGCTATGAAGATGCTATGAGGCGTTTCAACAGTGCAAGCGACCTTGTGCGTGCATTGGAGAAGCAGATGGATGCTCGCCAAAAAGCATTCTTGACCAACAAGAAGTTCCTGAAGTTGCTTGATGACATCACAGAATACAATTCCAAGATTACAGAGATAGAGATGTTCAACTCGGATCAGGCAAAGAAAAGCGACAATAAACTGTCGGACTACAAGGAAAAGCTGAGAAAGGCTGAAGGCGATGTGGCGAAAGTGTCGAAAGACATAGATATGCTGAAGTATTCAAAGGAGGGCTTGTCGCTGAGCGAATTTTCCGAGCAATGGGTGCAGGCATATATTGAATATACAAAATCAATGGCAGAGCTGGCAGTACTTGACAAACGCCGCAACTATTATGACGACAAGTACCGCCATTATTCTCCAATAGGCACTGAATTGAAACGCCGTGAGCGCGACATCAGTGTGACTGAGGACTCTTATCTATCGATGCTTCATGCACTCAATGAGGCTTATCTTAGAAAGAAGAATATCCAGCTTACTACGGCAAACTTGAATACCGTGAGCGAGCCTATTTTCCCATTGTCGCCGAATAAGAGCAAGCGTATGCTCTATATTATTGCAGCATTTTTCGGCAGCTTGATATTCTTGATATTATACAAATTGATGATAGAACTGCTTGACCGCACATTGCGTGACGGCGACCGCACAAAGCGATTGACTGGCGAAGACATCATTGGAGCTTTTGTCGGCAAGGGAGAGCTGCGCTATCGCGGCTATTCAAAGACATGGAACCGACTGTCGGCTTCCAATGTGGCTTCTAAATTGATGAAGTATATTGAGCCAGACAAGCCGAATTATATCAATATTGTCAGCTTGGACAAGGGCGAAGGAAAGTCTTATGTTATGGGATATTTACAAGATGAATTTGAGCGTCAAGGTTTGGCGGTGAAGAGCGTGTCGCTGATGCCAGAGGATTTGGAGAACGCAAAATTCATGCTTGCAAGAGATTTCTCTTGTATTATCCCTGAGGATGAAGCTAAAGACTATAATATAATATTTATTGAATATCCACAGGTGCTGAAAAACAGCTTGCCGCAGGCATTGCTGAAAAACGCATCGCTTAATATGATTGTGACGAATGCACGTCGTGTATGGCGTAAGAGCGACAACGATGCATTGACCAACTTCAAGAATGATCTTGAGGGAGCGGCTCCTTACAAGTTGCTGCTGAACAATGCAAGCAGATATGATGTGGAAGACTACACCGGCGACCTTCCACCAGAGAAGAACGACAAGATGCTGAATACAAGATTTATGCATATGGGATTAACGTCCAGAGACATTCCAGTGGAGAAATAGTGATAAATTTCAAGGATAGCATATTGGTCAATGGCAAGCTGTACTGGTTTGTTTTTGGTATAGCTGGATTGTTGGGCATCGCATATTCCCTGTCAGTGGGGAATATGATGATGTTTACAGCCGTTGTATCGATGCCGCTGGCATTCATCACCCTAATGGGTATTCTTGATAAGCCTTCGATATTGCTCTACATAATATTCACGGTGAATTATTTCATCATGGGAATCACGCGCTATATCGTGATAGATGGTGTGAGTGTGCTTATCGATGTGCTGTTTGTGACGTTGCTGCTGATTATGTATGTGCATTCTGCGCTGAAACAAAACATACAGTGGCACGATGCACTAAACTTGCTGACATTCATATCTGTGGTGTGGATGGCTTATTGCTTGCTTGAGTTGGTGAATCCCACTGGTATGGTAGAATTGTGGTTCCGCTCAAGAGGACTTATGTATTATGGATTGGTATGTTCAATTTGTGCGTCAGTGCTGATTCAAGAATATAAGCAGGTGAAGCTGATAGTCAATATGTATGCCATATTTTCGCTGCTTGCCGTGCTAAAGGCATTGATGCAGAAATTCATTGGGTTCGACAGCTATGAGATGACATGGCTGATAGAGTCGGAGTCGATGAAAACCCACATTTTGGCTACGGGTGTGATTCGTTATTTCTCATTCTTTACCGATGGAGGAAATTGCGGTTCAAATATGGGCGCATCGGGCATAATATTCCTGATAATGGCGTTTTACGCCAAGAACCGAGGCATGAAAATATTCTATGGGTTGGTGGGAGTGCTTTCTACTTATGTGATGTTCATGTCGGGTACGCGAGGAGCTATGATTGTGCCTCTCGGCGGACTTGCGCTATTCACTGTGGTGTCAAAAAATTTCAAGGCGATGATGTCGGGCGGAATTGTACTGGTAGTGATGTATGTATTCTTTGCTTTCACAAATATAGGTGAAGGCAATATGATGATACGCCGAATGAGAACAGCATTTCGCCCAAATGAGGATTCCTCATATAAAGTCAGAAAGATAAATCAGGCACGCCTTGCTGAATACTTGAAGGCTAAACCTTTTGGTGAAGGACTTGGCTTGTCGGGATCTGAGGGACTAAAATACACAGTGCGACTGACGACCCAAATACCAAACGACTCATGGTATGTGAAGATTTGGGTTGAAACTGGAGTTGTGGGGCTGACAATATATTTGCTCGGGCTTATTATGGTGCTGCTGAAATGTATGCACACACTGATGTTCAAAGTAAAGGAGCGCGAGCTATACGGAGTGTCGGCATCATTGCTGTGTGGAGTGTTCGGCTTGCTGCTGAGCGCATATGGAAATCCGTTTTTTGGCCAGTTCCCGACGATGATAATCGCATATACGTTCTTGTCAATCGTATTGAAGACCGACAAGTTTGAGCAGTCGTATCTTGAGACAAAAGGAAAATTAATTGAAGAAAAAAATATATAAGATTTATATATGGAACAGATATTGAAAATTTTACATGATTTTTTGTATTCACCAGAGCAACAGCATTTGGCGTATTCTATAATAGATGCCATAGTGTATCTGTTTTTCTTGGTTGCAGTGCTTTATCTGCTTTTGTTTTCGCTCAAGGCATTAAGCAAACGCCATAACGAATACACAGCAGCTAAAAAGAAATATCGGTTTGGAATTATTTTCACGGCTTGTGGTTCTGACGATTTGATAAAGAAATCGGTTGATAAATTTCTTGAACAGAAATATCCGCGCGACAAGTATGACATAATAGTAGTGGGTGTGGGCTTGAAGCCTGAAACGGAGCGAGTGCTGCAAAGCACCTCGGCAGTTGTGCTTACATCCGACAACTTGCGCCAGACCAAGACGGATTCAATAAAGAAGGCTATGAACTATATAGAGGAAGAACGTCTTGGCTTTGATATTATCGTGATTCTTGATGCCGACAACGAGGTGGACGACAATTATCTTGAAAAGCTGAATGACGCGTTCTATTCAGGATGTTCGATAGTCCAAACACACTGCCGTGCAAAGCGTTGCACTACAAGCATCTCGGTGCTTGATGCGGTGAGCGAGGAGATAAACAACTCTATTTTCAGAAAAGGGCACACACGCTTTGGACTGTCGTCGGGCTTGAACGGCTCAGGAATGGCTTTGGAATATAATATACTTAAGAAATTCTTCACTCAGCGCGATGTGGAAAATCTCGACAAGCAGCTTGAACGCTTTTTGCTGAAACGTGAATACTATATTGAATATCTGAATGATATTTATACTTATAATGAAAAAGTAGCCCAGCGTGAGCAGTACTATAAACAACGCCGCCAATGGCTTTCGGCACAATTCTATAATCTGCTTCATGGAATATGGGGCTGCCCCAAAGCGGCAATCGAAGGCAACTGGGACTATTGCAATAAGCTTTTGCAATGGGCTATGCCTCCGCGTGTCGTCCTGTTTGGACTGATTATCCTAATTGCCCTGGGACTGACAATTATGGGTAGCACTTGGGCGATAAAATGGTGGGTGCTGCTTGTGGCAGTGATATTGGTTTTTGTCTTCTCAGTGCCAGATTATCTGTTCAATGGAAAGTTGCTGAAAGCTTTGTTCGGATTGCCGCTGATTTTTGGCATGATGGTTATAAATTCGATTATAGGACTGTTTAAGCACCATAACTGATGCGTAAAGGCATTGTTTAGTGGGGTTTGATTAAAAAAATAGATGAGGCGATGAGAATAGGTATTGAGGCTCAAAGAATATTCCGTGCGAATAAACATGGAATGGATTTTGTGGCTTTGGAATTTATACGCGAGTTGCAACGGCTCGACACGCAAGATGAATATTATGTGTTTGTGGCTCCGGGAGATGATGTGTGCTTGAAGAGCAGCAAAAATGTGCATATCGTAGAGCTGAAATGTCCATCGTATCCGTTGTGGGAACAGGTGGCTTTGCCGATGGCAGTCTGCCGCCACAAGATTGACTTGTTGCACTGCACCAGCAATACCGCACCTATTTTCTGCCGTGTTCCGCTTGTATTGACGCTTCACGATGTGATATTCCTTGAACCTCGTCAGGAAGCGAACAAGTCGCTATATCAAAACCTCGGCAGGGTGTATCGCAGATTTGTCGTTCCAAGGATATTGAAGAAATGCAGCAAGGTTGTCACTGTGTCGGAATCGGAAAAGAATACCATAGGAAGCACTCTTGGTCTGCCTGATGATAAGCTTGAGGTGGTGTATAATGGATACAGCGAGCATTTTAAGCCTTTGGCGAATGCCGCTGAGATTGCAAAAAAATACATCGATGCCGATGAGTATCTGTTTTTCTTGGGAAATACCGATCCTAAAAAGAATGTGCCAGGCACATTAAAGGCTTTTAGCTTATACTTGGAACGGTCGAAGAAGCAACTGCCGCTGCTGATAGCAGACATAAAAGAGCCGATACTCGACGAAATATTAAAAGAAATCGGGTGCAGCCATATTCGTCCCCATATCGTTGTGCCGGGGTATATCCCTAATAAGGAACTTCCTTATATATATGGCGGCGCAAAAGTGTTTTTATACACATCATTCAGAGAGAGTTTCGGTATCCCTATGCTTGAGGCTATGGCGTGCGGAACACCCGTAGTGGCGGGTGATAAATCGGCTATGCCAGAAATCGCCGGAGATGGAGCGCTACTTGTCGATGTGTCGAATCCTTCGTGTGTAGCAGATGCCATATTGCGTCTGGAGACAGATACTGAATATTATGATGAGCAAGTGCGATATGGATTGGAACGTGTGAAACACTTCTCGTGGAGGCATACCGCAGAACGAATGCTGTATCTTTATGACGAGATTTTGAATAACGTAAAACATTGATTACCGAGAGTATGTATATGGACTGTCTTAAAGTATTATTTTATATTAGTATTCTGCTCATAGTTTACACTTATGTGGGGTATGGTGCAGTGCTGTGGTTGCTGGTGAAGATAAAATGTGCATTCTCGCCAAAAGACAAAAAGGGAGAAGTCGAAGCTGATTATCCTGAGGCTACTCTGTTGATTGCAGCATATAACGAGGAAGCTGTAATAGCCGAGAAAATGGAAAACAACCGTGCGCTGAAGTACGTCGATGGGAAATTGCATATAGTGTGGGTGACAGACGGAAGTACCGACAAGACTAATGAACTGCTGGCGGAATATGATGATGTGAGGGTGCTTTATTCCCCTGAACGTAAAGGGAAAACGGCTGCATTAAATCGTGCCATAGACTTCATAGAAACACCGATTGTGGTGTTCACCGATGCCAATACGATGCTCAATGAAGATGCAATAAAGAAGATCGCTGAATGCTTCATGCGCAACCCTAAGGTGGGATGTGTGGCTGGAGAAAAAAGAATAGAGGTGAAGGCTAAGGACAACGCCGCATCGGGTGGTGAGGGCATGTATTGGCGATATGAGTCGGCATTGAAAAAAATGGACTCGGAGCTGTGTACCGCTGTCGGAGCTGCGGGAGAATTGTTTGCGATTCGCAGAAATCTATTTGTCAAAATGGAGAACGACACGCTGCTCGATGACTTTATAATGTCGATGCGCATAGCCCAGCAGGGATATAAGATAGAATATTGTGATGAGGCATACGCCATAGAGCGAGGCTCGGCAGATATGGCAGAAGAAGAGAAGCGAAAGGTGCGTATTGCGGCTGGAGGTTTGCAATCGATATGGCGACTTCGGGCATTGTTCAACATATTTAAATATGGAGTTATGAGTTTCCAATATGTGTCGCACCGGGTGCTGCGCTGGTCGATAACTCCAGTGATGCTGTTCTTGCTTATTCCCATCAATGTCGCTCTTCTTGCACTTGAGCCGGAAAATATTGTGTATTTGACAGTGATGGCAGGGCAGATTCTGTTCTATGTGCTGGGCATTTGGGGGTATATTTTGTCGAAAAAATCGATCAAGAACAAATATCTTTACATTCCATATTACTTTTTATTCATGAATGTGAATGTGATAAAAGGATTTTTCTATTTAAAAAGGCGAAGTGGCAAAAATGGAGCTTGGGAAAAAGCCAAACGCGCCTCTTAAAAAAGGAGATTGTATTATGGGTAGGGTAGCATTAAAAAAATCAGTATATTATTTGTCGGTATTTTGCACAATAGTGCTTGGCGGAGTTCTCGCATTGGCAGTGCTTGCAAAATATATTAATCCAAGCAGCTCATCATTTATGGTGGTGCTTGGACTTGCGACTCCAGCTTTGTTAATAGCTAATTGTGCCGCTTTCTTATATTGGCTTTGCAGATGGAAAGTGTGGGCTGTGATACCAATTTTAGCCATAGCCGCAAATTGGGGCTATATGTCTGCCATGTATCAGTTCGGAGATGAAAAAGCGGGAGAAGACGATGAAGCTATAAGAGTGGGTACATATAATGTCTGCGTGTTCAATAATGACTATACAGGATATTCAGCCAAAGAGATTGTAGATTTCTTGAAAGAGAACAAAGTGGATGTTTTCTGTATGCAGGAATATGGCTCGCAAGGCAATTTCACAACCGACAGCGTGGATAGCATATTCAGCCAAGTGCTGAAGTTCTCCTATGCTCCGAGGGTGGATAAGAAGAATGGTCTTGCGGTGTATAGCAATTATCCTATAATAAAGCATGGGTATATTCCGTTCAGAAATTCTCCAAACAGTGCGCTGTGGTGTGATATTGTGAAAGGTAACGACACTGTGAGGATATTTAATGCCCATTTCCAGACCACAAATGTCAGCCGCATTATGCGTAAAGCCGACAAGGGCAAGGAACTTGCCGGCGGATTGGCTGGCAGCCTTGAGAATTCCGCAACTGAAAATGCTGAGAAGCGGGCGCAGCAAGCTCTATATGTGAGAAAACTGATGAAACAGTCGGAGTTGCCTGTGTTCTTGTGTGGCGACTTCAATGATACTCCAGCATCGTTCACTTATCAAGTGTTTAATGAATTCTTGACTGATGGATTCAAGAAGGGGGGTAATGGATATGGCGCCACTTATCGCTACTATGGCAAGGTGTTCAGAATTGATTACATATTTGTGGATAAGAATTTTGATGTAAGAAATTATCACACATTAGATAAGGATTTGAGCGACCACAAACCTGTGATTGCCGATTTGAAATTGCAGAGATGATTGTGTGGGAGTAAGGCGCATAGCAAACCGTCCCAATTATAATCAATTATAATGAATAAACCGACGGAGGGCTTCCTGTTGATGCTGGAAGACCTCCGTCGTGTTATGAGAGTTTCGCTGTTCACCCCAAAAATATACTAATTATCCTCAGTATTATGTTTGGGAATTGAGAAGAAGAATGATGAGCCTTCACCCTCCTTGGATGTGAACCAGAATTTACCATGATTCATTTGGGTGAAATCCCGGCAAAGTTGCAGCCCGAGTCCTGAGCCCTCTTCCTTTCGCGCTCCTGCGGTGGTGATTGATATCGCATTCCTCAATGCCTCCTGATTCTCTTCACTGATGCCTATGCCGTGGTCTTGCACCACGCACACGTTGTAGCCGTCTTCGGTGTAGGTGCGTATGTCGATAGTGTAACCATTGTGGCTGAATTTCATCGCATTGATGATTAGATTGCGAAGTATGGTCTTTATCATGTCGGCATCGGCATATACTGTGCCTTCGCTTTTGTTGTCTAATGTAAGTGTGATGCTGTTAAGGTTTGCAATTGGGACAAGTGTCTCGACTACACCGGCGACAGTCTGCCCGAAGTCGATATTCTGAAACACTACATTCAGCTTGCCGAGTTGAGTCTTTGTCCATTTCAGCAGGTTGTCGAGCAGCATGAACAGTTCCTCGGTAGTTTGGTCGGTGGAAGTCAGCAATTCATACATGTCGTCGCCAATTTCATCCTTGCTCAAGCAGCTCACGAGCATATCAAGAGCCATCTTCATGGAGCTTAGAGGCGAGCGCAAGTCGTGGGCGATTACCGAATAAAGCTTGTCGCGGCTCGTAATCACATTGCGCAGCTCTTCGTTTTGCTTCAAGATGATTCTGTGGCTTGCCACAATGGCAAGCTGGTGCTTTATTCGAGTCATGATCTCGGCCGAATTGAACGGCTTGGTTATGTAATCGTTGCATCCATGCTCGAAGCCTTCTACTATATTGCTCGGGTCGCTTAAAGCCGTTACAAAAATTATAGGAATATCTTTTGTGGCAGGGTCAGATTTTACACGCGACGCTACTTCATATCCGCTAATGTCGGGCATCATGACATCAAGCAGCACAAGGTCTGGCGATTCGGTCTTAATTTTGCTTAGTCCCTCATAGCCGCTCATTGCGGTTATCGTCTGAAACTTGTTGTGCTTTAATATCGCTTGCAGCAATATGATATTCGACTGGATATCATCTACAATTAATATCTTATATTCTGAAGGAATAATCTCTACTGCCATAATGATAAAGTAAAATCGTTTTTATGTATTGTTATATAATCGGTCGGAAATAATCGATTACGCGTTTCAGTCCGTCTTCAAGCTGAATTTTGGGTTCCCATCCATTGAGCATCTTGTGGGCAAGAGCAATGTTTGGCTGACGGCGCTTCGGGTCGTCGCTCGGCAGAGGTTTATATATGATTTTCGATTTAGAGCCCACCAATTCGATTACTTTTTCGGCAAGTTGGCGTATTGTGAATTCATGAGGATTGCCGATGTTTACAGGCCCAGCAAAAGAATCATCTGTCGCCATCATGCGAATCATGCCTTCGACCAAATCGTCAACGTATTGGATACTGCGCGTCTGGCTGCCGTCGCCATACACTGTGATGTCCTCGCCACGCAAAGCCTGAATGACCATATTCGACACCACACGGCCGTCATTAGGGTGCATACGAGGTCCATAGGTGTTGAATATTCTGATGATTTTGATTACAACGTCAGTTTGGCGGTGAAAGTCCATACACATAGTTTCGGCGCAACGTTTGCCCTCGTCATAGCAAGATCGTATTCCTATAGGATTTACATTGCCCCAGTAGCTTTCGACCTGTGGATGGATGACAGGGTCGCCATACACCTCGCTTGTGGATGCTTGAAGGAATTTTGCTTCCACACGCTTTGCAAGCTCGATGAAATTAAGCGTTCCCATGACGCACGTTTTTATTGTATCAACAGGGTCGTATTGATAGTGTATGGGAGAAGCCGGACACGCAAGATTGTAAACTTCATCGACATTAGTGTAGAATGGATTCTTGACATCATGTTCTACTGCCTCGAAATTCGGATTGGCAACCAGATGCTTTATATTATCGGTCGAACCCGTGAAATAGTTGTCAAGGCATATCACATAATTCCCGTCATTAAGCAATCTCTCGCATAAGTGTGAGCCAATAAATCCTGCACCACCTGTTACTAATATCTTTTTCATATATAATTAATTCAAATTGAATAGGATTGAAATCGATGACAAAATTAATATTCATATACAACTAATGCAAGAGAAAAAGAGTGTTTTTATTGCGAAAAAATATGAAAAAATGTGCGTGGTGGCATAAAATGATTGGAATATGACAAAATGGCAAAAAATGGCATCACATTAAAATTGGCACACTATGTGCAATAATTGGAATGAAGCTCGCAACAAATAGGGCTAAAAATGATATTAATTAAAATTTAAATATTTACAATTATGAACGTAAAACCATTATCAGACAGAGTTCTTGTAGAACCGGCGGCTGCTGAGGAAGTGACAAGCGGCGGTATTATTATCCCTGATTCAGCTAAAGAAAAACCATTGAAAGGTACTGTAAAGGCAATCGGCAATGGAACAAAAGATGAACCAATGGTAGTGAAGGTGGGCGATACCGTGCTTTATGGAAAATATTCAGGCACTGAACTTGAATTTGACGGCGTGAAATATTTGATGATGCGTCAATCGGATATTTTGGCAGTGATTGAATAATAAAAGACATTTGTAAATTAGGAAAGGAACAATAATTATGGCAAAAGAAATTAAATTCGATATTAAGGCCCGCGAAGAACTAAAGAAGGGCGTTGATGCATTGAGCAATGCAGTGAAGGTGACACTCGGTCCGAAAGGCCGCAATGTAATCATAGAGAAGAAATTCGGTGCTCCTCATATTACAAAGGATGGTGTGACAGTGGCTAAGGAAGTGGAACTTGAGGATCAATTCCAAAACATGGGCGCACAGCTTGTAAAGGAAGTGGCTTCCAAGACTGGTGATGATGCCGGCGACGGAACAACTACAGCAACAGTGCTCGCTCAAGCTATCGTAAACACTGGCTTGAAGAATGTGGCTGCCGGCGCAAATCCTATCGACATCAAGCGTGGTATCGACAAGGCTGTGGCTAAGGTTGTGGAGTGCATCAAGTCGCAATCAGAAGAAGTGGGAGATGACTTTGAGAAGATTGAGAATGTGGCTCGCATTTCAGCCAACAACGATTCTGAGATTGGCAAACTGATTGCTGAGGCAATGAAGAAGGTCAAGAAGGAAGGCGTTATCACAGTGGAAGAAGCTAAAGGAACCGATACAAGCGTTGATGTTGTAGAAGGTATGCAATTCGACCGTGGATATATTTCTCCATATTTTGTGACAAACTCTGAAAAGATGGAGTGCGAGATGGATCACCCATATATCCTGCTGTTCGACAAGAAGATTTCTTCATTGAAGGATATGCTCCCAATACTTGAAGCTACAGCACAGAGTGGTCGTCCATTGCTTATCATTGCAGAGGATGTCGATAGCGAGGCTTTGGCTACATTGGTTGTGAACCGCTTGCGTGGCTCTTTGAAGGTGTGTGCAGTCAAGGCTCCTGGATTTGGCGACCGCCGCAAGGATATGCTTCAAGATATCGCAATCTTGACACAAGGTGTTGTCATCTCAGAAGAGAAAGGTTTGACACTCGAAGCTGCAACAATCGATATGCTTGGTAGCGCAGAAAAGGTTACCGTAAACAAGGAGAACACGACTATCGTGAACGGTGCAGGTGAAAAAGAATGTATCGCAGAACGCGTGGCTCAAATCAAGGCTCAAATCGAGGCAACCAAGTCGTCTTACGACAAAGAGAAATTGCAGGAACGTCTTGCTAAACTCGCAGGTGGTGTAGCTGTACTTTATGTCGGTGCTCCTTCAGAAGTCGAAATGAAAGAGAAGAAAGACCGTGTGGACGATGCTTTGAGTGCAACTCGTGCAGCAGTAGCTGAGGGTATAGTCCCTGGTGGCGGTGTCGCTTATATCCGCTGCGTGAAAGCTCTTGAAAATATGAAGGGCGACAATGAGGATGAGACCACTGGTATCGACATTATCCGTCGTGCTATCGAAGAGCCGCTCCGCCAGATTGTGGCAAATGCCGGTCTTGAAGGTGCAGTGATTGTCCAAAAAGTAAAAGAGGGTGAAGGTGACTTTGGTTACAATGCTCGCACAGGCAATTTTGAACACTTGCTCAAATCGGGTGTAATCGACCCTGCAAAGGTTACTCGTGTAGCTCTTGAAAACGCTGCTTCAATTGCTGGAATGTTCTTGACAACCGAATGTGTGATTGCCGAGAAGAAGGAAGAGAATCCTGCTCCAGCAATGGCTAACCCAGGCATGGGTGGCATGGGCGGCATGATGTAAGCCACTCATATATGACAATAATAGCATCTACTTTTAGATGTAAATATCATAGCATCAACTAAATATAAACAAAATCACCTCTATTATTAGGGGTGATTTTGTTGCTTAAAAATTTCTCAGTCGTGTAAGGACAGTCAGGGTGGACGACAAATGGATTGCTGCTGAGGTGATGAAAAAAAGACCGACTGCTTGTTGAAGCCGCCAGCCTTGATATTACGCCAGATTCTGGGATTTTATAGTTCAAAATGTTTGCAAAACTCGTCTATAACACAAAATAATTCTGTAACTTTGTAATCGGTAGTCATATCAAATGTTTTTGTAACTAATTGTGGTTCAATCATAAAGATGTAAAATATTTGTGAGAGTACCAAATTTTTAAACAGCTATTTCTTATCCCGAACTGAGGGATTATATAAAATCATTTTACAGCAAATCTTATAAGCTCAAAAAAGACGCACCGAATAGATGCGCCTTTATTCTTGATATTATACAATCACGGACTAATCGTCAATGGGAAAATGTTTTTCTTCGTAGTCAGCGACCAAGTTGCCAAGTATGGTCAGTTCTTTCATATCTGGGTCATATTCAGGAGTACCTTCCGGTAATTGAAGCATTAACTCTTCAACTCGTTTGAGAGCAGCAATGTATTGTTTCTCGCGCTCTATCTTGCGTTTTGTAAGCCCCATAAGGTGTTTCTTTTCCTTTGCTTCGTAATAATCACGCAAGGGCGTTCATTTCTTGCCAAGTGTTAAGCTAACACTTCCTCCAGTGTGTAAACTTTCATACACCGAGGACAATGGACGGTGAGATATTCAACTTCCTGCTAATCTCTCTGCCGACTTTCATTGTTGGTTCGCTCTTGCCGGAGAGATAATCGCATATCCTTGATGGGCTAACCCCAAGTAGTTTGGCAAGCGATATTTGCGTCAGACCCATTTCATACATTCGAAGTTTCATTACATCTATAAGCGATGGCTCTCCAACAGAGTAATGCTCATCAGAGTAATCAGCGACGAGATTAGAAAGAAGAACCAACTCTATATAGTTCGGATCCGTCTCAGGGGTCTCTTCGGTTACAAGTGGAAGAAGTTTCTCCACCTTTGCTACTGCCCAATTGTACTGGCTTTCATTTTCAATCTTTGTCATATCAATCAAATTAAATGGTGGAACAATCTATTCTGTCATATTCTGCATGAGTGCCGATAAAACGTATATATACAAATTGCGGTCTGAATTGAACAACAACTACCAATCTATAATCGTTTCCTTTGATATTGAAAACGTAATGTTGATTGCCAACATGATCAACCGAGTTGAATGTCTTTTTTATATCAGCAAATGTCTGCCACTTGCTTTCATTAACTTTCCTAATCCAGTCTTGAATGGCTGTTTTTGCTTCTGGGTGTCGGTCAGCATATTCTTTCAGCGGCTTCTCTGTGAATATTCTCATTTTCCTTTTGATGCTATTTTGTGTTACAAAATTACGAATTATTTTTTGAATAACAAAATTTTTAATCATTGAAATCATTATCTGATATGCAAAATTATTAGGGGTAATATATCTGCAAATCAGACAATTTTCGTAACTTTGCGGCAGAAAAAATATTCGTCGGCATTTTCTGCTTTTGCAGGGAGTGCGACAACAGACATAGCGTTAGCTTGTAGGCTACTTCCGAAATCGCCAATTTCAAAACAAGGTCGTCTTACATAAGCATACGGTTAGCGTCCACGCTTACTTTGTGCCGCCTCGAATGTATGTATGAAGATTTACTTACCGAATAATAACGATTATGAAGAATTTATTTACATTCGCACTGTCGGCAATCATTTTGTTTATGTCGGCTTGCACAAAGGACAACACCTGTGTTAAACAGATTGCAGAAATCATTTCTGCCGGAGCAGAACAATACCAAAAGATTGACAATGGGGAACTCGCCATTGAAGACATCTCCGAGGAAGATTTATTTACAACGCCTGATGGCAATGTCTTTGACAACCCAAAGATATACGAAATCATCAAAGCCAACAAAGACTACAAACTGACAGAAGAAGATAAGCAAATTCTAAAAAAAGAAGTTGGCAAATTCAAAAGAGAAGGGAAAGGCATTGACGCAGTCATAGAAACAGCAACATTCTATACGGCTGACGATGCAATTGACAGAGCAAAAACACTAAGAGACCTTTGGCACAATGGTAGTACGTTCTAATGATACAGACCTCTCACAACTACTTTATATGGTCGGTTGTGACAAGATTCAATTGTCTTACTTTCAACGCTCATGGGTTTGTAACTATTCAGTGGTAGGGCATGACAAGTCCTCAAGCCCCGAATAAGGCTTGAATAGCATTGAATGGAGTCTTGTTGTGTTTCTTTGCAGTTTCAACGATTGAATGTAATTCGAGAAAAGCGTCTGCTCCTAAATCGGAGCGGAATGTACAAGAGTTCTTCAGTTTGATTTTTAACTTGCGTATCCCCCGTTCACTTCCGTTGTTGTCAGATGGTATCATCGGGTCTTCAAGAAAGTTGAAGATGTAGTCACGGCACTTTATCAATCCCTTTTTGAGGGTTTCAAACTTTTTGCCAAGACTGCAGACATTTATTTTAAGCAGGCTGTCCAAACGTACTGTCCACGATGTCTTGGGAATTATTGCTGATGGGTTTGAGTTCCTCTCATGTATGGCTTCACGGAACAAGCCAGCTATCTTGTCTGACCAATTCTGCTTGGTGTTTAGTTCCGACATATACTGCAACTCTCGCAGCAGATGCGCGAGGCAAACTTGATGATTGAGGAAATGAAGCACAAAGTATGCGCTATGACGGTCTGTTACGGCAGTCATTAGCCCCAGATTGTTGCCGAACTTTTCCGTCAGCACTTTTGGGCTTCTGCCATCAGCGCGGAAGAGCAAGGTGTGGTAAACAGTCTGCGCTATCCATGCCCAGTCAAGACGCTTGTTGCAATAGCATCCGCTCTCGTCGAAACCGACAACGCTTGACGACATGATATATTCCTTGATCTTCTCAATGGCAGGCTGTGCGTTTCTTTTGGCTTCCATCACCCAGTTCACGAGCGAGCCTTCGCTTGGAGCAAGTCCGAACACCTCACGCAAGAAACTTGCTATACGGCCGTATGGAAGGAACTGCACGACACTGAGATACACGACAAGCGACTTTACACTTGCATCGTAAACGACATCGTTGGACTTGCGTCTTGGTGCGGTACGGATACGTTCGCCACAATTCCTGCACACCATCACATAGTGGCGTATTTCCTTGATTAACGGCTTCAGTTCTGGAATTGAGATTACTTGCGTCACATGGTCAAGTACACGCTTTGCATCTGCAAGAGACTCGCCACAGTTAGTGCAGTAGCTGGGAGCGTCGTCCACTATCTCGTCGGGTGCAGAAGAGCAGGACAGCTTATGCCCGTCATGCCCTTCCTGACCGCCGGGCTTCCTGCCGCTTGGCTTGCGGAGGGTCTTCGTCCTCCTGACTATTTCATCTTTCATGCCCTCCTTGCTCGGCGGAGTGCTGCTGTTGCCGGAATTCTTCTTTTGTTTCTCGTACTTGGACAGACGTTCTGTCAACTTGACGATTGTCTCGTCTTTCTTGCGTATCTGACGATTCAGAGCCTCTATGTTACGGTTCAGTTTGGCAATCTTAGCATACTGCTGATTGATGGTCTCACGCATCAACCGCATCTCTGCTGTCATGTCTTGCAGCACTTTTGACATGTCCGCAACTTGCTCTTTCATAGGTGTAAAGGTACGAAAAATATATCACATACACAAGAAACACAGACTCTTTTTCTTGCCTTTTTATAAGCATTTCGCAGAATATTCCGGTTGGGGATTAAAGGTTCATTGCTACCGCTGAATAGTTACTGTTTTTTGCTCTTTTGTGAATATTCTCAAATTCTTTTAAAACACCTTTAGGCATTATTTTTCGCAGAGGAAAATTAAACTCCTCCATTCCGTCGATGTAATAGCGACTACACCATAGGACATTAATCAATCTATGTTCTTGATTAAATATTTCTATTTTCGCAATGATGTTTTGGTCATCTACAGGTGTTTCTGTTTCCAAATAACTGTGATATTCTTTTCCTCTAAACATCAACGGTATAAGACCTTGGGTTGTGGCATTTGCAATGACATTTAGAATTGAATCTTTTTCATCAAGCCTATAGTATGCCATTTCAGCAACACCAGTCTCTTCCCATATCAATTCATAAAAATAGTCAAATAGATAGCGAGCCATTAACGAATCGGGCTCCTGGGTATGGTCGTATCGGCATAGCTTTATAACTACACTATCAGCATCATCAATTCTCAATTGATACTTTATATCAATATTTTCCTCAACGTGTGTTCTGCTTGATGACGTTTTTGCTCCACAACTTATAAACAAACACATAATGAGTAATAATAGGATATTGGTACTTTGCTTCATTTCTATTGTTTATATATTTCAAATAAATAATTAAGAAGTTCTTTGCTCACAACATATCGTTTTTTCTTATAATCCATATTGAAGCGGTCTCCCCATATCACTGAATAGTGGGTGCTGTTATCACTATATATCTCTACTTTCACCAACACTTGTAATGCGTCAATGAAATGATTGTAGCGATGCGAGTCTTTTGGGCGATTGTGCAAATATGGCACCAGACAATCCCTTGCGTTTATATCGCTTGGACTCATTGACACACTTTGCCTATATATCGGTCTTTTTGGAGTTTCCTCTCTCAAATATGCCAACATTGAGCAAAATTCGTGTATTTCATTGCCCTTGATTAATTCTTTCTGCATCAAAGCATTATTTACCAGTGTATTATAGTTCCAAAAAAACCTTGATAAATGCACTTCCTCCTCGAAACAAGTACCTAAATATGCAACTTTTATCACGATTTTATTGACACGTGTCTCGTCAATACACATATTAACGGCGCTGCATATTGTAAAAGAAAAAATGCATAGTAGGGCATTCATAATTCTTGGTTGGATTATTCGTAATGAACGTATCTCCATAGTGATCATCTCTACTATACTTTCCATTTTTGATTTCTCCCTGTTTAATTGCCGTTTGGGTTTCTCTGTTCTCAATAACGTTTTTCTCTTCAATTGAGCCATAATTGTTATCTTTGGTGTTTAAATCATTCAAAAATTTTTGTGGATTTGTATCATAATTTACACAATGCTGAGCCTCATGATCTAACATTGTTGTTGGTGACAAACAATTATTATTGGTGGTATGTAGTCCTTGTCGTGGATTCCAATAAATTGTTGATGTTCCTGATTCAAATCGATTGCCTTGTTTCCCACTCCCTGAAGTTTCTTTAATTTGATATACATTTTTTGAGTTCATTATATGAAACATATTATCTGCAGTGCCACTTACTATCATATAACATAAGACCTCAAAAAAGTGTTGCTTAAACTCGTCTGAACTACCTTTTGCAAACTTTAGAACTTTTCCACTCGGGTCAATGAATTTTACAGGGTTGGCGGCACACCATGCGTAGGGGCTAAGGTGGCGGTATTTCTCGGCGAGAGGGTCTTGGGTGGTGGTGCGGGCGAGCAGCGGGTCATACCAGCGGGCGTGGCTGTCGTAGAGGTCAAGGCCGTTCTCGCGGTCAAGCTCCTTCGCTCCGTATTTGTGGGGCTGCACGCCGGTGTCGGCTGCGCCCATCAACCCTCCGTACGGGTAATAGCTGTTGATTTCCTCCAGTGAGCCGTCCTCGGCAATAACAGCGCGGATGTTGCCCTGATGGTCGGTGATGTGGATGCATTTACGTTGGAAACTATGTTTTATTAATTTTATCCTCATTTTTGTCATTTTAGAACATAGAGATTTAAATTGTTATACATTCTTCAATATTACCTCTATTGTCAAGGATGAACAATACTTTTAGCCGTTTTTTTAGATTTTGAGATCTTACCTCTGCATATATCATATTATCTACAAATTCAGAATAATATATTCTATAACATCTCATATCAAAATCTTCCTCAACTCCATTCAACTCGTTATGTAGAAGAATACAATTATGGGAACTACTATTTTGGACTCTAGAGAAGAATGACAAGAGTAATTCTTTTTCGATACGCTTTGATGTGGGTAATTTTTTTGCGAAATGTTCTGGTTTGAATTGTATGACAGTGTCGCATAACGATATGTTGTCAAAATTCACATTAAGATATTTCGCTAATTTCGTCATCATCTTCATAATAATGTCCAACTTCCTACATTTCGTAATTGCCACACTCATTAAATTACCACTATTTATTTGTGAAAGGTCGTTATAATAAAGTATGCCATTTCTATAAAATAATGTTGTATCATTCTCTCGGATACTGCAATAATCGGCTTTATGACACCATTTTGTTGTTGCATGAATCTTTGTATTTTGTATGTTTTCTATTTTAAACAACATGGTTCCGGATTTATCATATATGCAATACCCTGCCTTTTTATTGCCTATGATGTGCCGATCTAACTCTTGCTTGCCTTGATTTACTTGGAATTGACATCCGTTATTGTTATGTTTTGCTACTATAATATCTTTCTCCGAAATAATCTTTTTTATAGAGCCGTCATTTTCAAGTAATATCAGAAATTCATAATAATTATTGTTGCTAAGTTCTCGCAATCGGACATATACCATATTGCTTATAACATCTGAGAACTCAAGCAAATATTCTTGAGCATCATGATTAGTTGGTAAATTAAATGGAATTTGCGCATTGTCGTTTACTGAAAGTTTCGATAGCCTATAATCTGCTCTACTTTGATAGGCATACAGCAATTCACTTTCCAATTTTTCACGTTCTGTTAATTGCTTAATGATTGCTTCTGGATATGGCAGGAACTCTATATATCTTTCACCAATCACAACGTCACTGTACTGGACATTTCTATTGTTGCAAATTTCTTGTAGGATATTGCGTATAACGTCACACTTGCCAACTTCAATAATAGTATCCGTTTTTACCTCAGAATCAAGCTCCCATTCATCTTCCCAATAAATAATGCCATGACGATAAATCAAGGACGAATCATTAACAATATAATCGCAGAAATGCCCACAGTAATACATTTCTCTAATATCAAGATCTTTATTGATCAAAAAGACGCCCTCCCTTATATGACCTACAGTTGTTGATAATCGACCATAATCATCACACATATATTCCGGCATGGAATTAGTATAGCTATGATAATAAGTTTCTCCTTTGCCAAAAACATCTAAAGAAATGCAAAGAGAAACTAACAGAAGTAAGACATTTCTCATTTTCGCTGTAATATTACTCCGACCACACTTTTATGTGGCGAATTTAAAAATAAATTAATGAAATCATCCCATTTATTTATATCGATAAGGAAACAGCCTTCAGATACACCGGTTCCTTTTCTTGTGATACCTGTAAAATTATTAAGCCCTGCTTTATGGATATTAATACCTTCTGCATAATCCCTATCAGGGTGTTTTGGATTCTTACTTCCTAAGGTGATTCTTCTATTGTTATTAGTGTCATATAGTCGCAAAGCTTCATATTTGCCTTGATGTTTGCCAACTATTGCATGATATAACCCACTTGGGACTGTGGCAAATTTCTTGGGATCTGATGGCATTGTTGAGGCATCAAACATTTCCTTGCTTCCATCTATTTTATGAACAATAGCCGTAGAAGATCCTATATTTTTGCCAGATTTAGCATCATATGTACAGTTATCGGTAAATACAATGGCTTGCTCATATAACCCGTCCTTGAGAGAACCATCATTATTATATGACAGCTCTTGCTTTATCCACTCAAATCCTAAATATTGTACACAACCATTTTTCTCTGTTTCAGTTATTGGTTCCCAAGCTTTTCCATCATGGTCAATGAATTTCATCGGATTTCCTGCGCACCACGCGTAGGGGCTTGTGGAATAGTATATTTCTGAAAATGGGTCTTGGGTGGTGGTGCGGGCGAGCAGCGAGTCATACCAGCGGGCGTGGCTGTCGTAGAGGTCAAGTCCGTTCTCGCGGTCAAGCTCCTTCGCTCCGTATTTGTGGGGCTGCACGCCGGTGCCGACCGCGCCCATCAGTCCGCCGTAAGGGTAATAGTTGTTGATTTCCTCCAGTGTGCCGTCCTCGGCAATAACAGCGCGGATGTTGCCCTGATGGTCGGTGATGTGGTAATGGAATGTGCTGTCTGCCCAATAGCCGTAGGGGGTGCCCACACGCTCAAGCCTACCGTTGCGGTAAACATGGCCTGCAGAGTACTCCAGCGTCATCAGCGTGACAGGCTCAACCATGGTTTTTGTTCTCATAAAACATTAAATTACTCTACTCAAAATTAGGCAATGTTATGGAATGTAAAAAATATAAAAATATGTTATACAGCATATTTAACTTTTTTTGCAAATGGGCATCTGCGTGGTAACTATTCAGCGATAATGGATGTTGAATGTCAGCAACTTGTGAATGTACATTTGTGACAGAAAGTCTCGAAATGATTTTGTTTGCCAAAATTTGCAGATATCCTCTTTTGCAACCTACTAAAATGACGTGTATAAATGTCTTCTAAAGGCATTTTAATGTTCAGTACTACCAATTTTACACAGTATGAAAAAACAAGCCCTTTTTTGTGAAATTAATGCAACTTATTGTATCCTTGCTAGATATAAGTTTGCGCTGATTTTTAGCGGACAGTAATAAATTTGTTTGAAGAACTCGTATTAGGAGTAGAAAAACGAGTGTTTTTCTTGGACGATGGTTCAGATTTTCGTATAAAAGAGACTGCGACGCAGTGTAATGTGCGGCGCAGTCTCTTTCTTTAAGGATAATTTGTGATGCTGTTATTTCACGAATTTAATAGTCTTAGTCTCTCCGTTTGCGACAACTGTAGCGATGTAAAGTCCATTTGCGAGGTTGTCGGTTGCGATGATAGCGCTTGTGGCATTAGGTGCAGTTGAAGAAACCATAACGCCAGCAGCATTGAAAATCTTCACAGAGCTGATTTCGCTTGCAGCTTTCACAGAAACAGCATTGTCGAGAGCCACTACGATAATTCCATTTGCAGGAGAGTTGATGTCTTCAACACCTACAATATCATCAAGTTTTGCTGTGCGTACTGCGCTGTTGTCGAATTGAGTGAAGTCGAGCTGATTGAAGTAGATTTCACCTTTCCATGCTTGGAATGGCACTGAGGTGTCGGATGGGTCGGTCTTTTGGTGTTTCAAGAAGAAGCTGTCAAGTCTCCAAAGGTCGCCAAGGTCTTCGGTGCCTGTGAAGTGCTGATAAGAGTCGTTTGCCAAATCCCAAGTTACGAGATGCCATCCACGATAGTCGATAGGCTTAAGATTATACTTGATACCGCCATTCTTGTTGCCGGTGCGGACACGAAGAGCTGCACTGATGGAGTTGTTTGAGCCGTCGCCATATAGCCAGAATGTGAGAACACCATTCTTGGTGGTTCCGTTCACGTTTTGAGAAGAATGATATTCACGGATTTGCCATGCGCCGCCGGTGAATGCTTGGTCGAAGTCGTATTTAAGTTTCGCGCTCTTCGGATTCTCAGGACGAACACCAATGTTGCCTTGAGTGAATGAGTTAGCCTCTTGAGTCAATCCAGAAGAAGATCCTGAGCCGTCGGGTGCCCAGAAGCCGCTAACGTTGTCAAGAGGAAGAAGCGAAGAGGTTGATACCACGCCACGATATTCCGACAAGAAGCGGAAGCTGAATTCGTCGGTCAAGTTGCCTGACATATCGGCAAGACCTGCATTTACAGTTACTTTGAAACATTTGTCGAGAGGCAGATCCTCAGTGAGATAGTATTGGAGAACAGAAGCCTCATTGATGACGGTGTGAGTCAAAGTGCCTGCATACGACTTGCCGTCTTTATCGACTACTGTCATGCAGTCGGCATTTTTGTCATCATTCCAGTTGAGTATCTCATCATATTCAACACGGATAACAGGGCGCAGAGTGAATTCCACCTCACCATCGATAGCAGGGTCGGTAGAAACCACCTTGGCAGGAGTGATGTCTGGCTCAGCCATAGTGATGGTCAAAGTGTATGAGTCACCGCCTGTTCCGTCGCCATTGCCGTCGAATGGCTGTTGCGTCTGAGAATTTTTCGCAATAGAGCCATCGATAGTGATGTTGTAGGTCTTGAGTGGAACGAGCTTAGAAATGTCGATGCTGAGAGTGTAGTCATTTACCCATGTCAAAGTCACGTCGCCACCGTTGTCGATAGCAAAAGCCTTTTCAACCGAGGCTTTATCCATATTGCGGGAGAATGTCAGTACAATAGGATAAACCGGGCTTACAGAGTTAGGATTTTCAACAGAAGTTGTAGCAATCTTGGCAGGAGCGTTTGATGTCATCTGTACGTCGAGCCAAGTTACGTTGTCGTTGGATTGTCCCTCAGGGTTTGATTTGATTGTTGCCGTTTTGGTTACGGTGTCGAAACCTTTGGCTGCAAAAGTCACATCTACAGTCTTTCCTGCCTCAATACCTTCAAACAGATAAAATCCATTGTGTATGAGGTCGGGATTATTGGTGTAATCCTTGAATGTAGATTCCCATGTGTCGGTGGTGTAAGTCTTGCCATCTACTGTGACAGTAACACCGTCGATAGGAACATTGTTCTCGGAGTTTGTGATGATGCCTGTCAGGAATGTCTGAACAGGATTCTTCATATTGTGATATTTGAGGATTGACTGGAAGGCGGCAAAAGCCTCAAGACGCTTGTAATCCTTGTTGATGTTAAGCTGCTGCTGAGAAGCTATGGTGTGGTATCCGCCTTCACTGAGCAGTGAAGCCATATTTGTGCGGCGGTTTACCGACAAGTATGGGAATTGGTTGCCGTGGGTGGCTGGCTCACGGTCGTAGTAGCAACGGTCATACCAGTTGCCACGGGTAGTTATGCGCATCACGCCAGTTAGGTTAGGGTTAAGGATTTCACCGAAAGCCTTACCGCCATTAGGAGTTTTTTCTATCTCCACACCATCTTTTCTCCAGCCGCCAAATAGGGTGACAGTGGTGTTCTTGTCGGCAGAAGCATCAGAGTGGATTGCATAGAAGAAATCAGCACCCCAAGCGTTGGCCATATCAGAGCGTTCCTCAAGGTCCACGATGTCCACCTCGTTGTTGCGGCAAAGTTTCAAGTTGTCGGCCGGCATATCGGTGTATTTGAGCAGGTATTCCTTTATGTACTGAGAAACTCCGAACACTTTCTGAGCTTCAGAATAGCCCCACAGACCGCGGTTCTCGCGAGCAGAGTGACCCGGATCCAAGAATAGCTTGAAGTCGCCCCAGCCATTTGTTTCGGCTGCATAGGTGGTGCAAGGAGCTGCTGTGGCAAACATTGCAGCAATTACGGCACCAGTCTTTATAGTAGATATAATCTTTTTCATAATTTAGATTAGTATTTTAATGTGATAACATAAATGGCAGCGTCTTTCGCATTTTCAAAAGCCACTTTTGTGCCATCGTTAGTAACCGCAGGAGTCAAAGGTATCATATCGGTGTTGGCTGTGAGAAGAACCGACTTCTTTGTGTCGATATTGATTGCATAGATGTCGGAGCTGGTGAAATATGAACCATTGTCGGTGACAACCGTATAGATGATGGAATTGTCGGGTAGCCAAGACGGATGAGAACCCTTGCTGAGATACTTCACGTCAGAGCCATCGGCATTGCATGTGTAAATTCCTTTACCGGGGACTTGGAATGCGACTTTCTTCCCATCAAGAGACAATGCTGGATTGATGATGATTCTGCCGGAAAATTCGTTTAGATAAGTCACTTGGTCGGCAACGCCGGCAGGGTCGTTGAGCATCATTGTATAGATGTCGGTTGCGGTAACGGCAGTGCGCTTTGCGCTTTTGATGCTTATTGTGCCAGTGCCGTTTTTGTCGGCAATGGCAATCTGGTCGGAAGCGTCAGCCCAAAGCGGAGTTCCTTTCAGGTCGCGAGTTTTGCTGACGATAGTGTTTTCGCTGCCATTTGCCACATTCCATACTTTGACTTCATGGAAAACACGGTTGCCTTCCATTACGTTGGTTCTGCCGAGCAACTGTGTGCCGGCTGCATTCCATTGCATTTTGTAGCCTGCGCCTGAGAGGTCGGTCACTTGCTTCACATTGCTGCCGTCGGCGTTGGCGACTAAAATACCTGTGTAATTGTCGGTGGTGACCGCAATCTTGTCGCCATTAGGCGACCATACTGGAGCCATTAAGCCTTGCGAAGACTTGATGAGCAACTTCGGCTCGCTTGCGCTGCGAGGTTGAGCGATGGCAAAACCTCCACAAGCGCACAAGGCGAGGGTGAAAATTAGATGCTTGTTCATCTTTTTAGGTTTTTGTTTAGGTTATTAATAAAAAATAGTTGTCTATAATAGAATTATATTGATGTGCTTTTGCTTGAATAATCCCAAGCCGAATAATCGATTTGAGCTGAAAGCGCATTCACTTCTATATACAATCTAAATTCATAGTAAGTGTCAGCCACCCCCAATCTGTCATTAGGGCGTGAACGAGTTCAAAAGTACGAAGATTATTCTGATAAAAAAAGTTTTTTCATGCCAAAAGTAATGTTGCCGTATCAAAATTTCTAAAAATGAAGTCATTCTCGATATTGGTGAGAACGAGGAAAACGAAATATTATGGACAATACCACCACAAACAGCAGCGCAAATGGGTAATACAAATACGGCAAGAATGCTACTGGAGAGAGCTGCGACAGCCCTGCGGCGAGCAAAACTTGTGCGCCGTATGGGATAATGCTTTGAACTATGCAAGAGCAGGTGTCGAGCAGGCTTGCCACTTTGCGCGGGTCGAGATTGAACTGCTCGGCGATTCTGTGCGACAGCTCGCCCACGGTTATTATGGCAATGGTGTTGTTTGCCGTACAAATGTTTACTACACTTACAAGCAATGCGATGCAGCTCTGTGCGCCACGCGAGCCATGTATGCGGTGCGTGAGCCATTGTATTATGAATTGTATTCCGCCGTTGTGCTTTATTATGTTCAGCAGCCCGGCAGCCAGAAGAGTTACAACGATAAGATTGCCCATGTCAAGAATGCCATCTCCCATAAAACTGCACATTTCAAACAGGTCGTATTGCGTGCAAGAAAGTGCTATGATGATGGATGATACTATGCCAAGAGTAAGCACGGCAAGTACATTGATGCCAGCGAGTGCGGTTGCTATGACAATGAAATATGGAATTATTAGCCAGTAGTTTTGGCTCGGAATGTCGGAAATGGGAGTAGTTATCTGGCCGAAAACAATATATATGGCGAGTGCTATCAATGATGCCGGAGCTGCGATATACAGGTTTGCCTTAAACTTGTCTTTCATCTGGCATCCTTGGCTGCGTGTGGCGGCTATCGTCGTGTCGGAAATGAACGACAAGTTGTCGCCGAAGAATGAACCGCCAAGTACCACCGCAACGAAGAAAGCCTCGTTTGCACCCATGCTTTCGGCGATTTCCATCGCAAATGGTGTCAATGCCACGACAGTGCCGACAGAAGTTCCGATAGACAGTGATATGAAACATGCCGACAGGAACAATCCCGGGATGATGAGCTGTGCTGGCAGCGTTTTCAGGGCAAGAGCTACAGTGGCATCTATTGCTCCAATTCCCTTGGCGAGTGCGGCAAATGCCCCTGCCAGAATGAAAATCCATATCATATATAATATGTTGGGATTGGCTGCTCCTTGAGAGAATATGTCGATTCGCTGGGCGAGGGTGAGCTTCGGGGTGGTGACTACCGCCCATATTGCTGCTACTATGAAAGCAATAGATATGGGCATTTTATAGAAATCTCCGATTATGATTGATGAAATAAGATAGAACAGCAGGAACACCACAATCGGTGACAATGCCAAAATGCCTTTGTTTTTAGAAATGTAAATATTTGTATTCATATTCTATTAGTCGTTGTATTTCCCTTTTGGTGATTCGCCTTGTGGCGATTTCCAGTGCAAAGTTACTGGTTTTTATTTAGTAAAGCAGTAACTTTGCATCGGAAATTTAGGCAAAAACGTGCGATATGGGATGCTGAATAAAAATGTAAAAAAATAAATTAAGGTTAAAAATGAAACTTATAAGACAAAAAAGTGTTTTATTTGTAAACCAATTTGAAAAATAATATGGATTTCTCTCTTCACACACTGCCTTATAAGGCAGATTCTCTTGCTCCATTTATAGGAGAAGAGACTATAAATTGCCATTTTGGCAAGCACACCAAGGCGTATGTCGATAATGTGAACAACTTGAAAGCTGGCACTAAATTCGACACGATGTCGCTTGAGGAGATAGTGAGGCGCAGCGATGGCGCATTGTTCAATAATGCGGCTCAATTGTGGAATCACTATTTTTACTTCGAGGCTTTAAGCCTTGAGGGAGAATATAAGTCGAGCGGCAATCTGCTTGAACGGATAAATATGGACTTTGGCAGTCTTGATCAGTTCCGCAGGTCGTTTGAGGACGCTGGTGTGAAATTGTTCGGCTCGGGATGGGTGTGGCTTGTGAGGCGGCCATCAGGTGTGCTGGCGGTTGTGCCGACACAGAATGCCGCGACACCACTGACGACAGCCGACGTTCCTCTGCTTTCTGTGGATGTGTGGGAGCATGCCTACTATCTTGACTATCAAAACCGCAGGGCAGAATACCTCAAGAAAATATGGGGCATAATTGACTGGAACGTGGTTGAGAGCCGGTATGAAAGGAAATGATAACAAATTGTACTTTTCTCATAAAAGCGCGTGAGCGTTTATATTTTTATAGCACTTTAAATTAAGCATAATGTGATGAATTTTTAGGAAAAAGGGATTGCGTGAGCAACCCCTTTTTCGCTTTTTGTTGGGTATTACAAAATTTGTAATTACCTTTGTAGTGTTAAAAATGTAATCTAAATGGTCTTAAAGTCGAGTAGGATTGTTGTTGCAGTGTGTGGCATTGTTGGGATGATATCATCGTTGATTCCTGATGTGGCAACGGCAGCAGAGATGACAGGAAATGTAGATTCTGTAAAAAATCAGATAGAATTATGTGAGGCGCAAACCCTTGTTAAGAATGATTCAATGCATTTGGTGGCTGATTCTGCGCAAAGTGGATTGAGAGATAAGCGCAACAGCCTTCCTTATAAAGTGGCGAAAAAGGATTTTTATAGGATTCTTTATGCAGGTGCTCCATTGGTGGTGTCGGGGATAGCATTGCGGTGTGACGACGAAAAATTCAAGAGTTTCCGCAATGAATATGCCAAAACATATAAATATCCTTATGATGACTACGTGCAGTATTCTCCTGCGATGGCAATGCTTGCGATGAAGGCTTTCGGCGTGGAGAGCCGCAGCTCATGGGGGCGAATGCTCACCAGTGACGCATTCTCTGTGGTCATAATGGCAGGTGTGGTGAATGCGGTAAAAGAGTCGGTACAGCGTATGCGCCCAGATGGGTCAAATCACCGTTCTTTTCCGTCGGGACATACTGCCACAGCGTTCATGTGCGCTACAATGCTGCATAAAGAGTATGGTCACATTAGCCCATGGATAAGTATTGGGGGCTATACAGTGGCGACAGCGACGGGACTTAGCCGAATCTTGAACAATAAGCATTGGGCAAGTGATGTGCTTGTGGGTGCTGGGATAGGCATACTTTCCACCGAAATAGGTTATTTCCTTGCCGACTTGATTTTTAAAGGCAAAGGCTTGTCGCATTTCGAATTGCCTGAACGATATGACAGATGGCACAATCCGTCGTTTGTGGGTCTGTATGTGGGCTATGGCTTATCTGGGACAAAATATCAGACAAGTGTAGGAGAGATGTCGTCTAGCGTAGGTCTTTCAGTCGGTCTTGAAGGTGCATATTTTTTCAATCCGTATATAGGAGTAGGTGGCAAAGGCTCTTTCTCCGATATGCCGCTAAAAGTCGATGGTGAGGTGTTGCCTTATCATCTTGAGATGAACTCTGTGAGTGCCGGAGTGCATTTGTCATATCCGTTCAGCTCGTTGCTGCACATCAGCGCAAAAGTGCTTGGAGGATTTAACCATTATTCTAAATGCCGCAGAAATGACACCACATATTGGGGTGGAAACAATACCGCAGTGCTTACTGCTGGCGGTGCAGTGGTCTTTACGGTGAGCAAAGCTTTCAATGGCAGAATATTCTGTGATTACAGCACAAGTGGCTCATTTGTGAAAAATTCAGACCAAAATTTTAATATAGTAACCATTGGCGGAGTGCTTGGCGTGAATTTTTAGCCTTTGTACAAAGGTGTGGATAGACAATAATTTTGTGAGCGATTAACAGAACTGAAAGGTGATTTGCCGATACATCAACTGTCGTATAAATGTCAAATTGATGGGCGTGTATTGCGAAATATATTTAATTGCAAAGTTAATTTTTTCGTAGAAACGGCTATGAAAATCGCTGACGCTCTTGGCTACGTCGTAGTGGTGAAAAACGAGAAATGGCACATTAAGCTAAACGGCCAGACCGCTTTGACGTGGTGGGCGCAAGAGTCCATACAAGCTGCAAAGATTTCCGTAAACAAGTTCAAGGACAAAATCGGAATGTCACGAGTGGCTGTGACCGCTAATTTGAAAGGCGAGTCCAAGATGCGTATCGACACCCTTTTCAAGTGGGCTGAAATCACAGGCTACAGTGTGGAGGTGTGGCTTAAAAAATAACGCCTGACGCTTCCAGTCTTCCCGAATCGAGCCGGTGCCAATTGATGGTGGCGGCTATGCGCTCGTATATCTGCGGAACAGTGAACTTGCCGGTCTTCAGCAGCGCGTGGCAGTCGTCGCGAATCTGCTTGTTGCGAGCCTCGCGCTCATTAAGAAGCCCCTCGTCACGCAGTTTGGCGAGATTTTCAACAGGAACGCCGGTCACGTCGGCGACTTTCTGGAGGTAAAGCCCCTCCACACAGAAATCATTCATTGCGTTTTACGGTTTTGATTGTTGTACATATTATCACGTCGTCGCAGTCCTCGACTTCCCGGATGAGGTTGAAGGCATCTTCCAGCATCGCCAGCATCACACGGTTGCTGTCCTCGTGGGACATTCCCTGCCAGCGGACACCGAGCCTCTCGGCGGTCTGCCGGGCTACCTTGCGGAACTTGCTCGCGCCGGGGATGTCGGTGGCGTTGTATATCTCCCTCTTGCCCCTGTCGAAAAGGAGGCTGCTCAAAGAAAAATATCGGAAAAACTGTTCCAAGGTTTTCTTCTTGTCGGGAGGAATTACTGAAATTTCATCTTTCTTCATAAGCCATTCTGATGTTTATAAGCAAAAAGGCGTGCCCGGCATAAGCCGGACACGCCTTGGATATTTTTATGGGAACAGGGGTTACATGAATATTCGGGGGAAATACATCAGCATGGCATATACAAAATATTTTGGAGGCCATGTGACTACAGTCGCCACCACGGCATGTGTGAACGAGTTCTGCATGGCATAGGCCAACATGAATCCATAATCGACAATGCACGCAATCACCAAAACTATGAATGACACGATATATTCCCAAATTCCAGCAGGCCCGTCAAACTCATGCCAAATCGAACTCTCACTTAAATAATTTAGGTGAAGGATTGAAAATAGAATAAAGGTGATTATGGAAAGTATTCCCATTTTCTTTTCAAGTGACATAATGTTAAGGTGTTATTTTGTTTGGGAATTAATCTTGTCCATCACCTTGTCGATTTCGTCCACCATCTCGTCGATGAAGTCAATCCATTCCTGCATCTTGTCGCCTCGCTCGGAGGCTTGCAGCCCCTCGGGGAGAGCGTCGTAAGCCTCCTGCTCCTCGGACTGGATGTCTTGCAGTTCGCATATCGCCTCGTCAAGCGAGGATATAACGTCGTCGAACCTAAGTTTTCTTTCTTTGTTCATAAGCCAATTGTTTTTTGTTAAGTTAATATCATTTATTATCTGTCTTGTCGCCGCATGGGCGGATGTCTATGTCACAGCCGAACACTTGGGCGATTTTGAGGAACGTGTCGATATTCATCCTGCTTTGTCGGGATTCTACTTTCTCTATAATTGTTTTGGATATTCCAGCATTTGTCGCCAAATCAATCTGAGAGTATCCGTGCAGTTGCCTCTCGGACACCAGCCAATGCACCAACTGGTCGTAGTCGGAGCAGAACACGGTCAGTGTCTCGCCGCTGATTACAAGCTCTGATTTGAGAACGCCCAAATATTCCATGACCTTGGTCAGGCTGAAGTTGTGCTTACCTTTTTCAAAGCTGCGGAGTGACGGCAACAGCATTTTCATCGCAAATGAAATATCAGAAGACGATAGTCCATATTTGGCCTTGGCTTGTTCCATCAATATACAAAAGTCTAATCTGTCCATATCCGTTTTTAGATAATAATTAATGTATATATTCGCAATTGTTTATTCTGTTAAGATGGTACAATATCCATATCGTGCGCATATCCTCAAGTACATTGGCAATCGAATCGTTCAGATACTCGGTGTCAATCAATGGGACATTCTTATAAGAAAGGAACAGCTTGCCGTTAAATTCGGATACCTGCAACTCCTCATGACTACGGCGTTGAAGTTCAGCCTTGTGTTTCTTTCTTTTTTGGGTCGCATATCTTGCGACAACTGCCGATAAAAATTCTTTTATGCGTTTCATATTTTCAAAATTGAATTTATAAAAACGCTGCCATCTAACGATGACAACGTAAAAATTAGAAATTTATTGCCTTATTAATGTTTCCTGTATATCCGCGTTGGCGCAGCATGTCCACCAGCTCGTCGTCGCTCGGTTCCTTAGTTATAGCTTGCCGAGCTTGTTCGCTTGGGACATCATCATGCACATCCGATTCGGAAACGGATTTGGAATTTTCTTCGATGTCATTACGGCTGTCATCTGAAAGCAGTGCCACAGCCCGTGTGGTGCCGCTGTACTCCTTGAGACGAGAGTTGAAGCTGCCATTGTAGAAACTCAAGAACCAGCTATTGTGGTCGTTGCTCTCGGAACAGCTCCAGATATACCTGTTCCCCGAATACCGCTCGGGCAAGCAACAAGCACTGTCGCACCCGAGCCGGCGCATCGCCTTGTTAGCCTCATCACGAACAAGGAACAAAGTTCCAAGTTCCATGAGAGAGGGGAGATACCACTGAAGGCCTCCGCACTCATACCTCCAACACGTGTGGGCGGGGGTTATGCCCCATTGCTCCTTCCAAGCGTCGAAAGCCAACACACGCTGACCGATGATAGGAGAGCCGAATACGATGCCGATGGCATCGAAACGAGCTTTGAAGCAAAAAAGGCTGGCTCACATGTTGTGTGAGCCAGCCTTTGATTTTTTTTATATAGTTGTGTGTGATGTTATTGCTGCTTTTCGGCGTATGTCTCCTTGATGATGAATACGGCAAAAGCTCCTATTATAAGGAGGATTCCAGCAAGCATAAGCATATTGGCCTGATGGCTTCCTACTTGTGCAAGGATAGTTCCGCCTATGGCTGCTGCCACAATTTGTGGAACACATATTGTGCCATTGAATAGCCCGAGATATGTACCCATATTTTTGCCGGAGATTGAGTTGGTCAAAATCGTGAACGGCAGCGCGAGCATTGCAGCCCATGCACAGCCTATCAGCAGATAGGGAATGAATAGCAGATATTGGTCGCTGATGAAATTTGTCATTATGAATCCTATGCCACCAAGAACAAGGCTTGTGGAGTATGCTACTTTATGATTTTTGAACATAGGAATGACAATAGCCCAAAGCACAGAGCCTATTGCCTGTACGGCAAAAAGCACTCCTACCCAGTTGCCAGCTTCTTGATATGCTGGAGAACTTGTGTCAGTGGTTCCCCACACGGTCTCGGCGATAGCTCCATTGGTGTAGGTCCACATATACATGAATGCGCACCAGCAGAAGAATTGCACCAGACCTACCGTCCAGAACACTTTAGGAGCATTCACCAGAAGCTTAAACATATTCGTGCTTTCGCCTTTCTCGTTGTCCTTGTCTTCCGAGAATCCATGAAATTCGGCATATTCTTTCGGTGGCATTTCGCGTACAGTGGCAAACGTGTAGATTACGCACAGGATGAGAATTGCAGCTCCCACATAGAATGCATATACAACACTTGGCGGAACTTCGCCTTTTGGGGCAATGTTCTGGATGCCAATCCATGTGAATAATATAGGAGCCAAATAACCGACAAGGCTGCCGGCGTTGCACAGGAAGCTCTGAATGGAGTAGGCGAGTCCTTTCTGCCGCTCGTTCACTTGGTCGCCCACAAGCATCTTGAAAGGCTGCATTGCCATGTTGATGGAGGTGTCGAGGAACATAAGAGAGATGAAGCCGAACACCATTGCAGCACTTACTGATAGGCCGAAGCTGCCGGCATTAGGCAGCAGGCACATCACGATGACGGCCACGAGTGCGCCCAAAATCAGATAGGGGAGTCTTCGTCCCAGTCGGCACCATGTCTTGTCGCTTGCCGAACCGATGATTGGCTGCACGATAATGCCCATCAGTGGCGGTAAAATCCAAAAGTAACTCAGGTTGTGTGGGTCTGCGCCCAATGTGGCAAATATACGGCTGATATTTGCGCTCTGTAAAGCATAGGCAATCTGCACGCCAAAGAATCCGAAACTAAGATTCCATAGTTTCCAGAAACTTAAGTCAGGTTTTGTTTTCATGTAAATTTTAATTTGTTTATGTTATTTTTTTATTTGACCATATAACCACGCAATCTCATCAGCCCAAATATCGTCATTCGGGGTTTCGAGGATTAATGGAATATTGTCAAAGCGTGAATCATTCATCAAATTGATAAAAAAATTGGCACCGAGCACACCTTTCCCGAGGCTTTCGTGGCGGTCAACTTTTGAGGCAAGTCCTTTCTTTGTGTCGTTGAGGTGCATTCCGCTGAGATATTTAAAACCTACCACGTCGTCGAATTCTTTCCATACGTTCATGAAAGAGTCGGCCGACGACAGGTCGTAGCCTGCGGCAAAGGCGTGGCAAGAGTCGATGCAGACTCCGACGCGCGATTTATCTTCAATCTTGTCGATGATGTGCGCAAGATGATAGAAGCTGAAGCCAAGATTGGAGCCTTGGCCAGCAGTATTCTCAATCACGGCTTTTACGCCTGATGTCTTGTCGAGGGTGATGTTTATAGAGTCGGCGATTGTGTCGAGACAAGTGTCGATATCAACAAGGTTGAGGTGGCTGCCAGGGTGGAAATTAAGCATCGAAAGGCCGAGCAGCTCGCACCGTTGCACTTCATCGAGGAACGCTTCTCGTGAGATTTCCAGCTTTTCCTTGTCGGGACTGCCCAAATTTATCAAGTAGCCATCGTGGGGAAGAATATGCTCTGGCGCAAAACCATATTTCTCGCAATTCAGCTTGAATTGTTCGATAGATTTGTCTTTTAGCGGAGCCGATTTCCAACGTGTGGGATTTCGCGTGAATAGTGCGAATGCTTTAGCTCCGATATCGTGTGCGTTGATTGGCGCATTTTCTACGCCACCACTTATGCTGACATGTGCTCCAACAAATTTCATAAAAAATAGGTTTAATGTTATTTGGATGCAAAGATAATGCAAATGAGGCAGAAACGAAAGAGAAAATAATTATTTTTCCTTTCGTCTCTGCTGAAAATTCCATTAATGAGCAGATGCTCTAAATCACATCCCCGACATGCTGTCGATAGGCTTGAAACTGCCATATTCGATGCCGTTTTCATCAAATCCATCCAATGCGCTGCTTGGCTTCTTTGTGCAGATGATTGACAGAATCGAGGTTATGATATTCTCGGCATTTGAGCTGGTGCTTATGCTTGCCGTTATTCTGGATGCACTGTCGGAGCCGATTGCAAATTCAAAAGGACCGACTGGTGATTCCGACTTTTGATAGAAGCATATTTTTGACTTGTTAAGCAAGTCTTTCATCGATTTGCTTGTAGCCATGCTCTCTGTGCTTTGTTGGCTGTTCAGGACTTTGAAAAATATGTATCTGCTGTTTTTGATGCCGATTGAGATTTTTTGGTTGTAGTAGTTGTAGATGTATTCCTCTCCCGATTTCTGCGGTTGCTGTCCGTAGTGGCTTGCCACGCGGTTGATGTCGGCTAATATTGCGTCAGGATTGCTCGATGCAATGACGACGACATAATTATATTCGTTCACGAAATCGGCATCTTTGCTGATAGCTATTGCCACAGGTCCATTGATTGTGGATATAATCTGTTCCATATTGAGGTCTTTTATGACAGGAATGGCTATAGTAGAAGCCAACATCTTCTTAAATTCGCCGATGTTCAATAGCTGTTTGCCATTTAGGCTTATGCTAAACACCGATTCCATAGAGGCGGGAATTACGTCAATGAAGTCGGCCGAGGGTTCTCCGAGTGCTGTGCTATATAGCATGGAATATCCCGAATTGTCGTTGCTGTGTACTTCCACATCCAGCTTCATATCCTTGTCGAAGTCGATAGTTGCTGCCAATGCTTTCAAATCCATCTCAGTGATCATGCTCAACTTTGGGTATTTGGTGAGGTAGGGTAGCAGTGTGCCATTATTCTTGATTTCTGTCATCGACACATAGATGGCGACATCAGTGCCTCTGTTTAAGATTTCGGCAGCCTCTTTGTTGTCGGCAATTGATTTCCCCGAGTTCTCAAGAATTTTAGCCACTTCGTTCATGAGGCTTTTTTCGTCGGGTTTTGCCGTATAGCCAATGAATAGCACGTCGTCGTGGATGATGTATAGCAAGTTTTTGCTAAGAAGATATTTATAGTCGCCGTCTTGCTTCATTGAGCTTTCGGCTGTCAATTGGCATATCCATTTTTCGGTTTTGCCAGAATCATCGATTTGTGCCAGCATCTCGGCTGAGAAAGACTTCATACCGTCAAACAGATATATGTTGCCGTCAAAATTCAGCCCCGACGATGGAAGAGACATGATTAACCGCTTGGCGAATGTGTCGCTGCCATCTAAGGCTTTTTTTAACTTGTCGGGGACGGAGATGCTGCCGTCTTTGTCGAGCCATTTTCCCTTGGTCAGTATTTCGTTGGCGTTGATTTTTGCCACCCAAGATGAACTTTTGGGAATACATTTTTCTAATTCATCGCCAGATTTGGAGCATGAAGCTGCCATGCATAGGCACACTGCTATGAGGAACAAGTTGATGTATTTTTTCATATTATGTATTATTTAATTTATGACACAAAATTACTCATAATTGAGCATATTAGATGAGTGTTTATGCCTGAAAATGTAAAGATTCGGTTACAAAGTGGGCATTTAACAAATATTATAGTGCATATTCTGTGATAATGTGCTATATTTGAAACGAGAAAAAATATTGCCATGATGAATATCGAAATAGAAGACGTGATACAGTCGTTGATAGACCAGCACGGAAGCATTGATTTCGTGGAAAGTGAGTTTTTGCGTATGATTAATGAAGACGCAGATTTGAAAAACGCATATAATGAGTGGTGCGAAGTTTTGGACTACTCGCCCAAAACAGGTTTCAAGGAATATATAGAGGAGGTTTTTGAATCGAAAGATTCAATATGGAACGCATTGACCGAATTCGAGGATGAGAACTGAACGTAGGGTCATGTGTGGTGATCATGGTGGCATCTTTAATGTGATACAAATATGAAAGTGAGCCTGATTACGGTTGCAAAGGATTGTGCTGATGTTATCGGGCGCACTATATGCAGTGTATATAGCCAAACTTATGACAACATAGAATATATAATAATTGACGGAAGCCATGGTGATGCGACCACAGCTGTGGTCGCAGAATGGAAATCACGTTTCGGCTGTCGTCTTCGCTATATGCACGAAGCTGATGGTGGCGTGTATGATGCTTTGAATAAGGGAATACGCATGGCATCGGGTGAAGTGATAGGAATGATACATGCCGATGATGTCTTTTCAGACGATGAAGTCGTGGAGAATGTAGTAAAGGTCATGGCTGGAAATGATGAGCTTGACATGGTGTATGGCGATATTCATTATGTGTCGAAAAACGATGATAATAAAGTTTTAAGGTATTATTCCGGCAGTGATTTTAGAAAATGGCGTTTGCGCTTAGGTTATGCGCCGCCACATCCGTCGATGTATTGCCGTCGCCGTGTGTTTGAACGCTATGGATTGTATGATGATGGCTATCGTGCGGCTGGGGACTTTGAGATGTTTGTGCGCCTTCTGTGGAACTCTCCTGTGAAGTCGAAATATTTGCCTATAGATATGGTGGCGATGTCCATGGGTGGCATAAGCACGCAATGGCGTAACCGTATTTTCCTGAACAACTATGAGAAGCGGAAGGCTCTTCGTGATAATGGAGTGCGCTCGTCTTACGTTTTGCTGCTCTTGCGGTATCTGCTCAATTTGGCACAATATTTCAATGCAAAATAAATTCAGACGTTATAATAATACATCCAGCTCACATGAAATTGGTACCTTGTGAGCTGGATATAATGTGTATTGTTGCGGTTTTATCTTATATTTGCCGTGTTGCTGCTTGTGGAATGTACAAAATCCGCAAAGCGTTTCAAGCCTTCGGTTAAAGTGGCGTGAGGACAGGCGATATTCCAGCGCATGAATCCTTCGCCTTCAGCACCGTACATTGTTCCGGCATTGAGCCACAGCCCGACTTTGGCTACCAATTCATCTTCGAGTTCCTTGGATGACATTCCGAGTTTGCGGCAGTTCATCCACACAAGATAAGTGCCTTCCAGCACTGTGATGGGAAATTCGGGGAGATGTCTATGGCAGAAATCAAGCATATATTGATAATTGGCGTATATATATTCAATAAGTTGATTCAGCCATTCTTCCCCTTCGTTATAAGCTGCTTGGGTGGCTGTTACTCCGAATGGATTTACATCGCATACCTCATTATCGTTGATGGCACGGTCGATTTTTGCCCGATGGTCGGCATCGGCACATACGATGTTCGCAATCTGCAACCCTGCAATGTTGAAAGCCTTGCTGGGAGATATGCATGTGACGGAATGTCGCAAGAAATCTTCTGAGATGGAAGCAAACGGAGTGTAATGGTGACCCGGGAAAACCAATTCGCAATGAATTTCATCGGAAATGATCACAACTCCGTGGCGGATGCAGATTTCGCCTATGCGAATCAGCTCTTCTCGGGTCCATACCCGTCCGGCTGGATTGTGGGGATTGCACAGTAGCATCACTTTCACTTTCGGGTCGGCGGCTTTGTGCTCCAAGTCTTCAAAATCAATAGTATAAGTGCCGTTGGCGAGGCGCAAAGGAGATGAAACTATTTCACACCCATTGTTGCGGATGGATGAAAAGAAGCAGTTATAAACTGGTGTTTGCACCAGAATCCTATCGCCATGTGCGGTCAATGCTTTGATGACAGCCGAAATGGCTGGAACTACCCCCGATGTGTAGATTATCCATTTTCGGTCGATAGCCCAATTATGACGGTGCAAGAACCAATTCGTCACAGCCTCGTAATAGCTGTCGGGTACGCGTGTGTAACCGAAGATTCCGTGTTCCACGCGTCGGCGCAAAGCATCGATTATGGCTGGTGCAGTGCGGAAATCCATATCAGCCACCCACATAGGCAATACATTTTCACTCTCTGCGCTGTCCCATTTATAAGAATCTGTTCCGCGTCGCAAGATTTGCCGGTCAAAGTCGTATTTCATATAGCAATATTAATCGTTGAAACTGGTCTGCTTGTCGCGGAGAGAAATCTCGCAATCGGCAGGTGCCTTAATGTTCTTGTCTATGGTGATGTAGCCGATTTCATCTGCCACGATGCGTCCTGATGTCGGGTTCTTAATGTTTGTGATGGCTCCACGAATGTCGGCATGTAGTGTGCTGTATTCAAATGCGCGGTCGCAATCTGGTTCGAAAGTGCAGTTCTCAAGAATGAGGTCGTGCGCATAACATAGCGGCTGCTCGCCGGTTATATGGCAGTTTACCAAACGCAGATTTTTTGAGTGCCAGCCAAGATACTCGCCATTGAGCATGGAATCGTAGATGGTGACATTTTCCACTTCCCAAAAGGCATCTTTCGTTGTTATTTTTGCATTATGGATTTCTGCATTTTTCACATATTGGAACACATACTTGCTGTCGCTCTCCAATCCGTCGATATATATATCGCGGCTGAACATAAAAGGGTAGGTGCCGCCGTGCAATTTGATATTCTTGATGCGGATGCCGTTGCAACGCCAAAACACTTCATCGGCATCGTTCATCGTTACGTTTTCGATGTCGATTTCGTCCATTTCACGAAACATCTTCGGTGCATTGATAATCGTGTCTGTCATCTTCAAATGGTCGGAATACCATAATGCCGACCGGCCTCCGACTTCGAAAAGGCAATGGTCGATTGTGAAGCCATGTACATGCCAGAATGGGTAGTTGCCTTCAAAGCGGCAGTTGAACGCTTCGATATCGCTGCATTCTTTGATTGCCGACTCGCCGGCGCGTATGATTACATTCTCTAAGCGAAGCCCATGAGATTCAAATAGTGGGCGTTCGCCTCCGAACTCGGTATCTTTTATCAGTTTCATTATTTTGTGATTTTGATTTTAATGGATTTGTCGTTTTTGGTTTTTGATGCAAAGTTAAACAAAAGCAATAAAACACGGTGTATATGAATTACAGATGTTTTAACCACTATTACATTATTGTGGGTTGCTGACCCGAAACTGCTGGATGTGACGAAAAAAAAGAGCAAAAACAGAAAATCCATTTTTGCTCTTGCGGAAAGACAGGGATTCGAACCCTGGATACAGTTACCTGTATAACGGTTTTCGAGACCGCCCCGATCGGCCACTCCGGCATCTTTCCATTACCTCGTTTGCCTTAACGGTAGTGCAAAATTACACATTTTTTTTGTTTCGGCAATGCTTATGGGCAATATATTTACGACTATTTGCAAAAAAGTAGGTGGCAGGTGGAAAAGTAGGCAGAAAAATAACGGTTCTGAATTGTGTGATTCGTCTATTGACAAACTTTTATTTTTGTTTTCTTTCCGTTTATCCGAAGTATTACTTGGGGATTTGAAAATTGGGTGATGTGAGGAAAGACGAGTGTTACGGTAGCCACACCGTCTTTCACCGTCGTATTGACCGATATTGCCTGATATCCTTTGCCTTTCCAAATGGGGATGAGTATTACGTCGGAAACTGAGTATCTGTTCCCAGCATTATCGTCGGTGAAAACTATTGTCACCTTGTCATCGTAATTATTGAAGCCCTGACAGCGAGGCTTGGCATTGGCTGCAATGCCGAACAGCAGCAAGAGGAGGATTGAGATAATAATATTCTTCATATCGCAGAGGTTAAAAACGTGATTTTTCAGAGTTGCCTGCACCTGTGCCACGGTAGCGGTTGCGTGTGGCGTTGAAGCGATACTGGAGAGTGAACATTACAGACCGGCCGGTGGAAAAATTTTTCTGAACTATCTGAACAGCATCGCTATACATGAGTGCATTCTTTTGCGACGAGTTGAACAGGTCTTTTGCTTCGAGTGTGACGCTGAAGGCGTTATTGAAAAATCCTTTGTATATTTTGGCATTGACATACCATGGAGTATTGGAGACTTTCATGTTGTTGTCCCATGATGCTGTCATCAACTGTGCATCTACATTGAGCCAAATGTCAAAAGGAAGATGAATCGCATTCTGCCACTGAAGCAGAATGCCCGGTGTATTCATTTTCATTGGTTTGCCGCAAACCGGGAGAGTGAGCCATTGCTTCATCATACCTGTGTTTAAGCGTGGCTGCCATACACCGACTTGAAACTGACCACCAACGAAAGCTTGAAGATAGTGGCGGTGGTCAAGGTTGGCAGTCTTGATAATGGCAGCTTCCCCTTCAGTGCCGTAAGGCTCGGTGATGGAGTACACGCCATTCTTGAAGTAGGTGTATGACACTTGTGCGAAGAAGTTGCGCCACTGTGCCATATATTCCACTGTCTGTATTTTTGTCGGTTTCAGATAGGGATTGCCGGTCTCTAAGGTAAGCCGGTTGATATAACTGATAGCTCCATCGAGTTGTCCATAGCCTGGTCGAACAGTCTTGCCGGAATAATTCAGACCCATGTGGATTTTTCCTATCTGCGTAGCCACGTTGAGCGAGGGGAACAGGTTGTCGTAAGTCTTGCTCTGTTCTTTGTGATGCTCTTGCATCTCGTAGTAATTAAATTTCACATGCTCATAGCGAAGCCCGATTTCGATATTGAAGCGTCCAAATTGCTGGGCAAACTCCGCAAAAGCGGCGATGTTGCTTTCATCTACCCGATTGTCGGCATCTGCAATGTCCGAAAGGTTTGCGGTAAACATATTTGTGGTGCGTGTGTTTGTATATTCTTCGCCGAGCCTAATCCCTCCGTGACAAATAGGGTGGCTGACAATTAATTTCTCGGCAAACATGCGGTTACGGTTGATGGATGAGGTGCTTACCGTACGGTTATCTCCCATCTCGCTATGCTCGTCGTTCAACGAAAGTTCCCTGTTTTTGTGCCACAAATAATCCGCATTAAAGTCGAAGTCGAATTTGCCGACGGTGCCGTTATAGTAGAGATTGAAATTGTGGCGTGGCAGTGCCGTCGATTTGTTATTGACTTCGGAATTGTAACGGTCAAGTAGGACACCGTTCTGCCATATTTCACTTGGAATTGTGCCGGTGATGTGATGTCTGTTCCAACTATTCTGATAGTAAGCACCTATGCTGTGCTTGTCATTGAAGATGTATGAGAAGCCTATTTTGCCTGACATGTCGTTGTAGGATTGTTTGCCTATTGTGCGTATTGCCTGATTGTATGTGCTTGCCGAAGTGGTGGTGGTCATGTCGTTTGAACGGTCGTCGTGGTCATTGCCGTACCACCAGCCATAGTTTGCGAACACTTCAAGTCCTCTGGTGCGATATTTCAGGTCAAGCGAGTTCCCTGTTCGGAAATAGTGCTGAAAACCGTTGTCAGTACGGATAGTGCCGCTGAATCCGTCGCCTTTCGGTGGTTTTGTGCGGATAAGGATTACAGACTTTACATTAGCTGCGTATGACGCACCGGGATTGGTGATAACAGATATGTTTTTTATGTCCCGAGAATTGAGCTGTGATAGCTCCTGAAGATCTGTGACTTTTCTGCCATTGATGTAGATTGCCGGTGAGCCTTTGCCGAATACTTCCAGTGTACCGTTGTTACTTACCACCATCGGCACACGCGTTAGAACATCGTTGGCTGTACCAGCAATGGCAAGTGGACTGCCCTCAACATTAGTGACGAGCGCATTGCCTTTCATTGTAGTTGATGGGCGCGTGGCATGTACCACTACTTCTCCGAGTTCGACCTTGGCTGGTGTAAGGTTTATTGTCCCTATGTTCCCCGAATCTGGGACTGAGATGTTGGAACTTTCATACCCGAGAAAGGAAGCCTTTACGGTGAAATTGCCTGTGATGTCAGTCTGGATGGAAAATTTGCCGGTTTGGTCTGTCACGGCACCGGTGATATATGCTGAGTCGCGGAGCAACACGACATTTACATATTCGAGTGGGGCGTTATTTTCTCCGACAACCTTACCTGAAATTTCTCTGCCGTAGGCCGTAGTCACAGCCATAAATGCCATTAAGAGAGCAATAATCTTTTTCATTTTTGTTTTCATTTCACATCAGTTTTTAATTATTTTTCTGATGCAAAATTACGCCCAAAAGGATTTTAACTCCAAATGTAAAAGTCTTAATAAGCGATACGCAACCTGTTGATAATCAGTGGAAGCTTATATTAAAAGTCTTAACGAAGCATTGGCGGGACTTAATAGCCTCTTAATCCTTTTCCCGATTTTTCAGAAACGCTACTATGTCTTCCTTTTCAGGCACTCCGAGTTTCTTTCTTATAGAAGATTTGCGGACGTATATTGTGGATGTTGTCTGCCCAGTTATCACACTTGTCTCTTTCGTTGAGAATCCCGCCATCAGGAGTATGATTATCTGTTCTTCTTTAGGATTGAGAAGACTGCCATATTTTTGATGGAGTCTGCTGTAAAATCCCGAATATAGATTGTCTATTATCTCGAATACCTTTTCCCAGTCCACAAGCTCACCGTTGGTCTCGCCGTCGATGGATGAGATTTTCCGCAGCATCTCACGATTCTGCTCGGTCGGTGTCTCAGCCACCATCTTGATTATGCCGAGTTGCTTGAGCATTATGCTGCGAACGGCAGACGAATCAGAGCTTTCTGCTTTCTGCGCATGTGCTGATTTGTACTCCTCTATCATTTTCTGCAATGCTTCAATGCGTTCCTCGTTGTCGCGTTCACGCTGACAGCGCATTCGGGCAATCCATATGCTGCTGCAAAGTATCAAAAGCGTTGCAAGACTTATGATGATGATTACTGCAGTTTTATGCTCGCTTTCGGCTTTCAGTGCAATCGCTTGGTTTTGCTGACGCAGCGCACTGCGTTCAGCCTCCCACTGGGAGGCTTTCATGCGGTTGATCTGTTCGCTCTGGCGGTTGTTTAGTCTGTTGATATGCATCAGTTTTATGAGTCCTGCTCGCTTGAAGTCAATCATAGCATGAAGCAGATTGCTGTAGCTGCGGAAAGACGTGTCATCATCACCTCTTAATTCGTTGGCAAGGCTATCGGCTATTTCGAGATGATGTTCTGCTTCGTTCACATCACCTCTGTTTAGAGCATTTATTGCATATTGGAAATGGAGCATATCTGCCGCTCCATTATTGGCTCCAGCTTTGCTGAATATCTCGCTGATAAGTCTGTCGCTTTCGCCGTCGCGCCCTGATTCAGTAAGAAGCTGTGCTTTTTCAATCATAAACAGAAACTGCTTGTCGCCCCAGCGGTGGTTGTGCGCAATGTCAATAAGTTCGTCCACAACAAATAAGGCGGAGTCCGTCTCTTCAGCGTATTCATAGCCTTCCATGAGCATATATTTTGCCTCCATCTTTTTCAGCGTATCGGACTCCAGTTTATGAAGACTTTTCGCCAATGGTATAATTTGGCGACCTTGATATTCGGATGCACCGAGCAAAACGCGTGTCCTCAGTGTTTGAACCTTTAAAGAGTCGGGTACATAGGGTAATCCCACAATGGAATCAAGCATTGCAATTGAGCCAGATGTGTCGCCTGTCCAAAACTTGTACCATGCAAGTGCAGTGCCGCTCCGAATATCTTTTACGATATCCTTCCCTCGATAATAATTATGTGCGAAGTAAATCAGCGAGTCCCCAATCATGGAACGGTTGCAGCTCATGTGTCCATAAGCCTTGAGGTAATGGAATTTTGCTTTAATAGAGTCTGTTTTAAGATAGGATGCCTCTATCTGCTCCAATATAGTCAATGCGCTATCTGGATTGTTCGTTATTAGCTGCTCTGCATGACTGATTTCATTATTAAGCTGACCCCAAATTCTTCATGTTCAGACTGGCTACACTATACTCTTGACATCTTCCCCGCCCA
>CAYWOC010000001.1:0-205139 GCA_964459845.1 uncultured Muribaculaceae bacterium | reverse complement strand
ATGTGAGTTCTTCAAACAAATTGCTAAATTTGCACTTGCCAATTGAACCTACCCCCATTTTTTTTGCATTAAATATTATGGATTTGGGAAAATAGTTGTATATTTGCACCAGTTTTGGTTCACTGTAAAAAGTGATTAAAAGGGAATCGGGTGAAAATCCCGGACAGTCCCGCTGCTGTGAACCGTCATCATAGGCACAGACAATATGCCACTGGGAATATCAATTCTTCGGGAAGGCGTCTGTACACCTGGACGGTGAGTCAGAAGACCTGCCTTACTAACATAACACTCAGAAAACCCGAGGGATGGATATGAGGAATTGGACATTCTTTTTTAGGAAAGGAATAGCCCTTGCGTGGCTATTAGTGATATGTCTATCGGTGCAGGCGCAAAAGAAAGAAAGCCGCATCGATAGTGTCGTTACACTTAAAGATGTGGTGGTTGTGGGTCAGAACAGCCGCCCTAATATAATACCATCACAGCAACTACAAGGCAAGGAACTTGAACGTCTCAACAGCTTGAACGTTGCCGATGCCCTTCGATTCTTCTCAGGAGTACAGCTTAAAGACTATGGCGGAGTGGGTGGCATAAAGACCATCAATATACGCAGTATGGGAACCAACCATGTGGGTGTGTTCTACGATGGCGTGCAGTTGTCTAACGCCCAAAACGGTCAGGTCGATCTCGGAATGTATTCTCTCGACAATATGGAGGCAATCTCGCTCTATAATGGGCAGAAAAGCCAGATTTTCCAGTCGGCAAAGGATTTCAGCTCGGCAGGTTCGATATATCTTCAAACTCGTATCCCGGAATTTAAGAATGGGGAAACCTATCACCTTAAAGCAAAATTCCGCACGGGCTCATTCGGGCTTGTGAATCCATCGATAATCATAGGTCTGCGACTGTCGGACAATGTTAAGGCATCATTCAGCGGCGAGTGGCTGAGCAGCAACGGCGAATATAAATTCCGTTATCGCCGCAAAGCCGTAAAGACCGATGAGATAATGTATGACACCACAGCCGTGCGCCAGAATGGCGATATTCGCGCCACACGGATGGAAGCGTCGCTCTTCGGCACACTGTATTCAGGCAAGTGGATGCTCAAAGCCTACAACTACACCTCAGAGCGAGGCGTGCCGGGAGCTATCGTGAACAATGTGTGGCGACGCGGTGAGCGCATCTGGGACAATAACTCGTTCATTCAGGGAATGTTTGTCAAAGACTTCAGTCGCCTGTATCACACGCAAGTGTTGGCGAAATACTCATATTTCTTGACCAAATATGTGAACAAAGACACCACGGTGATGATGATTGACAATGTGTATCGACAGAAAGAGTTCTACTTTTCCACATCGCACTTGCTCAATTTCACCGACAACTGGAGCGTGTCGGCCGCCTACGACCTGCAATGGAACAAGATGGATGCCGATATGTATGGCTTCGTGTATCCCACTCGCTGGAGTCACATCTGGTCGGTGGCGACATCGCTCACGCTGCGCAAGCTGCGCTTGCAGGGCAGCGTGGCAATGAACTATGTCCATGACATCACCCGTCTTGCCGAAGCTCCAGCCGACAAGACCAACTTCACGCCAGCCCTGTTCGCTTATTTCAAGCCGTTCAACAAGGTAGGCTTCTCGCTGCGCGCATTTGCAAAACGCAGCTTCAGGATGCCCACATTCAACGACCTGTATTATGCCGAAATGGGCAACTCGAAATTGAATCCAGAATACACCACGCAATATAATGTGGGCTTTGAATACAAGAGCAAGCAGAGCCACAGTTTCCTCACCGAGTGGGGGCTGAGCGTGGACGGCTACAAGAACTTTGTGGATGACAAGATAGTGGCATATCCCAAGGGCGCGCAATTCCGCTGGACAATGCTGAATCTCGGCAAGGTGCATATCACAGGAGTGGATGCCACGGCAAATGCCACAGTGATGCCGTTCAGTGACTTCTACCTCACCACAAAGCTGCAATATACATATCAGGAGGCTATCGACGTGACCAATCCTGCCGACACATATTACCGCGACCAGATTCCATATATTCCATGGCACAGCGGCTCGGCTCTTGTGCAGATGACCTACCGCTCATGGGGCTTGAACTACAGCTTCATCTACACTGGTGAGCGATATAACCAGCAGGAGAACATAATTTATAACCACACACAGCCGTGGTACACAAGCGACCTCTCGCTTATGAAAGATTTCAAGTGGAAACGCTATACGGCAAAAGTGGCATTAGAGGTGAACAACCTATTCAGCCAAGACTATGACGTGATACTGAATTATCCTATGCCTAAGCGCAATTACCGCGTCACTCTAAGCTTTGAATTGTGATGATACGCTCAAGATACATATTATTCATTGTCCTGCTTGCGGCAGCGTTCACAGCATGCCGTGAGGATGAGGTGGTTGTGCCAACCGAGTATGACCTTATCCGCGACGAGATGAATCCCGATTCGAAGATTGCGGGCATGTATCTCGTGAATGAGGGGAATATGGGCAGCAACAAGTGTACGCTCGACTATCTCGACTTCGTGCAGGGCTACTATGTGCGCAACCTATATGCCGAGCGCAATCCGCATGTGATAAAAGAGCTTGGTGATGTGGGCAACGACATACAAATCTACGGGTCGCGCCTATATGTGGTGGTGAACTGCTCAAACAAGGTGGAGGTGCTGGATGCGCACACTGGCGTGAGGATAGGACAGGTGAACATACCGAATTGCCGCTACATACGTTTCAAGCGCGGTTATGCATACGTCAGCTCCTATGTCGGTCCAGTTCAGTTGAACAATCCAAATGCGGTGAGAGGAGCCGTATATAAGATTGATACTTTGTCGCTCAAGGCTGTGGCAAAATGCACAGTGGGCTATCAGCCAGACGAGCTTGAAATCATAGGCGACTACATATATGTGGCAAATTCGGGAGGCTATATGGCTCCAAATTACGACAATACAGTGTCGGTGATAGAAATCGACGGATTCAAGCAGGTGGAGAAAATCCCAGTGGGCATAAACCTGAGCCGCATTAAGGCCGACGGCGACAACAAGCTATGGGTGACATCGCGTGGCGACTATGAGAATGTCCATTCCAATCTGTATGTGCTGCAAAAGAAGGAGAGCCGAAACGAGATGCAAGTCACTGACACGCTGAACGTGCCATGCTCCAACTTCTGCATATCGGGCGACTCGCTCTATTACTACAGCACCGAATGGAACAATTATTCGCAGAGCAACACAATAACATACGGCATTATAAACACTAAGACAAAAAAGGTGGTGAGCAATTCCTTCATCACCGACGGAACGGAAAAGGACATTACAATCCCTTATGGAATCAACATACACCCCGAAACACACGACATATATGTGACCGATGCCAAGAATTATGTGTCGAGCGGAGTGCTGCACTGCTATTCCAAGGACGGCAAACACAAGTGGAGCGTGCGCACAGGCGATATACCGGCCCACATGTGCTTCTTGAAGAAATGACAGGAAAATGAGAGCGATGAAAAATTTATTATATGTAACACTAAGTTTATTGACACTCCTGGCAGGACTTGCTTCCTGCCAGCGGGATGTCGATAATGTAAGCTCTGGTCTCGACAGCTACTACTATCTTCCACGCATGAAGAAGTTGAAGCTCATTCCTGCATACACAGGCAATTCCTACCGATGGACCGTCAAGACGGCTTCGGGCGAGGATTCGCTGCTTTCTACCGAAAAAGATTACATATTCCTCGCCGAAAAGGAGGGGACATACGACATAACATTCCAGCTCGACGACGGTGACCGCGGATATAAGTTCTCATTCCCTATAATGGTGGTTCATGAGGATGTGGAGTACAGCCCCTACACGGCAAGCGTATATGAATACAAGCCTGCTCCCGGGCAGTTTATCAACACTATGCCAATCTATGAGGATGGCGACACCGAGGAGATGATGAGGCAGAAAGCCGAGGACGACCTTGTGAACGATGTGATGATATCGCTTGGGGCATACGGCGGATATGTGACTTTCGCTTTCGACCACACAGTGGTGAATGTGCCTGGCAAGAAGGACTTTTTTATAAAGGGAAATTCGTTTTATTCGGACATTCCTGAATATAAAGACCAAAAAGGCGGAAGCTGCGAGCCGGGAATCGTGATGGTGGCATTCGACCGTAATATGAACGGCAAACCCGATGACGACGAGTGGTATGAACTTGCCGGCAGCGAATACTATAAGCCCACTACGGTGAAAAACTACACAATAACGTATCGCCGTCCCGATGCTGCCCATGTGCCGGTACCTGACCGCACAGGCAACATCACCGATACTGAATATGTGAAGTGGAGCGACAATCTTGGGGCTACGGGTTATGTGGCAAAAAACCGCTTTCATCCGCAGTCCTATTATCCTCAGTGGAGCGATGCCGACGAGTGGACTTTCAGCGGTACGCTGCTGCCACAGAACGGAAAGGATATGAGCGGCGGTCGTGGCACATATTTCGTGCTGTTCTCATATCCGTGGGGATATGCCGACAATCATCCAAACGACGAGACGGACTTGTGCAGCTTCGACATAGATTGGGCTGTGGACAAGAACGGCACAAAAGTGCATCTGCCGGGAGTGGATTTCATCCGTGTTTATACCGGCATCAACCAGTCGTGCGGCTGGATAGGGGAGACCTCCACCGAGATAGCTCGTGCGCAGGATCTGCACATAGAAGTGAAGCAGTGGTTTCCTGACGACCCACTTGCCGCGAGTGCGAGAAATAGAAGATAACAACTTTATATTAACTTAATAATAAACGTTTATGAAAAGAATTACATTCTTTATGCTGTCGTTGTGCATAGCATTGATGACATTTGCAGGCGCAGCGGTTAAGGTTCAAGGAGTTCCGAGAACCGATGTGAAGAGAGCTGTAGTGAAAGATGCTGGCTCAGCTGAGATAGACATGAACAAAATCCAGCGATGGATAGGCTCGGGCAGCAACAGTGCAGCTTTGGCTATCGAGTGGAACGATGGCTCGGGGTTCAAAATCCTCGTTTGGGGTTACAAGTGGGACGGCACAAAATCGGGTGCCGACATGCTTAATGAAGTGGCTGCTGCCGACCCTTCGTTTTACCTTCTCCGCATCGACGGAACTGCATACGGCAGTGCTTTCGGTGGCTTCGGATATGATGCGAACGGCGACGGAAACATCGCTCTTATGAAAGATGGGAAAGAATGTGCAGTGACAGATGGCGCATACGTCACTAATGACTATGACTTCGACGACTACACAGCAAAAGACGCTACCGACTACTGGAACTCAGGATGGTACACAGGCTACTGGAGCTATTGGACTGCTGATAAAGTGGGCGGCTCACTCTCTTATTCAAGTGTAGGCGCAACAGGCAGAACATTGTCAAACAACTGCATCGACGGCTGGACTTTCCAATCGTTCTCGGGTGGCGCAAGCGGCAGCATGGCAGGTGAGATAGTATATCTTCCAGAACTTAAAAAAGCCGCATCTTATACCGACGGCGTATTCGTGCTTAACGAAGACTGGTATGGCCACAACAATTCCACAATCAACTTCCTCTCATCGGAAGGTGAATGGACATATCGCGTAATCCAAAAGGAGAATCCTGGCATCGAACTTGGTTGCACCGCTCAATATGGCACAATCTATGGCGACAAGTTCTTCATTATGGCAAAGCAGGACAAAGACCCGGGAGCAAGCATCCAAGGCGCACGTCTCACAGTGTGCGACGCCAAGACAATGAAGGTAATCAAGCAATTTGCAAACATCTCGACCGATGCCAGCGGCAAGAGCAACGCCGACGGCCGTGGCTTCCTCGGTGTGGATGAGCATAAGGCTTATATCGGAACGAGCAACGGCATCTTCGTTTTCGACATCGACAATCTTGAAATCAAGGGACAAATCGAAGGCTCTGGCAATCCTAACACCGACTCATACGGCTCGCTATATTATGGACAAATAGGTACTATGATTCGCGTGAACGACAAGGTATATGCAGTTCATCAGCAAAACGGTCTCCTTGTAATCGACCCTAACACCGACAAGGTGATTTCTACAGTTGCGGCTCCTGAGAACTGGGGCTTCGGTTCGGTAGTCCTTTCTAAAGACGGAAACTTGTGGTTGAGCCTCGCATCGACCGATGGCATGGGTACAGCCGACAACCGATTGATGAAACTTGATCCATCTACAGGCGATACTTCAATCATCAATCTTCCTGCCGGAGTCTATGGACCGGGCAACTCTTGGTATGCTTGGACTCCAGATTGCTTCTGCGCAAGCGCACAAAACAATGTGCTTTACTGGAACGGCGGCGAAAGCAGTTGGTTCAGCAACACCACAATCTACAAATATGACATCGACACAAATAAGGCAAGCGTATATTTGGACTACAGCAAGGACAAAGCTGGATGGCTGATTTATGGCTGCTCATTCCGTGTGGATCCTGTCACCGACAATGCTTATATCAGCTTGTACAAGGACTTCGGCGCACAGGATTATGTGTTCCGCAAATACGACAACAAGGGCGTGATGCTCGCAGAATATCCGATGATAAAGAGCTACTGGTTCCCGTCATTGCCAATATTCCCTGATAATGAAGCACCGGTTGTCACTCCAATAGCTGAATCGGTGAATGCTGAAAGCACAATCGATCTTGCTGGTCTTGCAACCGATGCCGACAATATGGATGCAGCTATCGTGAAGACTATAGCTTCTATCAGCGACACCGAGGTTATTGATGCCGAGATGCTTAACGGCAACCTTGTGGTGACACCTAAGAAGGACGGAACTTCAAAGGTTACAATCAAGGTTAATTCCAACGGCAAACTTGCAGAGTGTGAGGTTACAGTCACAGTGAGCGGATATGTAGGTGTTGAGAACATCAATGCCGAGGATGCTACGGAAGTGGCTCGCTACACAATCGAGGGCAGATTGCTTACAGCTCCTGAACGCGGAATCAACATCATCCGCATGAGCGACGGAACTGTCAAGAAAGTCCTTGTAAAATAATAAGCCAAATGAAAAACACTCCTTACAAAAAATAGGAAGGTTAATTTATAGCGATTATTTTTAGTTTTTCGTCCTTCTCAGGCGGGTAGTTTCCAGTTTTCATGATCTACATTCCCCCGCATGAGAAGGACGATTTTTTGTGCCTTTATGTTATGGATTTTCGATGAAAAAGGAGTACTTTTGTGAGATATAACAATAAAAACAAACGAAAATAAGAGAAATGAGACAATACCTCGAACTTCTGAATCATGTGATGACCGAAGGCGTGATGAAAGGCGACCGCACCGGCACGGGGACAAAAAGTGTGTTTGGCTACCAGATGCGGTTCAATCTTGCCGACGGCTTCCCGCTGCTCACCACAAAGAAACTGCACCTCAAGTCGATTATTTATGAGCTTCTATGGTTTCTGAAAGGTGACACAAATGTGAAGTATCTTCAGGACAACGGGGTGAGAATATGGAATGAATGGGCTGACCCTGATGGAAACCTCGGGCATATTTATGGCTACCAGTGGCGTTCATGGCCCGACTACGACGGAGGCTTCATCGACCAGATAACCGAGGCTGTGGAGGCGATAAAGCACAATCCCGACTCGCGGCGCATAATCGTGAGTGCGTGGAATGTTGCCGACCTGAAGAAGATGAATCTTCCACCATGCCATGCCTTGTTTCAATTCTATGTAGCCGACGGACGCTTGAGTCTGCAACTCTATCAGCGCAGTGCCGACATCTTCCTTGGGGTTCCGTTCAATATCGCATCCTATGCGCTGCTGCTTATGATGGTGGCACAGGTGACGGGTCTTGAAGCCGGCGACTTTGTGCATACGCTTGGCGATGCGCATGTATATACCAACCACTTCGAGCAGGTGCGTGAGCAACTTAGCCGCGAACCTCGCCCATTGCCACGAATGGTGCTGAACCCAGATGTCAAGAATCTGTTCGATTTCAAATATGAGGATTTCACGCTTGAGAATTATAATCCGCATCCCCACATCAAGGGCGTTGTGGCTGTTTGACGAATCGTGCTAAAAAATAATATCTATGCTTGGAGCTATAGTAGTAGTGGCAGATAATGGAGCAATAGGCAAAAACGGTGATTTGCTATGCCATTTGCCTGCCGATTTGAAGCATTTCAAGACGATAACGATGGGCTATCCCATAATAATGGGGCGAAAGACATTTGAGTCGCTGCCCAAGGGCGCATTGCCGGGCAGGATGAACGTGGTGGTAACCCGAAATAGTGATTTTGCGGCCGAAGGCGTGACCGTGTGCCATTCGGTGGAGGATGCGCTTGAAGCCACAGCACATGCCGACAAGCGTTTCATCATAGGCGGCGCACAACTGTATTCAACAACAATCGACGATGTGGATACACTGTATCTCACGCAGCTACATGCCACATTTCCCGATGCCGACACATTCTTCCCCGAGATAGACTTCTCGCAGTGGGAGGAAGTTTCGCGCAGTCATCATTCAGCCGACGAGAAGAACCTCTACGACTACACATTCTTGGAGCTGAAAAGACGGCATCAGTGAGCCAGCAGCCAGTTTTCGGCTGCACCTGTGGATGCCGTGAGCGGCACTGCACCATTGTAGGCATTCTCCATTTCTGTCTTTACGATTTCTGAAACTTTGCTGAGTTCGGATGGAACCACATCGAAGTTAAGTTCGTCGTGTACCTGCATTATCATCTTCGATTTCAGCCCTTCCTCCTTGAAACGGCGGAATATTCGCACCATGGCAATCTTTATGATGTCGGCGGCAGTTCCTTGAATCGGTGCGTTCACGGCATTGCGTTCCGAGAATCCGCGAACCACGGCATTGCGCGAATTGATGTCGGGCAGCATACGCCGGCGGCCGAATTTTGTCGTCACATATCCCTTTTCGTGAGCTTCGGCAATGCTTGCGTCAATATATTCACGCACTTGTGGAAAAGTGGCAAAGTATCCTTCAATTAGCATCTTGGCCTCGCTTCGCGGGATTTCAAGCCGCTCCGACAGGCCGAAGGCTGATATGCCATAAAGAATTCCGAAATTCGCAGTTTTGGCTTTGCGGCGTTGGTCGGTGGTGACACTTTCGAGAGGCTCGTGATAAATTTTGGATGCAGTGATGGCGTGGATATCCTCGCCATGCACAAAGGCATCGACCATAGTCTTGTCTTGGCTGAAATCGGCCACAAGCCGCAGCTCGATTTGTGAGTAGTCGGCAGAGAAGAACACATTGCCGTTGGCTGGGATGAAGGCCTTGCGGATTTCTCGCCCCTCCTCGTTGCGGACAGGGATGTTCTGCATATTGGGGTTGGTGGAAGACAGACGACCAGTGGCGGTGACAGTCTGGTTATATGTAGTGTGTATTCTTCCAGTTTTAGGGTTGATAAGCTCAGGCAGAGCATTGACGTAGGTGGTCAGCAACTTGCGCACGCCTCGCATTTCAAGGATTTTGCCTACAAGCGGATGCTTGTCTTTGAGCTTTACAAGCACCTCCTCGGTAGTGGAATATTGTCCCTTCTTGGTCTTTTTAGCTTTAGGGTCGAGCTGTAGCTTGCCAAACAGTATCTCACCTACTTGAGCCGGGGAGCTTACGTTGAACTTCTCGCCGGCAAGCTCAATGCATTCAGCCTCGGTGCGGTTCATCTGCTCGGTGAGCAGCCGAGAATATTCATTCAGCGATTTAACATCCACACGCACACCGGTAATCTCAATGTCGGCAAGGACTTCGATTAGCGGCAGCTCCATGTCGTAAAGCAGTCCGCTCATGCCATTCTCGTCAATCATCTTCAGCAGCATAGGCTTGAGCTGCAAAGTGTAGTCGGCAAGTTGGCAGGCATAGTCTCTCACCTCTTCATCGGGCAGCGATGAAAGCGGTCGGTAGTTGCGACCTTTCGGTCCAGTGAGGCTTGATAGCTGAATGGTCGGGTGATGCAGCATCACACCGGCAAGGAACTCCACAGTGTGGTTGGTCTCGGGCTGAATCAGATAGTGGGCAACGGCCGTGTCGAAGTATCTGCCGCTTATTATGATGCCGGCATTGCGTAGCAAGATGATGTCGCGCTTCACATCGCCACTGACGAGCATTGCATTGCCATCATCGCCAAACAGCTTACTGATGCCCGAGAGAATCAATTCTCGTTCCTCTCCGAGTGCAGGAACAGGTAGATATGTAGCCTTATGAGCATGGGCGGATAGGGCGATGCCGGTAATGTCGGCACACATGGCATCGTCAGAAGAAGATATGATGTATATTCCAACCTCTTTCTGCTGCATAAAGGCGGCAAAAGTCGCTGCGATGTCGGCACTCTCGGATGCGATGGTGTAATCAACAGGAGCACTTGGCGGCGTAGTGGTGGAAATTGAGCTTTCATCTGATTCGTCAATGTCGCCAAATAGCGAGCCTTGTGCGGCAGTGACAGCCGAGGCGTTTCCGGTTGAGCCGAATAATCCGCCCATAGCAGCATCAGATGCGTCGCCATTGGCAGGTGCTGCAATGGCTGTGGCATCATTGCCGAAAATTCGCTTTATGAATGTGCGGAACTCAAGCTCTTCAAGCACATTGAGCAACACATCTGTGTCAATGTCTTTGCGGCGCAAAGCCTCTTCGTCGAAATCCACAGGCACATCGGTGACGATTGTCGCTAAGAATTTCGAGAACTTGATTTGCTCGGCGTTGTTCTCTACCTTAGCTTTCATAGAGCCTTTCAGCTCGGAAGTGCTTGCCAGCAGATTCTCAGTGGAATGGAACTGCTTCACGAGCTTGATGGCAGTCTTTTCGCCCACACCCGGACATCCCGGGATATTATCAACTTTGTCGCCCATGAGCGCGAGAATGTCGATAACTTGAATAGGATTGTCGATTTCATATTTGTCGCAAATTTCCTTCACGCCCTTCACCTCAAATTCTCCACCACGCCATCCCGGCTTGAAAATATATACACCGTCGGTGACGAGCTGCCCGTAGTCCTTGTCGGGGGTCATCATATATGTCACAAATCCCGCCTCTTTGGCTTTATGCGCAAGAGTGCCTACCACATCGTCGGCCTCATATCCCGGGACTTCAAGCACCGGGATGCGGAATCCACGCAAAATCTCCTTGATATATGGAACAGCCTTCTTGATGTCTTCGGGAGTGGCTTCGCGCTCAGCCTTGTATTTCTCGTATGCCTCATGGCGGAATGTTGGGCCGGCAGGGTCGAAGCACACGGCTATATGCGTGGGCTTTTCCTTGTTAAGTACTTCGAGAAGCGTGTTCAGAAAACCGAAAGCCGCCGAAGTGTTAAGACCCTTTGACGATATGCGAGGAGAATTAATCAAGGCGTAATAAGCGCGGAAAATAAGCGCATAGGCATCAAGCAGGAATAATTTTTTTTCTTGTTCCATTATAATAGTAAGTTTATCTATTTCGAAGTTATTAATATTACAAATGTAGAGGTGATTTAAACTTATTTTGATTTCTTAAGAAATCGGTGAAAAAGTTAAAATACAACGTACAATTAGGATGATTCGCTAGATTAAATGTTGCCCAACATTCATAAGGAATAATCTATATACGCTGTATTGGACAAAGTTACAATAAAATCTGAAATATTGCCATATCTTTCTGTTGCAAAACGTGGATATCAAACAAAAAGTTGTCTCATGGAATTATCTCGCTTTTGCAATTTTGCTCTTAAGAAAATTTTACGAAAACAAAAAGTTTAAATCACTTAATTATAGTTTCGAGATTATTTTTCGTATTTTTGTGGAGCAAATTTAAAATAAATGACAAAACAATGCCGGAACTGTTAAGATTATTTGGTTTAAGATTTCTTTTTTTCTCGAATGACCACGAGCCTATTCATGTACATGTAGTTAAAGGACAAGGACATTTAGCCGCAAAAGCAAAATTCACTCTTGACCCAGTGGAACTTGTAGAGAATCAAGGCTTATCCAAAAGTGAACTAAAAATGGCAGAATCTGTTATAGAGGAAAACAAAGATATTTTTGCTGAACGTTGGAATGAGTTTTTTAACAATAAAGATTGAAAATATGGAAATAACAAAGATTTGGCTGACTGATGATGCAGTACATATTTTGACTGCTGATGGTCGTGAAGCAAAAGAGTTGTTTGCCGATTATGCAAGATTGAGGAATGCTCCGAAAGAGGCGTTAGAAAACTATACATACGATTCATTTGGCATACATTGGAGAGAGTTGAATGAAGATTTAGCTTTTGACAATTTTTTTCAAGAGAAGCATGAGAACCCTCTATACAAATTGTTTTTGTCACATCCTGAAATAAATGTGTCGGCATTAGCTCGAAGAATGGGTATTAGTCAGAGCCTTATGGCTCAATATGTGAGTGGTGGAATAAAGCCTCCAAAGGTGTGTGTTGATTCTATTATTGGTGAACTTAGAAAAATCGGTTCTGAGCTTTTATCTGCTGCGTTATAATGCGTTAGGAACAAGAATGGATGGATTTAACCCAAGTTCAAAAATAGCCGAACCGGTTCTCTTTCCGTAACTATTCCGCCTTTTGCTCCTGGCTGCCCATGCGGGGACTAAATAGTTACTTGCTACCGCTGAATAGTTACAAAGTTAAATCACTTTTTTGTGTTTTGGTGGAAAATGTGTAATTTTGAGCAGAATTAAATTAGGATTATTGTAAATTTTCTATAAAATGAAGATAAACGATATACAAGATGAGATAATCGAAGAGTTCAGCGGACTTGACGACTGGATGGACCGCTATGCCTATATCATCGAACTTGGAAATGCGGTGGAGCCGCTTGAGGAGAAGTACAAGACCCCTGAGAACTTGATAGAGGGCTGTCAAAGCCGCGTGTGGATAGTAGCCGACATGACCGACGGCAAAGTGCGCTTCCGTGCCGACAGTGATGCGATAATAGTGAAAGGCATAATCTCGCTGCTGCTGCGCGCGCTTTCCGACCAGACACCGCAAGACATACTCGACAGCGACCTATATTTCATCAAGGAGGTAGGGCTTCAAGAGCATTTGTCGCCCACTCGCAGCAATGGACTTGTGGCTATGGTCAAGCAGATGCGCATGTATGCGCTTGCCTACAAAGCCAAGAGCGAGGAGTAGCCGCTGCGCATCCGAGAACGACCGACAGAAAAATATTAACATCATAAACCTTATTTTATGTTACAGACTATATCAAATTTATGGGCGACGAATCAGTCAATGATGATTCTGATCGCGGTATTAATCGTAGTGATACCATTCTTGGTGTTCTACATCATGAAGGCGAGGAAAGAGCATCCCAAGGGGTTGATTCCAGCCGCACTTGCCAATATGGGCGAGCGTTTCGGATATTACATCATGAATGCGGTGCTGCTATTGTTCCTGTGTTCAAAATTCGGTATCAGCGATGATGCGGCAGGCTGGATTTATGCAGTTTTCTATTTCCTTATCTATGTGCTAAGCCTTCCTGGCGGTATCATTGCCGACAAAACACAAAAATATAAAGGCACAATCATCTCGGGACTTGTGGCTATGGCTACAGGTTACGCGCTTCTGTCGATTCCAGTATTCTCTCAGCAGACCGAAGGCGTGTCGTGGGTGCTTGTGTTCACATGCTTCGCACTTCTGCTGATTGCAGCCGGCAACGGATTGTTCAAGGGCAATCTTCAGGCTATCGTAGGTCAGATGTATGACAATTTCGAGGCTGAAGCGGCAAAGAAAGGGCCAAAGGCACTTGAAGATGCGAAATCGAAGCGTGATTCCGGCTTCCAGATTTTCTATGTGTTCATCAATATAGGCGGTGTGATAGCTCCATTTGTGGCTCCGCTGCTTCGTGAGTTCTGGTTGAAGGCTCACAATCTTGCCTACAACTCGGATCTTCCACGTCTGTGCCACATGTTCAACGAGAATCCTAATATGAACCCGATGGATATGGAGAACCTTACGGCACTTGCCTCCAAGGTGGGCTACACTGGCGCAGTGGATTCTTCGTTCACAACTCAATATCTTGAAATCTTCAACACTGGTGTTCACTTTTCGTTCATAGCATCGGTTTTGGCGATGCTCATTTCGCTTGGAATATTCTTGATGGTGATGAAGAAATTGCCTAACCCTACCAAGAAAGAGAAGAAGGCTGTTGAGGTATCGGCAGAAGAGAAAATGGCAGATGCAAAAGAGATCAAGCAGCGCATGTATGCACTGTTTGCAGTGCTTGGCGTAGCAGTGTTCTTCTGGTTCTCATTCCACCAGAACGGACAGTCGCTTTCAGTCTTTGCACGCGACTTCGTGGCAACCGACTCTGTGGCTCCTGAAATCTGGCAGTGCATCAATCCATTCTTCGTGATTGTGCTGACACCTATCATCATGTGGATATTCGGCTCTATGGCAGCGAGAGGCAAATCAATCTCCACTCCGAGAAAAATCGCCCTCGGTATGTTTATCACAGCTTGTGCCTACATATTCCTTATGATAATTGCAATAGTGAACAATTATCCTTCAGGCGAAGAATTTAAGGGACTGAGCGATGCCGTTAAGATGTCGATGAAGACTGGACCTTATGTTTTGATTGTAACCTATTTCTTCTTGACCGTGGCAGAACTGTTCATCTCTCCGCTCGGACTGTCGTTTGTGTCGAAAGTGGCACCTAAGCATTTGCAGGGTATATGCCAAGGCTTGTGGCTGACCGCTACAGCAATCGGCAACCTCTTTATCGCTCTCGGTGTGGCAATGCTCAATTCACTTCCTTCGCAATGGATGTGCTGGGCAGTGTTCGCAGGATTCTGCTTAATGTCGATGTGCGTGATGCTTGGCATGGTAAAATGGCTTGAGAAAGTAACAAAATAAAAAATTTTATATTTAGTGGAGAGCAGACATTTTATGTTTGAGATGTCTGCCCTTTTTTAATTTAGTGAGCAGAAGATGAATTTTATCGAAGTAAAGAATGTGGTGAAGCAATATGACGGGCATCGTGCGCTCGACGATGTGAGCCTTGATGTGCCGCAGGGGTGCATCTATGGCTTGCTCGGGCCAAATGGTGCCGGGAAAACTTCACTTATAAGAATATTGAACCAGATTACGCGTCCCGACAGCGGTGAAGTGCTTTTCTGCGGGCATCCCTCCACGCCCGAAGATGTACGTAACATAGGCTATCTTCCCGAAGAGCGCGGACTGTACAAGAAGATGAAGGTGGGCGAGCAGATTGTGTATCTTGCGCAACTGAAAGGCATGAGCCGGGCCGATGCTGTGGCTGAGATGAATAAGTGGCTTGCTCGCTTCGACCTCTCGGAATGGCGCAACAAGAAGGTGGAGGCGCTGTCGAAGGGTATGGCGCAGAAAGTGCAGTTTATCGCCACAGTGATTCATCGTCCAGAACTTCTGATATTCGACGAACCATTTTCGGGCTTCGACCCGGTGAATGCCGAGCAATTGAAGCGCGAGATACTGCGGCTGAAAGAAGAAGGAGCCACAATACTGTTTTCCACCCATAATATGGCATCGGTAGAGGAGGTGTGCGAGAAAATTACGCTCATCAATCACTCGAAAGTGGTGCTTCAAGGAGATGTGATGGAGGTCCGCCGCCGTCACAGCAAGCATCTGTATGGCGTGGAGCTTGATGAGAAAGTGCCTCTTGCGCCTAACGAAGCCCTTTTCAGTGTGGAAAAGTGCGAGGTGGATACAATGGACGGAATACATGCGGAGATACGTCTGCGTGAAGGCGTGGAGGTGAGAGATGCCATAGCATATATCAACAGCAATTATCACCTGTGCGGATTCTGGGAGAAACTGCCAAATATGAATGAAGTGTTTATTGAAACTGTGTCGGAACAGCAAAAAGAGGAATAGGAAGGTTATGGGAAAAGAAAATAAGACAAACAGCCGTCTCGGCTTGATAATAAGGCGCGAATACATGTCGATAGTGGCGCGTAAGTCGTTCATAGTGATGACGCTGCTTATTCCGCTGCTCAGTGTTGCGTGTTTCGCATTGCCTGGATTGCTCTCGCTTATCAACAGTGGCGACCAGCAGGCGGTGGCAGTGGTGGATGAGAGCCATAAATATATAAAAACACTCGCAGATAACGAAGACTACCGTTTTCTGGACATTACGGCAGTGGGCAGCAAGAACATAAAGAAGTTCTATGATGAGACAGAGAACCTATATGCCGTGGTAGTTATACCCGCCGATGTAGATAGCACGCTAAAGATAACCACCTATTCAAAGAATGCAGTCAAGCGATCGCTCACCGACTATATTGCCGAAACGATGGACAAGACAATATCCGACAGCCGTATGAAATCATATAATATGCCGGGGCTTAAGGATATTATCGACAAGTGCAGCGTGGAGGTGAATGTGGATAGCATCCAGTGGAACGACGATGGCGATGAGGAACGCTCATCGGCACTCGTTGCCAGCATCCTCGGAGTTGCACTTTCGATGCTCACATATATGTTTGTGCTGATGTATGGTGCTATGATAATGAGCAGTGTGGTCGAGGAGAAGACTAACCGCATAGTTGAGGTAATTGTCAGCAGTTGCAAGCCGTTGGAGCTGATGCTCGGGAAGATAATTGGCGTAGGGCTTGTGGGCATTACCCAAATTGCCATTTGGGTGGTGTTCGGGCTTCTGTTGTCGGCAGTATTCGGCATAGGCTTCTCGGCTGTTATGGGTGTAGATGCCAGCACACATGCGGCAGCCATGACAGCCATGGGCGACGACACTATGAGCTATGTGCTTGAGATATTGTCGTCGATTAATTATGTGCAGATTGTTGTAAGTTTTGTGTTGTATTTCTTGGGCGGATTCTTGTTGTATGCCTCGTTGTTTGCAGCGTTTGGTTCGGCAGTGGATCAGCCGAGCGATGCCTCCCAGTTCACCACGCCGATAATGATGATAATGGTGTTTGCTCTGTGGGCAGGTATGGCTTGTATGGAGAATCCTGATGGGCAGCTCGCATTCTGGTGCTCGATGATACCGTTCACATCGCCGGTGGTGATGATGGTGCGCTTGCCTTATGATGTTCCGCTGTGGGAACTTGCGCTGAGCATAGTTGTGCTGTTTGCCACAGCTTTTGGCATCACAGCCATGGCCGCACGCATCTATCGCACAGGCATATTGATGTATGGCAAGAAGATTGCCGTGAAAGATATCTTCCGCTGGATGAAAAGATAGAATTTTGTGATATTAAAAAAGCCGATTTCGCTGACAAGCGAAATCGGCTTTCCCTATTTATTCATACTACATTAAACTCGTATATCCTACCTGTCTGTTTTTGTTTTGAAGCATAAAAACTTGCAGTATTATTCTTATTCTTCTGTAGCTTCCTCGGTAGTGTCTTCGGCAGCTTGTTGCTGTTCGGCAGCTATAGCTTGCTCGAATTGAGGAATCATGTCCTCATATTGTTTAACTACAGATGCCATATCCACTTTTGCCACTTCGTAGCATTTCTTGGTATTGTCGGCATCTTTAGCCATTGCTGCATTGTAGCACTCGATGACTTTCTTAATGTATTCGAGGCGGGTGGCGTTGTCGGTAGATTTGTTTGCAAGATAATTGTAGGCAAGCGACAGGTCGGCAAGATTGCGAGATTCGCAGTTGTCCATTTTAGCATACACTGCATCGGTGAGAGTGGCTACTTGCTCCACATTGTCGGCAACCATAGCATCAGCTATTTTACCACATTCCTTGTCAATCTCGGTTGAACATGCTGTCATGCAGACCATCATAAGGGCTGCTACCATAATGGAAAAAATCTTTTTCATTTTGTTTTTTGGTTTTAAAAGTTTATAAATTAATTAGTTGGTTGTTGCTCTTGGGTAAATCCGAATCGGTCAATATGATTTAAATAAGCTGCTTTATCATCTCATCAAGTTGAGATTCATCGGGTGCGCCAGTTATGCTGTTGATTTCACCATCGGCACAGAAGAACAGTGTGGGGATGCTTTGTATCCCATAGGCGTTGCTCACATCGGAAGCCTGATCTATATCAACCTTATAGAAAGAGACTTTGCCGGCATATTTTTGAGCCATCTGTTCAATGATTGGAGAAAGCTGCTTGCATGGTCCGCACCATCCAGCGAAGAAATCCACCACGCATGGGCCATTGCCGATATATGCGTTTTTATTGCTTGGAAAGTCTGCCACAAGCTGCTTGAACTCTTCGCTCGACAGATGCCGCACCTCGCCGTTGGCTGAGCTTCCATTAGTGCTGTCGGTGCCATAGAAGTCGGAAGCCGTGGCTTCTATATTTTCTCTGTTTTGAATGGCGCTGTCGTTTGGGCTGTCATCGCCAAGAAGATATAATACGACGAACAATACAATGGATAAGCCGCCTATTAATATCAGAATGTTCTTTATAATTTTCATAAAAATTTAATTTATGGTGTTATATTTTTGACATTTGCATTTTTTTAAGTCCATTTTGAGCTTTTGCCACATTGCTGCTTCGGCTGAGTGCAGTTTTTAGCGTGTTATCGACTATCGACTGCCAACTTACCGCACGATTGTTCATTGCGCTGATTTCTTTGCGGAGCGACTGAATGAAGCTCAATGTGAACATTCCACCTGCGGCATCGCACCAAGAGTATTCGCCTGGACTTGCCGCAGTGCTAAGTATAGAGCCTTTGGCATTGTAGAAAAGGTCAGCAAGGCGTTTGCGGGAGAAGTTGTTGTTGCCGCGGCTGAAAAGTGTGTTGCCTTGGAGCGGTCGCACTTCTCCGATTTTGGAGTTGCAGCAGTCGCTAAGCACGATATTGAGCCGTGCTCCCTTTTTGCAGATCTCATTATATACATCGCTAAGAGCCACATAGTTGCCATCGAGCGGCTGATAGTCGTTGGTGGTGAGAGCCATCAGCGGGAACACATCTTTTTGGTTGTCGAATCGGAAGCCATGACCAGTGTATAAGAAGAACACAATGTCGTTAGGCTTAGGTTTCAGGCTGGCGAGTTGCTGACGCAGTGCAGCTTTTGAATAATTCTGCCCGGTGACAAAATATTTTTTCATCGGCAATCCGAGAGAGCGGGTGATTCCCTGCATCTCGTTGGTGATGTTGTTGTAGTCGGTACGGCAGGCTGAACCAATGTCGGCGACTTCGGTATTTGCCACGACAAACAGGTGAAGAACCGGACGGCTGCTGATGCTCATGCTGCTGCCTTTGTCGGCGACTTCGGCTTCTGCCGCTTCAATATCTTCCACCGCCTCTTCTTGAGCGGTCTCACGCTCGCTCTGCAAAGCTTCGAAGTGAGCCTCGCACACTTGCTTGTAGAAGTCTTCCTCATCGGTGTAGAACTGATTGAGGTAGCTCGGTTTGAGCAGCGTCAAAGGAATTTCCACAAAAGATTCTGCCCGCACCCAGTCTTCAGGCTCGTCGTCTTCATCGAAACTGATGTAAGGCACAAGCTGCCTCTCTTCCGACTCATCTTCGTCCCACAGCCATATAAGGATTGGCGAGTTGTCGCTATCGCTTGCCATAATGGTATAATTGGCCTCATCGTTTTCATCGGCTTTGGCTGTGATGTAGTCGTAGGCATTCAGTGTATGCTCGCTGCCCGCATAGTTCCAAAGCCGAAGATGGCAGTTTTGGTCATCTACATAAAACATAAGCCCATGGGCTTCCTTCCCGTTCTGGTCGTTGTAGATAAGCTCGTAGAACGTCTGTGATGCCAGACTTTGCGACATTATCAATAAAAGAGTGAGCAAAGTGGCTCTCCAATTACATAATTGTGACATTGGATGATTTGCAATTTTGGTTAGATATAATAAATCAATGAGGAGGGTGCTATTTTTCGATGCTGCCAAGGATACAGCCCGCATCGGTGGCGTTGTCGTCGGCAAAGGTGATAGTGAACAGATAGGCTAATGGCGCATTCTCTCCCTCAGCGCACATACCCACAATGAGATTTACTCCATCTTTGGATGCGATGACATAAGAACCTGTCATCGTTTTAGTCTTCAGGTTGTCGGTCTGAGCTGTCTTGATGTCCATCCCGGCTTCTGTCACTGTCCCGGAAATCATCTCGGCAATACCGTCATCGGTCAATTTCTCGGTAGGTATGGGATGCATACTGAACACCAGATTGTCCGACTGGAAGAGGAGTATCTCCTTATTGTCTTCTGTCAAGTTCATATACGAAGGCACAGCCACGTTCAGTCCAAGACCTTTTGATTGGTATGCTACTAAATCTTGTGCTTTTGCGGTGCCTAAAATCATCGCCACTACTGCTGCGATTGTTGCGAAAATTAATCTGAAAGATGTCATATTTGCTTTCTTTTTTAAGGTGAATGATTTATTTTGTCTTTAAGTTTAATCTTAAAAGTTTATATGATATGTTGCTCAAACTTGTTGCGCATATCGGTGCGCTCAGGATTTTGCAGCTTTATTAGACGCTTCAGTGTGTCGGCTGATATTGTGTCTAAAAACAGCTTGTGCCCTAATGCGTCGCACATGTCGTTGTAGCATTTCACATACACAAGGATGGTGGCGGCGGCAAGTTTGCTCAGCAAATTGTGGATGTTAATACTGTAATGAACACTATAGGTATCGGTAGATGTGTTGCAGAACACAGTCACCCAATATTGGTTGTGGCTGGCTGCATCGACCATGTTTTGAGTGTCGGTCGCATCGGCTATGTTACCTGTCGTTTTCATGGTGGCAAAGTTATTGCAAATATGACTGGAATGCGTTTGCAACGTGTCACGAACGCATTGCAATGCGGCACGAATGTGCAAAAATGCTCTGTCAGCTTGCAGAAAAGCGTCGATATTCGGCAGGATTCACTCCGAAACGCTTGCAGAATGCGCGGTAGAATGAAGAATATACGGCGAATCCGGCAGCTTCGGCAACTTGAGTGAGAGGCAGGTCGGGCTGCTTCTCCATTACAAGAAGCGACTCGTTGAGCCTGAAATTGTTGATGTATTCAAGCACCGAGCCATGTTTGCCTGCGGCAAGGGCGGCGGCAAGGTTGTTCTTGTTCGTGCCAAGCATCGACACAAGGTCGTTGCGGCTCAGCTCTGGATTGAGATAAAGCCGCTTTTCACGCATCAAGCCGTCGAGCTTGTCGAACAATTTTCGGGAAGCGACTATTGCCGAGTTCTCCGGCACATTGTCATCCGGTTGAGCCGCCTTTTCTTCTTTGTCGGGAGAAGCTTCTGCCGTTTCGGCATTTATAGGACTGCTTATTGTGATGGTTTCTGCCGGCAGGGCATCGGCGGCGGTGTCCACGGCATTTATGTTTTCATTCTGTTTAGAGCTGTAGGCTTCCTCTCGTTCAGCCGCCTCGGCTTTCAGGTAATGCACATGCTCGCGCAGTTGTTTCAGCAAAATCCTGTTTTTGGCGGCAATGCGGCGAGTGTAGAATATGTAGAAGCAGAGAGCGCACAGCACCAGTGCGCCGGCGAGAATGGCAATTATTAGCTGTTGGCGGCGAGCCTCTTCGTTTCGTTTCAGTGTATCAACGTCATATTGTGTCTGCAATTCCTCCAATTTTGCCTCGCTGTTGACACTTTGCATAGAATCTTTTGCTGCGCAATAAATTTGTTCCATTCTGTATGCCTCTTGCCAACGGTTCATGCTTGCAAGCAATTCAGCTTTGTCCTCATAATATGGCAGCGGCGATTGATGGTATTCGGCTGGAGCATTTATCAAGGAGTCGCACCATCGCAAGGCTTCAGTCCTGTTGCCTGTTATTTTATTGTAGCGGTAGGTGGCTCGTGCGTAGAAGTATGGCAGCGGTATTGGAGTATTGTTGGGATGTTCCTTCAAAAGTTTGCACAGCGAGCTGTAATACTCGTCGAGCTCGGTTCGAGGCAAGGATTTTCCCATAAGAATCAGTTTGTCGTATGCCATAATTAGCGAGCGGCGTGAATAGAAAGGCCGGTCGGCGTATCTCTCGCGGAAAGTCCTCTCCACGAAGCTGAGATACAGCTTGCTGTATTCAACCTTCTCGCTGCTAAGTCCGATAAGAATTTGGCGAGTGAAATGGAATGCCTCGTCGAAAGGTTGCCTCTGTGCAATGTCGAGAGCTTCGAGCATATATTCAGCCGAAGATTTCAGCTTTGTGGCATTGTTGCCGAATGCTTCGAACGATGCAAGGATGCCCATAGTGTAAAGCACACGCATTGCCTCATAAGGCCGCCGCTTTGGGTCGATTGACAACTGCTCTTTTATCATGCGCTTTGCGAGCTGGTCTTTGTGTTCCCAGTCACTTATGTCGCGCATCATGTTGATGTATTGTATATTACATTCGGCAAGGGCTGCCGGCATATTGTCACGGGCGCGCTTTTCCCATACAGCGATAGAATCAGACTGGCCACGCTTTATAGCTCTCATGGCGAGCGGAATAAGCAGGTCGTCCATCGAAGCAATGTCGTGGGTTTTGACCGCTGCCAGCCAACAAGGATATAGGTGCAGCGTGTCGCCAAGTTCTATGTCGATGTCACAAAGGTGATTGAGCAGGGCTGCTTGCCGCTTGATGTCGCTGTGGGGAGTGCGTCTGAGCAGATGCTCAAGGCTATCGCGCGCACTGTTGAGATAATCTTTGTAGGAGAGTGCGTTTATTGTCATACTTGAAGCGAAAGCAACCGCTAAGGCCATTATGACCTTAATAGGTAATGAGGAGAACTTTTTCATTCTATGGTAGAAATTTTAGTCGGAGACAAAGTTAATATAAAATTTCTGCAAAACAATATAAGGATTCACGTTCTGTTGCGTGCTGTAGTCCTTATTTTGCCACGAGAGATGCTTTTTGCTATTTCGTGGCAAAATAAGGATAGCGGAATAGTTCAAAAGACGATTGTGCTTGATGACCTGTTTGAAGCATGACGGGAGCTGTGCATCAAAGTCATGGTCCTGTCATTTTGCTAATCCGCAAGGCGTAAATAGGGTGACGGATGCGGAATTGTGTGGCAAAAGTTTGGTCGGTTAAGGCAGAATGTGTAATTTTGTGAGCAATAACATTAAGCACGACAATTCACTTTTTATAAAAATGAATGTTCCTAAACCAAAAATTTTGATTATATACACTGGCGGAACAATCGGAATGATTGAGAATCCGGTGACACATTCTCTGCAACCTTTCGATTTTACGCATCTTATCGACAATGTTCCGAAGATAAAGATGCTCGACTACGAAATACACAATATCCAGTTCAATCCACCAATCGACAGCTCCAATATGGCGCCGTCGCACTGGAGCGACATGGCTGCCGCAATCGAGGAGAATTATGACAACTTCGACGGCTTCGTGGTGCTTCATGGCACCGACACGATGGCTTTCACCGCCTCGGCTCTGAGCTTCATGCTTGAAAATCTGCACAAACCGGTCATAATCACTGGTTCGCAACTGCCAATCGGCGAGGTGAGGACCGACGGTGAGGAGAACTTGATAACAGCACTTCAAGTGGCTGCCGCCCGCGACAAGAATGACGAGCCTATGGTGCAGGAGGTGGCGATATTATTTGAAAATTATTTGTGGCGCGGAAACCGAAGCACGAAAATGAGTGCCGACAATTTCAATGCATTCAAGAGCAATAATTACCCGCCATTGGCAAAAATCGGTTTGGGCATACATTTTAAGGAGGAGGCGCTGTATCGTGTGCCGTCGAAGCGTCCGCTTAAGGTGCGCTACAATATGGATCCTAATGTGATGTTCATCGACCTTAATCCCGGGATGCTCGAAAGCACATTGCGCTATCTGCTCAACACGCCAAACATCAAGGGGATAGTGCTTAAAACCTTCGGTGCCGGCAATGGCCCGGGAGAGGCGTGGTTCACCGATGCGATACGTGATGCCGTGAAGCGCGGAATTGTGATACTCAATGTGACGCAGTGCGTGAACGGAGGTGTGCACACTGCACTCTACGACACAGGCAACTGCCTGTCGAGGGCGGGAGTGGTGAGCGGATACGACATCACCAGCGAAGCTGCCATCACGAAGATGATGTATCTTTTCGGCATGGGGCTCCCGAGCGAGAACGTGAAGAAATATATGAGCTATTCACTTTGTGGAGAAGTGACCATTTCATAGGCCGCCGCTCAATTCCTGCGGCGGCAATCCTAGATAAAAGCCATGGGTGTGGCTAAAATAAAATGAAACAAAACAAAGCAGGGAGTTGCATTGTCGAGGAAAAGTCGTAAATTTGTGCATTGATAACTTTTTATTTTCACATAACGAGAAAATTTTGATTAAAGAATGAATAAAGTTTTGATTATTGGAGCCGGCGGTGTAGGCACAGTGGTAGCCCACAAGTGTGCCCAGAACCCCGACGTTTTCAATGAAATAGTTATTGCCTCACGCACCAAGAGCAAATGTGATGCTGTGGCAAAGGCTATCGGTAAGCCAAACGTCACTACCGACCAAGTTGATGCCGACAGTGTGCCTGAACTTGTGGCTTTGTTCAAGAAGCATAAGCCTAATATCGTGATTAATGTGGCTTTGCCATATCAAGACCTTACTATAATGGAAGCTTGCCTTGAATGTGGCGTGAATTATCTCGACACTGCCAACTATGAGCCTAAGGATGTGGCTCACTTTGAATATAGCTGGCAATGGGCTTTCCGCGAGCGTTTTGAGAAGGCTGGGCTGACTGCCATCCTCGGCTGCGGTTTCGACCCGGGAGTGTCGGGCGTATATACAGCATATGCTGCAAAGCACCACTTCAGCGAGATGCAATATCTCGACATCGTGGATTGCAACGCCGGCAACCACCACAAGGCTTTCGCCACCAACTTCAACCCAGAGATAAATATCCGCGAAATCACCCAAAACGGACGTTACTATGAGGACGGAAAGTGGATTACCACCAAGCCTCTTGAGATACACAAGGAATTGAATTATCCCAACATTGGTCCGCGTGACTCTTATTTGCTGTATCACGAGGAGCTTGAGTCGCTTGTAATCAATTATCCAAGCATCAAGCGCGCGCGCTTCTGGATGACTTTCGGGCAGGAATATCTCACACACCTTCGTGTTATCCAAGACATAGGTATGGCACGCATCGACGAGATTGACTATAACGGCACCAAGATTGTTCCGCTGCAGTTCTTGAAGGCTGTGCTTCCTAATCCTCAGGAGCTTGGCGAGAACTATGACGGCGAGACGAGCATCGGATGCCGCATACGCGGTATAGGCAAGGACGGCAAGCCTCTCACTTACTATATCTACAACAATTGCAGCCATCAGGCAGCGTATAAAGAGACTGGAATGCAGGCTGTGAGCTACACTACAGGTGTGCCAGCCATGACCGGTGCGATGATGTTCTTAAAAGGACTATGGGTGAAGCCGGGCGTTCACAATGTTGAGGAGTTTGATCCAGATCCATTCCTTGATGTGCTTAACAAGCAGGGGCTTCCTTGGCATGAAATCATCAATGGTGATATTGAGCTATAAAAGAGAGAAATATTATTAGCATAAAATAATAATGAGATTGGAGGATTGCATGTGCGCGGCTAATTGCTGCGCAGTGCAATCTTTTTTGATTGCAAAGGCTTATGCGTGAAATAACTGATATAGAGCGCGTGATGCATAGCTATGAGGCGTATTTGAGCGTTCAGAAGGGTCTTGCAGCCAACACTTTGGCGAGCTACACCAATGATGTGCGCAAGCTCATTGACTATGCCAAGGTGGCAGGAAAAGGAATCGACAGAGTGGATGAGGCGGATTTGCACAACTTCGTATGCACGCTGCAAGATGTTGGCATCCAGCCACGCTCGCAAGCGCGCATAATTTCTGGGCTTAAAAGTTTTTTCAGATTCCTGAAACTTGATGGCTATATAGAAAAGAATCCAGCCGAGCTGCTTGAGTCGCCCAAACTTGGCATGCATCTTCCCCCGGTGCTGACGGTGGAGGAGATAGACGCAATGATAGGTGAGATAAACATGAATACGCCCGAGGGGCAGCGCAACTGTGCTATTATAGAGACAATGTATGGCTGCGGACTGCGTGTGAGCGAGCTTGTGAATCTGCGCATATCACAAATTTATAAGGACGAAGGATACATAGTGGTGCTGGGCAAGGGCGACAAGCAGCGTGTGGTGCCTATATCAGACATCGCCCTTGATTGCATAAGCGACTATGTCAACGACGCGCGCAGCAGACTGGCTGTGAAGCGCGGTTGCGAGGATGTGCTTTTCCTTAACCGCCGTGGCGGACAGTTGTCGCGGGTTATGGTGTTCTATATAGTCAAGAACTTGTGTGTGCTTGCTGGAATACACAAAACTGTGAGTCCGCACACACTGCGCCACTCATTCGCCACACATCTACTTGAAGGCGGGGCAAACTTGCGTGCCATTCAGCAGATGCTCGGGCATGAGAGCATCACCACTACCGAAATCTACATACACATTGACCGCACACGTCTGCGAGAGGAGATTCTACAGCATCATCCTCGAAATCGCAGGAATGGTAGCTGCGGATTTTGATTGCCGATTCGTGTTAATAGCAATTATGCAAATAGAATTATGTGAATTGAATAATCCTATTTGCATAATGTTATCTAAAACGGTAGCAGATGGTGCAGCCCCGTTATTATTGTCAGTTGCGGATTTGTCCGTCGCCTTCGATGAGGTATTTGTAGGTCGTGATTTCAGGGAGAGCCATAGGACCGCGGGCGTGGAGCTTCTGGGTGGAAATGCCTATTTCTGCACCGAAGCCGAATTGCCCTCCATCGGTGAACGAAGTTGGCAGATTGGTATATACGCAAGCTGCATCCACCTCTTTCTGGAATCGGCTGCAAGCCTCCTTGTCGTCGGCAACGATGCTTTCGCTGTGGCGTGAGGAATATGCGGCTATGTGTTCGAGTGCTTCTTCGATTCCGGCAACGGTCTTTATCGACATCTTGTAGTCCATATATTCGTGTCCCCAATCGTCGGCGGTGGCATGTTCGAGATAGGGATATTTGCCGAGCAGGGCGGCGTAAGCCTCTTCATCGGCATAAATCACCACATTTTTCTCGGCGAGCGGAGCTGTGAGAGCTGCGAGGTCGCTTAGTCGGCTGCGGTCGATAATCAGTGAGTCCATGGCGTTGCACACGCTCACACGTCGAGTCTTGGCATTCAGAATGATGCGCTTGCCTTTCTCCAAGTCGCCGCTGGAGTGGAAATAGCAGTTGCATATCCCGGCACCGGTCTCTATTACCGGCACGCGAGAGTTGTCGCGCACAAAGTTTATAAGTTTCTTGCTTCCGCGCGGAATAATCAAATCCACATATTCCACGGCATTCAGCATCTCGGCAGTGGCATCATGCGATAGGGGCAGCAAGGTGGCAGTGGCAGTGTCGATGCCTTCGGCTTGAAGCACGCCGTGAATCACGCTGATTATAGCCTCGTTGGAGCTGGCAGCATCGTGTCCGCCTTTCAGAATCACGGCATTGCCGCTTTTAAGGCACAGCGAGAACACATCGAATGTCACATTGGGGCGAGCTTCATATATCACTCCAATCACTCCAAACGGCACGCTCACTTTGCGTATAGTCATTCCGTTGGGGCGAGTCCATTCGGAAAGTGTCTTGCCCAGTGGCGACGGCAGTTCAGCAACGCGGCGCATATCGCTGGCGATGTCGGCGATACGCTGCTCGGTGAGCATCAGGCGGTCGTATTTGGGGTCGGCTGCGTCCATTCGCGACAAGTCTTCACGATTGGCGGCAAGAATATCTTGAGTGTGTGCTACAGCGGCATCAGCCACCTTGCGCAGCACGTCATTTATGCGATTTTCGTCGATAAGATTCAGCTTCCGCGAGGCTTTACGAGCTTTACGGAATAATTCGGTAAGATTTTCCATTATAGTAACCTCCTCATTTTTAGTCAATATATAAGTAATCATAGTGGATTAGAGGTCGCCCTCCCTGCTTGCCTATGAGAGAAGTGGCGTGAGAGCTGTCGCAGCCTATTCGGCCCACGGCAAACTGTTTGCCGCTTGGCGCGATAATCTTCACTATGTCGTCTTTCTCGAAGTCGCCCACTATGCGTGTCACGCCCACAGGCAGCAGACTTGTGGCGTGAGCCGAAGTGAGAGCCTCGAATGCGCCATCATTTACATGGATTTCCCCCTTAGCGAAGCCCTCGCTGTGTGCAATCCACTTTTTCACGCTCGAAACCGGATGCTCGGCGGCGTGAAACAGCGTGAAAGGCACTTTGCGAGTGTCGGCGAGCGTGTCGAGCAGAATGTTCTCGCGCTTGCCGTTGGCGATAATCACATTAATTCCTTCATCTGCCACTTTTTGCGAGATGCGGTATTTGGTGCCCATTCCGCCACGGCCGAAAGAAGATTTCTTGGTCTGGATGAAAGATGCGCTGTTGAGCTGGGTTTCGTGGTAGATGTCGGTGATGACTTGTGATTCTGGCAGGTTAGGGTCGCCATCATACACGCCGTCGATGTTGCTGAGTATTATCAAAGCCTCGGCACCCATCATTGTTGCTATAAGTCCCGAAAGTTCATCGTTGTCGGTGAACATCAGCTCGGTGACCGACACCGTGTCGTTCTCGTTCACAATAGGAATTACGCCATTTTCGAGCATCACGTCCATGCAGTGTTTCTGGTTGAGGTAATGCTGGCGGGTGGCGAAGTTCTCTTTCATAGTAAGGACTTGTCCGCACACTATGTCATGGTCGCGGAAAAGCTCGTAGTAGCGGTTGATGAGTTTTGCTTGACCGACAGCCGAGAAAAGCTGTCGCGCCGACACCGAATCGAGGTGCTTATGCTCCATGAGTTTGCGCATTTCACTTCGCCCGGATGTCACAGCTCCCGAAGAAATCATGATAACCTCGATGCCGCTTTTGTGCAGCGATGCAAGTTGATCGACGAGAGCCGACATTCGGGTGATGTCGAGTGTCCCGTCGGTGCGGGTCAGCACATTGCTGCCTATTTTTACAGCTATTCGCTTGTAGTTCATAACACAATTCTAATTCTTGATGTGCAAAGGTAATGAAAACATCTTGTTTTTCAAAGGCAAGCAGGCTTCTTTGGCAGGGAGGATATTTTGGCAAGGGCTCTTCATAGAACTCAGATTGCTCCGAAAGCTCCGAGTTCTCAGATAGGGGGCAGGATTGCAGTGCTGTGGTGAAGAAATTTTTGAGATTGTGATGGAAAAATTTTCTGGTTTCAGAAAATTAAGCTAATATTGCAATTATTAGGGTATGGTTCATGGATTTTCGATAGATATTAGTGGGGTTGAGTTGCCGGAGCGGTTTACTAACCCATTTGATTATGTGCCGCATCCGCTATGTGTGGAGGCGGCTCGTGAGGTGCGTGCTTATCTCGGTGCTCATGCCGAGTGGCGTGATGAGCTTCGCTGCGGAAAGATGATGGGGGTGCTGGTGGTGCGTCACCGTGGTGGCGAAGTGGGCTTTTTGGCTGCTTTTTCGGGAAATCTTGCCGGTTCCAACACCCACAGCTATTTTGTGCCGCCAGTCTATGACTTGCTTAATCCTGATGGCTATTTCCGTGCCGAAGAGGCTGAAATTAGTGCCATCAACCGCCAAATTGATGCCATCCATGCTGCTGATGACTATAACCTCATGCTGGCACAGCTCAGCCAAATAAGAGCTGATGCCGATGCTGCTGTGGCGGCTCACAAGGAACTTATGGCGGCATCGAAGCGTCGGCGTGATGCCGAGAGGCTTAATCCTGATGCCGACCGTGATGCTATGATACGCGAGAGCCAGTGGCAGAAGGCTGAGCTGCGCCGCATAAAGGCTTATTGGAAAGAGCGCGTAGCCGATGCGGAGTGGGCTGTGGGTGTAATTGACGGCTATGTGAATGAGCTAAAGGCTTCCCGTCGCCGTCGCTCGGCAGCGTTGCAGCACTGGATGTTCAGCCAGTTTGTGATGCTGAATGCCAAGGGTGAGAAGCGTGACCTGTGTGAGATTTTTGCAGATACTCCTCAAGGTGAGCCTCCTGCTGGGGCAGGGGAGTGCGCCGCTCCCAAACTGCTGCAATATGCCTATAAAAATAATCTTGAGCCTATGGCGATGGCTGAATTTTGGTGCGGCGAGTCGCCGCATGGTGTGGTGCGCCACGATGGATGCTTCTATCCGGCTTGCAAGGGGAAATGCCTGCCGATACTCTCTTTCATGCTTCAAGGCTTGAGTGTGGAGCAAGGTGGCGTTAGGGATAGTGCTGCGCAAGAAATTAAGGTGCTTTATGATGATGAATATATTGTGGCGGTGAGCAAGCCTGCCGGGATGCTCTGTGTGCCTGGAAAGAGTGGCGAAGTCTCGCTGCTTGAATGCATGCGGCAGATGTTTCCTGATGCCGGTGGACCGATGGTGGTGCATAGGCTGGATATGGACACATCGGGGATTGTGCTTTTCGCCAAGGACAAATGTACACACAAGCTAATGCAGCGTATGTTTGCGCAGAGGCAGGTGCATAAGCGATATGTGGCATTACTCGGTGGTGTGCCTAATGATTTGAAGGGCGAAATATCGCTGCCTCTAAGTCCAGATTATGAGCATCGCCCGCAGCAGAAGGTGTGCTATGAGAGCGGAAAGTGTGCTGTTACGAGGTATGAGGTTATTGGCAGGGCTGACGATGGCTCTATGTGCCGAGTGGCTTTGTATCCCATTACTGGCAGGACGCATCAATTGAGGGTGCATTGTGCGCATAAGGATGGACTGAATGTGCCGATAGTGGGCGATAGGCTTTATGGACGGCAGCATGGCGCTGCGGCTTCGCATGGCAGAATGTGTCTTCATGCCGAAAGAGTGGAATTTGTGCATCCAATAACTGGAAAAGAGATTGTGATAGAGGATTCAAGTGGCTTCTGAGAATTTCGAGGGAGGCGAGGAATGCCTTCTGAGCTGTTGGAATTTTTTTGACAATGATGCTTATGAGAACTCTGATGGAAGCTGTGGCTGCTGAGGGAGATTGTGGGGCTGCTTTGGAGTAAAAAAAGAGGCTCGCCGATGGGGTGAGCCTCTTGTATTTTAGTTGGGAAAATCTCGATTAGAGAACAACTTTCTTAACAACTGGAGTTCCAGCAACAACTGCCTTCACAACATATACGCCAGCAGCAGGAGCAACAACTTCTGTAGCGTTGTTAGCTGTAGCAACAACTTGACCAGCTACGTTGTAAACATTGATTTCAGAAGCTTCTGCGCTAACTGCGATAACGTTTCCATTAACAGTGATTTCAGCAGCGTCGTTAGCGATAGCGTCGTTTACACCACCAGAGATATTCTTTCCAATCTTGTAAAGACCCATACCATTGTTGCTCTTGAATGAGAACAAGTTTACATATTGAGATCCGTCAGCGTTGGTTACAGTCTCGCAGTTAAGCCCATGGTAACGGTTACCGCCATCAGAAGTTGTACCGAATCCAGATTGTGGAACCATCCAATATTTTGTCATACTTGCAAATGACATATCAGCATCAACTTCGCAGATGTTCACGTTGCAACCACCGTAGCTACCAGTGTATTGTTCAATAGGATAAGCGATGAAGTTGCGACCTTCAACCTTGAATTCTACGATACCGTTAGCGCCAAGGTGTGATTGCTCAAGACCTTTTTCTTTAATGTTCTCTATGCTAGCGAAAGAGTCGGCAATAGCACCTGTAGAGTTGTAAAGAGTTGGAGCAGTAGATGCACCATCTATATAGAACAAGTCGCCATAATACATTTCGTCACCTTCACCAAGAACAATCTTTACACAAGGACCTGTTGACCAATTGCCTTTTTCCATAGCAGGATAGAACTCTGTGAATTCCTTGTGAGAAACACCTTCGAAGTATCCATACCAGTCAGTGCCGTTTTGGTCTTTGCACCATCCATATACGATAGGAGAAGACGAAGCGGCAGCCATAACTGTGCATGCACCTTTTTCGCCAGTCAAGTCACCGATAATATCACAATAGTCGATACGAGCAGTGCCTTCGCTTGTCTTGTCGAGGCTTGCAGCCAATGTAAGTGCACCAGTCTCTTCGTTTACGAAATAAATGTCATACAGAGTATTTGTGTTGAATGACATATCTGCAATCCAAAGGTGACCGAAGCTGTCGAAGCCTACTTGGTTGGAAACGCCAGTACCAGTGATACGCTTACCGTCGCGTGTCAATTTAAGAGCGCCAAGATATTCACCAGTTTCTACAGAATATTTGTAGAGAGTTCCGGCTTTTTGAACTGTTACATTTCCGTCTTTGTCGGTAGAAGTAACTTCAGGATCATCGGCAGCCCAAGAAGCAATGTATGCTACACCATTTCTAACGGCGCAAGTACGAGCTTGATTGTTTGACCCAATTTTAGATGCGCTGAAGACGTCAAGATTGTGGTTACGGTCGATTACCCATGCATTTTCACACTTAATGTCGTTTACTGGAGCATAAGTGTCACCATCGGTAACGTTAGCAGCAAATAGAGGTGTTGTAGCCAACATTGCTGCAGAAAGAAGTAATGATTTCTTCATAATGAAATAATTTAAGTTAATATTGTTTTGTATTTTCAAGTTAATTTAGCTTGTCAATTTCATTAGCAGAATGATAATTGTGCTTATTGTAAATTCCAATACAAAGGAAATGAAAAGTATTGATTCGGCAAAATATTATTGTGTTTTTTTCTTGAAAATATTGAAATAATTCAAAAAAAGGCTGCCAAGGATAATTGCCTTGGCAGCCTTTTTAATCATATTATCTGTGTGCGCAATGATATGCGCCACCATCTTGTTATCAGAACAGCTTAGTCTTGCGAGGGTTGATTGCTACGCCGAGAATCTTGTCGGTGTTGCCTTCATAGTTCACGACTTTACCTGCTGCGTAATCGTAGTAGTAAAGACCTGTTGTGTAGGCGGCATCAACCGAGCGGAAACCGAAGAACACGTTGCCAGTCTCCTTGTCGAGAGCGAACTGGGTGGTATAGACACCTTCGGCATCAGATGAGTTGATAGGATCGGCTTCCATCTTGATGAACTTAGTGTAGTCTTTATAAGTAAGAGATTCGTCAAGTCCTACAAGCGGATATTGTGCGAAGCCCGGACCAGGAGTGGTTCCCTTAGTGAACCAGACGTACATGTGCTTGCGAGCCTCATCAATTTCCATAGCGCGAGGAGCAGTGCCAGAAAGAAGAATTGGGTGCGGTAAGTTGCCAGTATTGCCTATGTCGGCAGTAGTGAAGCGGTAGATACCGTTACCTGAATAGTTCTTAGGCCAGTAGAACACGCCATTAGAGTCGAGAATCAAGTCGGTGTGGATAGCACCGTAAGCTATACCACGTCCGTAGTAGCCAAGTTGCTGGTTATATACGAAGTAGCCGTTTGATGGAGTGCTGTAGTTGGTCTTCTCAACTTCGCCACGAGCAGTGAGCTTGATTTGACGGATACCGGTGTTACGGTCGGTGTAATACAGATAAGTGTCGTCGGCACAACCCTGGAATGGGTCGTTGAATGCCTGACCGCCAACGTTTGTGACCATAACATTGGCGTAAGTTCCATCTGCGCTCATAACAGTAATCTTGCCATCGCCATCGGTGCTGTTCTCGTCGTTCTGGTAAGTGTATTTCTTACCGCAGTCGAGGATATAGATGTAGTCGCTCTCATTTCCATTGTCGTCCTTGACGGTCTTGAAGACAAGCTGAGTAGGCATATTTCCGCTCGAAACGCCGAGGTCGAAAGGCAAGTTCTTGGTGCCTTCAGGAAGCTCGCTGTGAGGGATAATCTTGTATGCCTTGATGTTTCCGCCAAGAGCAGCATAATATACAGTAGGAACTTCCTTGGTGAAACCAACCTGAACATTCACGAATGAGTTGTCGAGGCGGCGGTTTTCGCCGTCGATGTCAAACCAAGTCTGAAGCTCGATGCGCTGAGAACCTATGTTCTTGAACTTGAGCGCGCCCGGATTGTCGATAGTTCCGTCCTCGTGAGAGTAGCCTTCGTATTCCTCGATAGGAGTGCCATCGGCTTTCAAAGTTCCTTCAGGGAACTTCCAAATGTATTTACACTTCAGGTTCTCAGGGTTAGGCAGCTCGATGCCGAGGTCGATTGTCACATCGTTGATGACAAGAGTTTCCTCGCTCTGGCTTGTGACGCTAAGAACAGGAGTGATGTCGTAGATAAGGATAGGATAAGAGCGTTGTCCCACGCCATCCACCTTAAGAGTGACATTGTAGCGGCCGGCTTTAGCATATTTGTGCTTAGGATTAGCCTCGCTCGAAGTGGCAGTGCCGTCGCCGAAGTCCCAAGTTACAGCACCCTGCTTAGCCGAGGTGTTGTTGAACTGGATTGTCGATACCACATAGAAGTCGAGGGTATATTCGCTGCCATCGACATTATATGTGAAGTCAACGTCTTTAGTTGGGAAATTCGCATAGTCGGGAGTCTTTTCGACACACGCCACCATTGCAAACACCAACAAGGCAAAGAAGCCTATATTTTTTAGCATTTTCATAATCGTTTTGACTTTGATGTTAGTTTAAATCAATTGATTTGGAATCGGTGTCAGTTCCGACTTTTCCCTTAGTGTCAACCACCTTGAACTGAGGAACGAGGTTATACTTGCGTGAGAAATCAACGGTATAAACGTTGTCGGAAGAATTGAAGATCCAAGCCTCGAAAGGAATAGTCTCGATAAGAGCTTTCCACAGAGGCATGTATTCGTGGCGCACATAAGAGATGGCACCGCCGGTGTCATCAGAATAGCGGCACATAACCCAAGGCGATGACTTATATACTGCATAGGTATTAACGCCAGCAGGAGCATCGGCTTCGGTGGCAATCTCGTGGATTGTCTTAGAGCCGTCTTCAGCCACAGTCTCATAATAGTAGTGGTCGATAACCTCGGTGTTGGTGAACCAAGTGTCTTCCTTGGCTTCGCCGGTGACCGTAGGCAATGCAAGACCAGTGGAAGCAAACTGAGCGTTGATCTGCTCGAATTGCTCGGCAGTGAAGTCATAGTTCAGATACACTTGGCGGAGGCTTGCATAATAAGTGCTGTCCTTTGTCAAGTAATCGACAACTGTGGCTTTGAACTCATCCTTGAAAGATGAAGGATAGTACATGTTGAACTGATCCTCGTCCCAAGTCTTGGCATCAGCCCAAGTTACAGGACCAAGAGTGCGAGAAGTGCTGAATGAAGCATCGAGCACATATTCATAACCATCCCACTTGGCGGCAGAATGAGGATAAGACTGCACAAGCTGCGAGCTGCGTACGGTGTCGGTGCTGTTCTCTGTCTTGGTGTAGGCAGGAGAGCTGACAAGTTTAAGAGTGGCGGCAGCCGACTCAGAGCGGACAACCATAGCCCAAACCTCGGAGTGGTCGATGCTCGCATCCTCGGCAGTAGTGTAGTATTTGCCTTTGAACGTCACATCGCTGCCGGCTTTTGCAACAGAGCTGCCAAGCTCCCACGACACAGTGGGAAGAACCTGACCGAGATCCATATTATCGGCAAATGGGTCGTGAACACCGCAAGAGGTCATAGCCAAAAGCGATGTGGCAACTATTGCTAATTTATTATATATTTTCATAGAGATAATTCTATAATTTAATTAAAAAATTGATTTAATCGCTTTGTGATTAATTACTCGGCAGTGAGGGAAGTGCGCACACCGCGGTCTTGAGCCCAAATCATAGGAGTCTGCAACCACTTGTAGTTCTTGTATGCGCCGAGGCGTTCAAGTTCAGAACGGTTGTATTTCTCCTCGGTCTCAGGGTCGTAGTTGATACGCTGAATCCAAGTGTTCTCCTTCTGCTTGTCGGTGAGACCATCAACCCAATAAGCCGCATACAAGTTGTAAGGACGGCGGAGGTTAGGATAGACGATTTCGTTCTGGTCGCCGATACCGTAAGCATTACGGTTGTCGCTGTAGTGATAGCGGCGCATATCAGTCCACTGCTCAGGCTGCAAGTACATGGCGATATACTTCTGGGTCATCAAGTCGCTTAGAGTGAAGTCGGCAGGTGAGAAGAAGTATCGCTTGTTTCCGCGCTCGCTCACTGGGCGCACTTTCACAACAGGCTTGCCGCGGAAAGTGATAGAATACGACTCATTGTTGAGGAATGCGTTCACCTGAGCGTTCCATTGCTCAGCAGGAGCGAATCCAGGTCCGCTTGAGCTGGCAGCACCAGGATATTTGTCGTCTTTCGATGCAGAGTAGTTAGGGTTGGTGTATGTAGCAAGGAAGAAGTCGAGGTGACGCTCGATGTTGTGCTCGGTAGCTTCCTTGGCAAGAGCGCAAGCCTCAGTCTTATTGCCTTTCCAGTATTCAGCCTCAGCCTTGATGAAGTAAAGCTCCTCCATAGTGAAGATAGGGTTGTAGCCCTGAGCCGAACCTGCATAAGCGCCCATGTAGAGGTTAGGATAGTTGGTAGCCTTATAAGAAGTACTCATACCGATGTTGTTCTCAAGATAGCGCATTCTAACGGAGGCATCTGAACTTGGTCCTGTGCGGGCAATCATAAGAAGATCCATACGAGGGTCGTTGGCATAACCTTCATACATAGCATCGGCATTGTAAGAACCGGCCTTAGTGCTGTTGTCGGCGTTAAGAAGACCCAAGCAATCAACCATGAAATACTTAGAAGGGATAGCGTTGTCGAGCATATTCTTACGAGACTCCCAAGAGTTGATGATAGGCTGCGCAGCACTCCACACGCAGTTCTGCTCGTTGGTGCCACCGTCGAAGTTGTAGCGAGGCTCGTTACCGAACCAGTTGCCGTAAAGGAGGTCGCCCGAGCGCCATTGCTGGATAGCCTTGTCGGCAGCAGCGATAATCTGGTCGCAAGTAGCGGCAGAAGTGCTGATGTTAGGAATGTTGCGAAGAAGGATACGAGCCTTTACAGCATAAACAAGGCCTTTCCATTTGCTCAAGTCGCCGGCATACACACGGTCTTGCGCCTTTGTGATAGTCTGGTTGGTAGGGCTGTTCACGATGTCGTTGTTCTCGTACATTGCAATCAAGTCGTCGGCCTCTTGAAGCATCCAAGCATAAATGCTCGCCTGAGTGTCGTATGTAGGAGAATTGGATGCATAAGCATTGCTAAGAGGCATATCACCGAAAGCATCGGTGGTGAGCTGAGTGGATAGCAATCGGATGGTGCGGCCAATCAATTCGTAGTTAGGCGAGTTGATAGCCTGTGAGTTTGCGATAAGGTTCTTCACATTCACGCCGATGTCGTAGAAGTGGCGGCGCCACTGCGGGTGACGGTTCATAGTGAGGAATTCCCATTCGCTCTTATAAGAATAGCTACCAATAGAACTCTTAGAGCCAGTTGTGAGGCACTGCGAGAGGTAAGCGTAGTATTCAGCATGGTCGTAGGTAGTCTGTTGAGCGTAGAACACGACGACAGGCAAGCCCACCTCGGCATTGATTTGGTGAGCCTTGTCGGGATTGACGTTGTCGTCAAGCATATCCTTACAGCTCACAGTGCTCAATCCGAGCAATATTGCAAATAATGATAAAAATTTAAACTTGTTCATAATTCTAATTTTAGAAAGTTGCTTTTAGGGTGAAGTTGAAGCTACGAGTAGAAGGAACATTGTAGCGGTCGAAACCACCACCACCAGTACCAGAAGCTCCGCTGACCATAATTTGAGGGTCGGAACCTGAATATTTAGTGAGCAAGAATAGGTTGCGGCCAGTCAAAGAGGCGTTAAGACCTTTAACAGGGCATCCCTTAGCAAGCAATTTTGAGAAATCGTAACCGACAGTGATGTAGCTCAAGCGGATGTAAGAACCATCTTCGATGAAGTTAGAACCAACTGAGTAGAAGTAGGTGTTCACGAAGTTTTGGTCGAGAACCACAGGAGTGTTGTTAGGACGGTAAGTTCCGTCGCCGTTAGCGACAACACCCTTGAACACAAGTTCGCGGTTGCGATATTTAGAATATAGATGGTGAGAACCACCAGAGATAAGGCTTGAGCCAGTGAGGTTGGCAACATCACCGCCGCAACGACCATCAATCAAGAATGAAACAGTGAGGTCTTTCCAGCGGAAAGTAGAACCGAAACCAAGAAGGAAGTCTGGCTCACGGTTACCGATGAGAAGAGTCTTCTCAGGGTTGATGAGAGGATAACCATCCTCGTTGCAGATAACGTTACCGTCAGGATCGCGCATATAGTCCTTACCCACGATGGCAGTAGTGGAACCGCCGAGGTAAGCACAAGGATAAGTACCGCCATAGTTTGTGCCAAGAATCTGGTTGATTCCGTCAGGAAGCGAGTTCAAGCGACCGCGGTTGAGCGAGAAGTTGAGGGTAGCAGTCCAAGAGAAATCCTTGTTTTCGATGATGTCTTGGTTAAGGGTAGCCTCCACACCATAGTTCTCGATGTCACCCTCGTTGCGAGTTTGAAGAATAGTACCCGATGTAGGAGAAACGCGTACCGACACAATCTGGTTATCAACCGTAGAAGAATAGTAAGCAAGGTCTAAGCGAGTCTTGCTGTTGAAGAAACGCAAGTCGGCACCGATTTCCCATGTTTTAGTCATCTCAGGAACAAGAGTGATTGCGCGGGAAGTGGTAGGGTCGATACCGTAACCACCGTCAGGGAATGTTGACCAAGTCTTATATGTGTCGGTGAACACATAGCGAGGAGAGTCCTTACCAACCTTTGCCCAGTTGCCGCGAATCTTACCATAAGAGAACCAGCTATTTCTCAAGTTGAACAACTCAGAGAAGATAACACCGGCAGTGATTGAAGGATAGAAGTAGGTGCATTTCTCAGCTTGAACAAGAGTAGAAGAACCGTCGTAGCGGCCAGTCACAGATAGCTGAGCCATACCCTTGTAGTCGAAGCGGATTTCACCGAAGTGACCATACTTATTGTTCTTGGTGTGGTAGAGATACATATTGTAGTCAGAGCTTCCGCTATTAGTGAACGTAGATGGGTCAATATTAGAGAAGCTGTAGAAGTCGCCACCAAGAAGGAAACGTTGTCCTGCAAGTTGAGCCTCATAAGAGCGGTTCTGCTTGTATTCAGTACCATAGAGGAGGTTCAAGTTCACATCGCCAAACAGCTTGACAGCATAAGTGGCAAGGAACTGAGCTGTGAACTGCTCGCTGCGCGAAGGCTGGAACGAATAAGCACCATATTTATAAGCATAGTCCTTAAGAGCGTCGTCCTTAGGGTTCAAGAAGTCAGATTCCTTGAAGCGAGGGACTGTGTAGCTGTCGTAGGTAGAATAGCCCTTATCGTAACCAAGTTTACCAGTGAAAACGAGGTCTTTGATAGGTTCGTAAGAGATTTGACCGTTCAAGAGGATACGAGTGCTCTCGGTCTCCGACTTGTCGTTGTAGCGGCCGAAGTAAGGAGAAACTGTTGCACCGATTTTCTCGTTGTCGGTGAGGATATCCCAATTGTCGTAACGGTTAGACCAGTTAGGCAGACCTTCGATGGTCTCGTAATCTCTCATGTTCTTGTTGATGCCCCAACCATAAACAGTGGACATGGCAGCGCCGAAAGCGCGAGCCTTGCTGTTTGTGAAGTTTGAAGTGAGCTGAATCTTCACTTTCTTCGACGGATTGAAGTTGGTCTTCAAGAATACGCTGAGAGTGTTCTTGTAGTCCTTAGGAACTACACCTTTATTATTGGTATAGCTTGCCGAAGCATAGGCATTGAACATCTCATTACCGCCAGTGACCGAAAGGTCGTACTTCTGAAGGAATCCAGTTCCGAGGAATTCGCCCACGTTGTCGTAATACTTGTCGTCGGCATTCATTTTAGGACCCCATCCGCCAGTGGCGTTTTCCTTGTAGAATCCCTTAGAACCACCTACGAAAGTGTTCTGAATCTTAGGAACGCGAGCAGCATTTGAGATTTCCCAGCCACCGCTTGCAGTGACTTGGACTTTACCCTCCTTACCGTTCTTGGTGTTGATCATAATCACACCGTTTGAAGCCTCTTGACCATAAAGCGCAGAAGCGGCAGCACCTTTAAGCACTGTCATGCTCTCGATGTCGTTAGGGTTGATAGATGCGATTGTAGAACCACTACCACGCACAGGCATACCGTCGAGGATGACGAGAGGCTCGTTGCTCTGAGAAGGGTTCACAGAAGAGATGGCACGGATAGTGATAGCAGTGCCAGAGTTTGGAGAACCACCGCCATTCTGGATTTGAACACCGGCAACCTTACCCTGCATGCTGCTTGCGATGTTGGTCGAGCTACCAGCGGTAACTTGGTCGGCATCGAGCTGCTGAACAGCAAAGTTCAGTTTCTTTTTCTCCTGGGTTTGACCCATTGCGGTAACTACCACCTCTTCAAGAACTTGCGAGTTCTCTTTAAGTTCCACGTCGAGCGTGGTTCTGTTACCCACTTTAATCGAAGTAGGAGTCATTCCTACATAGCTGAAATTAAGGACATCATTGTCCTTGACTTCAATTGAGTATTTTCCGTCGAAGTCGGTGGCAGTACCACGTTGAGTTCCTTGCACCATGACAGTAGCACCGATAATCGGTTCTTTGTCGGAAGCGCCAGTAACTACACCCGATACTGTCCGGGCAAAGCCCACAACCGCAAAGAGGGAAAATAACAGTAGCAATAGCTGTTTTCTCATAATTACTTTAACTTAGTTTATATTGAAGGTTGTTTCACCCACAGTTAATGTATGAACACACCAATCCCATTAGCATTGGTATATTCTTTACAAAACTACGATTTATTTTTTGAATAATTTGAAGAAAGGGAGCTGAAAAACCTATAATTTTAGAATTATTTAGAATTATAGACGTATTTTTAGAAAACTGGGTGTGAATGTTGATATACAAGAGAAGAAAACAAGATAGATATAGTGAGGGATAGTTATTAGGCTTGCTTAAAGGTGGGGACAAAAAAAGTAACCGTCACACATGCGGTGATGGCTACTTTTTTAAGGGTAATCGAGAGATTGATGCTATTCCTTGATGAGCTTCTCCACTGACACGCCTTGCGGAGTGGCGATGCGCACGATGTAGTTGCCTTGGATTAAATGACTTATGTCGATAGAGCTTTCGCCAGCGTTGCGAGCCACGAGCTGTCCGTCGATAGAGAACACTTCGATGCCGCTCACCTCGTCGCTGTTCACGTTCAGTATGTCGGCAGCAGGGTTAGGGAAGATGCTGATGGCTGTTTTGCCGTCGGCAAAGTTGTCGGTTATGCCGCTGTTGTCGAAGTTGGTGATTACCACATAGCTGTGTGCAGGCACGGTAATGGTTCCGGCAGCAGCATCGAAAGCAGGGGTCTGGTTATAAGTCTTGCTTGCGATATAGTATTTTCCGCCAGGATTGTCGAAAGTGTAGCTGAACGTCTTAGAACCGGTGGAAGGGTTGTAGGCAGCCACAAGCTCCTTACCGGTGGTTTTGTTGCGCGCGGTGAGGAAGCGTCCGTTGTCCCAGTTGCTTGTGCCTACGCTCCAGAAGAATTCTGCACCGCTTGAGAACAAGTCGGGATTGGCGTTGCGAATGGCAAGCAGCTCCTTATAGCTGTCGTGCAGACCTTTTCGTGCTGAATTATTGAGATACTCCCAATGTGGAGCTTTAGGGTCGGTGTCGCCATTGCCGCCACTGATGTCGTAGCCCATCTCCCCGAATTGCCAAATCATCTTAGGACCCGGTACGAGGATTGTGAAAGCGGCGTTAGAGCCAAGTCGGCGCATGCCGTAGGTGGCGATTTTGGCAAGTGCGGTGCCATAGGTCTTTTGAGAATAGGCGGTGCGCTCCTCGTCGTGGCTCTCCATATAGCTGACCACGCTACCGAAAGGACGGTTCTCGTCGCCCGAATACATTCCGCTGAACGAGCTGTTTGACGAGTAGCCCATAGCCGACTGGGCATATTGCGAAGTCATCTTCTTCCACGACATTCCACCGTAGTTGCCTATCTCATTCTCCTCGCTCTTGTCCACGAAATATTCAAAGATGCAGTAGGCATCTTCCTTCACACTCTTGATGGCATCGATGAATTTCTTCACATTGCGGATGCGCGAAGCGTTGTAGCGGCTTGCGTCGAAGTCGCTTGCATAGCTGTTGCTGTCGCCGAGGCCCTTAGCCAAGTCGAAGCGGTAGCCGTCGATATGGAACTCATTAATCCAGTATTTCAGCACATCGCAGAAGTAGTCTTGCACGGCAGTCACCTCCATGCGCCAGTCGTTACCCACACTCCAGTTGTGGGGCGCGTCGGCATTGAAGAAAGGATTGTCGGCAGCCGGCTTGCTGCCAGCCCAATACATCTTGCACCAAGGGTGCTGACCCCAAGAGTGGTTGAATACCACGTCGAGAATCACGGCAATGCCACGCTTATGGCATTCGTCGATGAACATCTTATAAGCCGCACTGCTGCCGTAGTACTTGTCGGGGGCAAAATAGAAATTAGGGTTGTAGCCCCAAGAGTTGTTGCCGTCGAACTCCTGAATAGGCATAAGCTCGATGGCATTGATGCCAAGTTCCTTCAGATAGTCGAGGCGTGCCATAGCCGAAGATATGCACTGTTCCTCGGTGAAGTCGCGCAGCAGCATCTCGTATATCATAAGGTCGTTCTTGTCAGGAGCTTTAAAGTCGCTCGTCTGCCACTTGTATCCGTCGCCGTTGCCATGGAACACAGCGATGGCGAAAGTTCCCACCTTGTCGGAAGGGAACGGTTTTAGGTCGGGATAGCGGGTGTAGCCCTGATTGATGTATTTGTCGTTCCAAGGGTCGAGGATAAGACGAGCATAGGGGTCGGCTACGGTAATCTCGTCATCCACGATGAAGTAGTAGCCATACTGCTTGTCCATATCGAGAGTTCCGGCAGGAATAGTGAGCCAAAAATATCGGTCGCCTTGATAATTCATCACATTTGCGTTGCGCACGCGGTAGTTGTCCCATTCGCCCACAAGGATGACATTGCTCTTTTTAGGGGCATACAGGCAGAAAGTAACACTGCCGTCGGCATTCTTGTTTGCGCCTTGCAGCAGAGTGCCAGGATAGGTGACAGCCTGAGAAGCCGTGCGGTGGCAAATCGACAGAGTGTCGAGCATCTGTTTGCTTCCGTCGGTGGCTTTGGCGATGACAAGGTAGTCACCTACAGGGAAGTCGTAATTTGCCGAGAGGCTTGTGGCATTGCTCTGAGATGCGATAGGGGTGGAGTTTATATCGTTGAGATACAGGCTGAGGTCGGCACTTTGAGTGGCATTGACGGTGAAAGTGACGCGACTGTTGGCATCAGTCAGCACATTGCTCGAAGCACTGCTGCGCAGACTGACAGAAAGTCCGTCGGGATGCACATCCACGAAGATGTCGCTGCCGCCGGCAGCCTTGCCCTCCTTAGAGCCGTCGGCATTACGGAACACGAAGCACAGCTTCTTTACGGTCTCGCCCGAAGGAATGCCATAGAAAGAGTTGATGTTGCCTATGTCGAGCCGCCAAAGGTCGGTGCCAACTTTTGTGAGCTTGTACTTGTCGGCATTGTCGCCCCAAGTGGGCGCGTATTTCCAGTCGGAGTCGGAAGCACTCTCGCTCGTGATGACACCAGTGTGGGCATACACGGCAGCCGTCTCGCCTTTCAGTCCGCCAGTACCCTCGGCGGCATTGAAGAAGATGGCAACGTTGTTGCTGCTCTGTTGCAGGATTGCCGGGTCGGAATACACAAGTTCCGCCTTAGCCACTATGCCGCACAGGAGCAGACACGCCAGCAATAGAAAATTCTTAAAATAAGTCATGTCTAAAAAAGAATGGGTTTATGTTTAAATAATTTATTTATAAAATCATAGGTCAAACAAATAGCTAAAAAACTATTTGTGTGCAAATATAGCGTTAAATCGCCAATAAGCAAAATTATTGGTACCGAAAATTTTGCAGTGTGGATAATCTTGCGTAATTTTATGCAGCAAATCCTGATGACCGATTTGGAATAAAACAAAGAGACGACTATAATACTATAAATAAAAACCAATCCAAACAAAAACTACAGGACATGAAGAGAAAATCTACACTGTTTTTAGCTTCGTTGGCAATGCTTGCATCGTCGGCATTTGCGGGAGGCAATTACACTTACGACCTGCTTGGGACTACGTTCAAAGTGGATACGCTGTTCCATGCCAAAGTGGGACCCGGCACAACACAGACCTCACTGCTGTTCACTGGACCAGCCTACAACTTGCGCGTGTTTTATCTCACCGTAGATCTTGAGGCTCCCACGGTGGCAGTGCGCTCGGTGAGCGGCAAGGACAAGATGGCAGGCTCGGAGACTACATCGGCGATGGCAAAACGCCGCTCGATAGAGGGCGAGCAATATTTTGCCGGGGTGAACGGCGACTTTTGGGAGACCAGCGGAACAACGATGCGCGGAGAGTCGCGCGTGGGCGGACCGATAAGTGCGTCGATTGTGGATGGCGAGATATTCAAAACGAGTGAACAGCTCGTGCAATTTGCCCTCGACGTGAACAATGTCCCGTATATAGGCCGTGCCACATTCCTTAACAATACAGCCACTTGCGGCGACCGCGTGACATCATTCAAGGGCGTGAATGTGGGAGCGTATGGAGAGGGGATAACCCTATATACATCGAAATACTTCAGCGGAACCGACGAGAAGCAAGCCGGCAGCGTGGAGGTGCAGGCACGAGTGGCCGAAGGGTCGCAGTTCAAAGCCGGCGTGCCGTGCAAATTCGTGATAACAAGTGCGCCAAGCACCGCAGGTGATATGGATATTCCAGCCGGTGGATTTGTACTTCACGGATGCGGCAGCTCGACCGAAGGCGGCAACACTGGCGCATACGACTTTGTGAACTCACTGAAAATAGGCGATGAGGTGACTATGACCTCGAATGTGACAATCGACGGAGTGAGCATCGTTCCTCAGCAGATGATTTCGGGCAACGTAATCACTACAGCCAATGGCGTGACATTGACCAACACCGATGACGGCTCTGTGCATCCGCGCACTGGCATAGGCTTCACTGCCGACGGCAAGAAATTGATTATGATGGTGATTGACGGACGTTCAGCCATATCTAACGGCGCACGCACAGGACAGCTATCAGACATCATGCTGTATGCCGGAGCTTCTCGCGCCATGAATATGGACGGTGGAGGCTCTTCGACATGCTACACTCAGGCACTTGGCATACGCAATATCCCGAGCGACGGCAATGAGCGAGCCGATGCCAATGCAATATTTGCCGTGTGCATGGCACCTACCGACACCGAAATAGCAGAAATACGCTTCGTGGATTGGGCGATGCAGTTCCCTAAATATGGAATATATACACCTAAGTTTTTCGGGTTCAACAAATATGGATTGCTCATCGACACCGATGTAAAGGGCGTGAAACTGAGTTGCCCATCGCAGCTTGGTGAAATCAAGGAGGATGGCGCAACGTTTGTGGGTAATGGTAGCGGGACATGCGCATTGACAGCCACATATAACGGTATCACAGCGTCGATACCTGTGACGATAGTGCCATCCACAGAACTGAAAATGGCTCACGAGAGCATAGTGAACGATGGTCTACAATCTTATCCCGTTGAGGTGCTTTCAAAGGTGAATGAGGACTATCTGCTTCTCGACCCAGCCGCACTCACTTGGAGCAGCGAAGATGCGACTATTGCTGAGATTGATGCCCAATCGGGTGTGCTGAAAGGCGTAAGCAACGGAACGACTTACGTTCATGGCAAAGTGGATGGGTTTGACGGAGCTATGAAGGTGGTTGTGGAGAAACCTACTGCACGGGCTATGGCTATCGACCCAAATTTTGACCCTGCCACATGGACAATAACCCAAGTGGGCGGCACAGGAGGCAAAATCGCTGCCTTGGAGAACGGATTCAGCTACACATACACAGGCAAATCAGGACGTTCGCCATATATCAAACTTGCGAAGGAATTGACAATGTGGAGCTTGCCCGACACATTGCGTATGCGCATCGATGCCGGTGAAGCACAGGTGAAGAGTATCACATTCTCGCTTGAGACAGCAGATGGCGTGAAAGAGAACGTGAAGTTGACTCCTGAATTGAAGGCTGGCGAAACAGCCATTGTGGATGTGCCGATGGACTCGTGGTGTGACGCGACTAATATAGGAGTGTATCCTATAAAAATAAAATACATATACTTCACAATGGGTTCATCGACTGCAAACAAAGCCTACACTATCAATGTCCCAGGGTTTGAAGGCGTATATGCCGCATTTGGAGGTAGCGGCAAAGTTGCAGACATAACATCTATGGTCGGATTCGGAGTGGTGAAGAATGTCTTTGAGAAAGGAGAGCCTATCACATTGATGTTCAACAAGGCTGGATTGGCAAATGTGGCAATCTACAATACCGCAGGACAGAAAGTGAAATCGGCAAGTTTTAAAGCCGAGGCAGGAGAGGCGACTGTAGAAGGCTTAACCCTCGCAGAAGGTATCTATTTCCTAAGCATCACCCAAAACGGTGCGAACAAAGTGGCTAAAATAGCAGTGAAATAGCCAATATCAACTATAAAAAAACAAAACAGACCAGTAAGCCAAGAGCGGCGATATTGGTCTGTTTTGTTTTTTTGTGGGTGATGATGCTTTGAAGAGCATCAGTGTGGAAGCTTTATTTTGAAATGTTCGGCTTTGACTATCACTGCGAGAAATAAAATCAGGAATACCGATTTGATGGCGGCTTCCAGCCACATGTTCATCTCGGGAATGACTGTGAATATGCAATAGATTGCGGCAGCCAGCAGCGTGTAGCCGAAGATGCTCTTGAGCGGATAGTTGATGGGATATTTCTTTTGTCCCACAAAATAAGAGAGCAGCATGGCTGTGCCATAGCCGGCACAGCCAGCCCAAGCACACGCCATATATCCGTAGAGTGGCACGAAAATCACGTTCACTGCCACAAGCACGGCGCATCCTATGCCAGAGAACACGGCTCCCCACATCGTCTGGTCAATCAGCTTGTACCAGAACGACAGGTTGAAGTATATTCCCATCATGATTTCAGCCACCATCACGATAGGCACCACTTGCAGCCCGCTCCAGTAGTCGGGGGCAATAAGGTGCTTCAGGATGTCGATGTAGGCAATCACAGCAAGGAATGCAAGCAGTGTGAATATGATGAAGAACTTCATCGCTTTGGCGTAGGTCTCCTTGCTGTCGCGCTCCTTGCTCTTGCTGAACACAAATGGCTCGTAGGCATATCGGAAAGCCTGCGTAATCATAGCCATAATCATGGCAATCTTGCTTGCCGCACCATATATCCCAAGTTCGCGTGATGCATTATCTGCCGAACAGATAAACGGAAACAGAATCTTGTCGGCAGTCTGGTTGAGGATGCCGGCGATTCCGAGCAGCAGGATGGGCAAGCTGTATTTCAGCATACGGTGCAAAAGCTCGCGGTCGAACACATATTTGAAGCCAGAAAGCTCAGCCTTGAAGAATAGCGTGATTGAGGCTGTGCACACAAGGTTGAGGATGAAGGCGTAGCCTACACCGATGGTGGGGTCGTAGATTTTACCTATAATATCGGGGTGCGACTTATATAAGCTCGGCAGCAGCACGAAATAAATCAGGTTGAGCGATATGTTCATGAAAATGAACAGCAACTTCAGCGCAGCAAACTTTATGGGACGCTTCTTATAGCGCAAGTAGGCGAAAGGGATAGCCTGGAAGGCATCGATAGCCACGCAGCTTGCCATTATGGCTATGTACTCGGGGTGGTCGGCATAGCCGATGAGCCTCGAAATAGGCGATATGAACAGCATAACGAGCGCCATGAACAGCAGCGAGGTGCTGCCCACAGAAATCAGAGTGGTGGAATACACGCGCTGCGGATTTTCGTCACTTTTGTTGGAGAACCGAAAGAACGTGGTCTCCATACCATAGGTGAGAATTACAAAAAGCAGTGCCACATAGGAATATACATTTGTGATGATGCCATATCCTCCCGATTCAGCCGAAAGTTTTGCGGTGTAGAGCGGCACAAGCAGATAATTGAGAAATCTGCCTATGATGCTGCTTAATCCATATATTGCTGTTTCTTTTGCTAAAGATTTTAATGATGCCATCTGTAGTTTTAAATACTGTAGATATAAATTTCAATCAGAACAGAGTTCCTGGGGCAGCCACACGATTCCGGTGCAGATGCTCATAGGCGAGGTCGGTGACCTCCCTGCCTCGTGGAGTGCGCTTTATGAACCCCTCTTTTATGAGATAAGGCTCATACACCTCCTCCACAGTCCCGGCATCTTCGCCAAGAGCGGTGGCGATGGTGGTAAGACCCACAGGCCCGCCCTTGAACTTGTCGATGATGGTAGTGAGAATCTTGTTGTCGATTTCATCAAGTCCATATTTGTCGATGTTCAGAGCTTCGAGCGAGAACCGGGCAATCTCGGTGTCGATGCGCCCATTTCCTTTCACCTGTGCGAAGTCACGCACACGGCGCAGCAGCGCATTTGCGATTCGAGGGGTGCCACGGCTGCGCAGAGCAATCTCCAGCGCGGCAGAGTCGGTGATAGGCACACCGAGCAGACGAGCAGAGCGCTTTACAATAGCCTCAAGTATCGAATGGTCGTAGTATTCGAGGTGGCAATTGATGCCGAACCGAGCGCGCAAAGGCGATGTGAGCAGACCGCTGCGGGTGGTTGCGCCAATCAGCGTGAACGGTGACAGCGACAACTGCACAGAGCGGGCTCCCGGGCCTTTGTCAATCATAATGTCGATGCGGTAATCTTCCATAGCCGAATACAGATACTCCTCCACGACAGGGCTGAGGCGATGTATCTCATCTATGAAAAGCACATCGTTCTCTTCAAGTGACGTGAGAATGCCAGCAAGGTCGCCCGGCTTGTCGAGCACAGGACCGGAAGTTACCTTAAATCCAACGCCAAGCTCATTTGCCACAATGTTTGACAGGGTAGTCTTTCCAAGTCCTGGGGGACCATGCAGCAGCATGTGGTCAAGAGCCTCGCCACGCATACGCGCAGCGGCGACGAATACCCGAAGGTTCTCGATGATTTTCTCCTGGCCGCTGAAGTCGTCGAACGCCTCGGGGCGGAGAGCTTTCTCAAAATCGCGGTCGCTTTCGAGGCGTTCGGTTCTTATGTCGAAATTTTCATCCATAAATTCTGTAGATAAATATAGTGGGCGATTAGAATACTATCGATATGCCGCCAAGCACATTAAGCTGCTGTGCCGCCATTCCGTAGTAGTTGTCCCACTTCTTGTTGAGCAAATTGTTGCCTTGAGCAAATACCGTAATTATGTCTGTAACTTGATAGCTTGCTCCGAGGCTGAGGTTGCTACAGTCGCCAAGCTCAAAGCAGTACCCCTCGGCATTGGTAGCCGACCAACGCTTGCAGCGCAGTTGATAGTCGATTCCTATTTTCAGATGACTGATAGGAGTGACGCTGATTGAAGCGTTTCCCACGAATTTAGCACGGTCGAATCCGGTGAAATAACCCTTTTCGGCATCTTGTGGGGAATATGTTGCATTCACCTTAGCCTCAGCTATAGAGCGGAATTTATATCCAAGCTCAAAGCCTGCTTTCCAGCCTTTTATGTCGGTGGGCATATAAAGCGAGCAAGCAGTGCTGCTTGGCTCGTCGCAGAATGGCATATTCACATTCTTGAAAATTCCATATCCGCCGAACAGCTTGGCATGGAATCCCGAGAACGGACCAATCTTGAAACCGCCTTCGGTATCAAGGGGGGTGTGTGAATTTACAAAGTCACAAGCCGGATTAATGTATCGGTTATAGCTGTATATGTCGCGAAGAGTGACAAGCTGCTTGCCCCCTTTCGCCTCGGCATAGAATGAGAAACCATCAGTGAAAGCATAGCTCAAATCAACGTTTGGCGCAATGCGGAACGAAGTCCCGTCGTTGAGCGACAGGTCGAAGTTCACGCCAAGTTTGACGTTGAACGAGCCGCTTTCGTATTTGAAATATGGAGCAAGATTCACAAGTCCCACGCCACGGTTTGAGGACTCGTATTCGCCGCCTTCGGTTAGGACTTGCAGCGAGCGACCGAGATAGTCGATATTGACGTTGGCACCAACTCGCGCGCTGTGGCTGTGAGGCGTTTCTCCGAACAGGGCAAGACGTATGTAGTTGTCGGCATTGCCCTTATTGCTCGGTGTGCGCATCAGGTCTTTTGAGAATCCGAAGTGATTGAACAAGAGGCTTGCAGAATACTGCAAAGCATCATCGCTGCGGCGGTTTGCCCAGCCCAGCTTTGCTTGAAACTCGCTAACCGTCTGCTGCATATCCGGCTTGTCCCAGCCCTCAATGTCGTATGTGGTGGCAGGGGAGATGCTGCCGTCGGGACTTACGACCTGCTTGTGCGACAGGTTGTAGCCGCCATAGTAGTTGAAGTGGTCGTAGTGATAGAATGCGGAAGCCGTAAGAGAGCCTTGATGGAAACTGTGTGACAGGTCGATGCCTACCGTGTTGTCGTTGAACTTTTGCTTTTGAGCTTCGATAAGGTCGCCAGGCAGATGGCACGATTTGTTTCGACCTGCCCAAGTGGAATTGTGCTGAATCCACAAGTTGAGTTCTGTGGGGTCGGTGTCGATAATCTTATAGCCCGCGCTGCCAGTGAGATTCAGCAGCGAGCCGACCGAGAAGTCAAAGTATCCGCGGTGTTTCGAAAATGCGTGGAATGTGTTGTATCCATAAGGAGCCATGAGAGGCATCGTGGGGTTCACGGTGGCAGGCACTGCCCAGTCGCTATATTTCAGCGCGGCAGTCTTGGTGGTGGATTTTGTGACAGCCGGCAGCTTGTTCAGTTTTGTAGCCTTCTGTTCAGTTGGCTTATAGTCGGTCTCCACAGTAATCTCTTTTGTGAGGTCGTTCTGTGCAAAAGCCACATTTGCAAAGCCCGCAATAGCGAGCGACAAAATGATATGTTTGTTGTTCATTTTCATATTCTGTAAAAAAAGGCTTTGTTATTTTTTCTTCGATTTTGATTTGCTGGAAGTCTTCCAAGAGTTGAGGCGAGAGTCGATCATCTTGAAGATGTCGTCGTCCTTGCCCGGATAATTGTTTTTCAAGCTTTCGAGATATTCGCAAGCCTCGAAGTTGTCGCCACGCTTGTGGTAAACATCGGCAAGCAGGATGAAACCGCGCGCCAGCCAGTATTGGTGAGGCGTGCCGTTGTCGATAAAGTCGTTAAGCACCTTTTCGGCATCTTTCAGGTTGCCGGCATTGTAGTAATAGTCGGCAAGCTCGTAGGCAGCTCTTGCGCCATACACCGACTGGGTGTTCTCGGCGAGCGACGACAAATCTTTGCGAGCCTCAGAACCTTTCTTCAACTTAAGACGTGCAAATGCGCGGTTGAAAGTGGCTTCTTTTTCCTCGTCGGCCGAAAGACCTCCAAGAGCGAGTAGCGCATTTGCGCTTGTCTCCACATTCGCATAACGCTCAAGTTCGAGCGAGGTGCGCATGATTCCGAGATTTGCGTTCAGCTTGTTGTCGTGAGAAGAAGCGCGGGGCAAAAGCTGCTCATAGGTTGCAAGAGCCTCTTTCGCCTTCTTCTGACGCAGCAGAATGTCGCCCTTCATAGCCAAAGCATCTTCGGCAAACGAAGAGTCGGTGGTGCGGGCAAGCACCTTGTTGATTTCGGCAAGAGCCTCGGTGTAGTTGCCTTTCTTGTATTCGTAGCGGGCTATGTAGTACTGAGCTTTGGAGATGTAAGCGCCGTTAGGGTATTTGCTCACATAGTTCTTCATCTTGGTGATGCTCGATTTTTCAGCCATATAAGCCTTTTCGGCAGCCTCAAATGTAAGGCGGTCGATTTCACTGACATCAAGTTTCGGTCCGTTTGTCACCGTGTTCAAGAACGACGCATATTGCTGAAGGTTGCCATTGTCGGCATATATCAGCTTCAAGTCTTCGGCAGCCACTGAAGCCTCTTCGCTTGTAGGATAGTTGCTGATGACCTTTTTGTAGGAATTGATAGCTCCAGCTTCGTTCCCGGCATTGCGCTCGGTGATTGCCATCTGCAACAGTCCCTTGCGTGCGTCGGCACTGTTGGGGTAGCGTCGCAGCAGTTCATCGTAAGTGCTGATGGCCGCTTTGCTGTTGTTCATAGCCACATATGCCTCACCTTTCTGGAGCATGGCCGTAGGAGCCATCGACGAATTGGGATATTCCCGCAGCAGCTCGTCGAGCTGGCTGATTTTGGCTGAATGGTTCTTGGCAAGTCCCTGCATCATAGCTTTCTGGAACAATGCGTATTCACCAGCAGTCTTGCTCAGCTTGTGGGCATTGTCGTAAGCCGAAACAGCGGCAGTGTATTGCTTGGCATAGTAGTAGGTGTCGCCAATGCGGTTGTATGCGTCGGCGCGCAGATCCTCTGTGAGCTTGCTTGTCGCAGCCTTCTCGAATGCGCTTCGGGCAGAGCCGTAGTTGCGTTGCTGGAAGCGGGAGTAGCCAAGGTTGTATTGAGCTATGCCGTAATTCTTGTTGCTTGAGCCTGAGCCAGCGATAAATGCCGACTGGTTCTTCTCGGCAGCGGCATATTTCCCCGAGCGGTATTGACATTCGCCTATCCATAGCAAACATTCGTTGCGCAAAGCTGTGTCGTAATTGCCGAGGCTGTATGCCTGATTGAAGTATTTCTGTGCAGTGGAAATCTGCTCATTCGATAGCGACTGCACGCCGAGATGATAAAGCACACTTTGTTTTGCTTTCAGCACCTTGCTTGATGGCGACTTGATGTGAGAAATGCTCGTCAAAGCACGCTGATAGTCGTTGCCGTTGATGTATGCATTAATCAGATAGTCTTCCACGTCGCTGGCATATTTCGACTTAGGATATTTGTTGAGGAATTGCTCGAAGATGTCGATAGAGCGGTTGAACGGAGTGCGTCCGCCGCCATTTTGTGTGAGAGCGTAATTATAGAAAGCCGTTTCCTGCACGTTTTGGTCGTAAGGCATATTGAAGGCTTTCTCGAAAGCCATAGCTGCCGAGTTCAGGTTGCCGGTCTTGATATACGACTGCCCGATATAAAGATAGGCACTTTGAGCCAATGCGTCATCGTTGCCGGTGACACCTCCGAGATGCTCGATGCAGTCGCCATATTTGCGGTTGCGGAAATCGATTACGCCAAGTATGTATTGTGAAGTGCGTTCAGGCTCGCTTTCGCAAGATTCCATATAGCTGTTGATATATTTTGCAGCCTCGGCATCGTTGCCCTCGTGATACAGGCTCTCGCCTATGAGGCGTTGCAGCTCGCTGCTGAACTCGCCACAGCGGCTGTCGAGCATAAGCTTGCGCCCCTTGGTGATAACTTCGGGATACTGCTTCTTGGCAAACATGATTTGGCAAATGTAGTATTCGGCTGCGTTGCTCAGCTCGCCGTTGGTGTCGATGCTGCGGAATTTTTCGAGTGCGCTGTCGTAGTTCTTGTTGGCGTAGTCGATGTAGCCGTGGAAGAATGTCCCGGCATCATGGTAACGCGAGGTGTATGACAAGCGGTCGAAACGTGTCTTGGCAGAATCGAATTCCCCGAGTCTCAGCATAGAGTAGCCCTCGCGGTAAGTCATGTCGAGGTCGCTGTCGCCGTCGAGAGCCGAAACACGCACATTCTCGTAGGCGCGTATCGCCTCTCCATATTTTCCATTGAAGAAATAGAAGTCGCCGATTTTAGCCCAAGCCATAGGTACAAGGTGTGAGGTAGGGTATTTGTTTATGAACCTCATGATTTCATCGATAGACTTCTTCTCGCCACGCTCGTATCGGCTCAGTGCGATGTAGAAATCGGCCTGTTCAATCATAGAAGCCGAAGCAGGCATTTCGTGGAGGTGCTTCAACTGGTCGATAGCACCCACATAATTCTTGTCGCCATACATGAGCAAGCCTCGTGAGAGGAACCCTTCGGGCGTTGTGGTCTTTATGTCAGCCTGAGCGTTCACGCATAGCGGCAATGCTGCGCACACTCCTAATAATGCTTTGCTAATTTTCATGTCAATTGAAATTATATTATGCAAATATAGAGATTTTTTTTGTGCTTATGAGTATTATTTCAAAGATAATGAAGAAGAACGCCACAATAAAAAAATATTTAAGGGTAAAATTACCTAAAAATATTTGCATATTACCGCATTTTGTGACTATATTTGCGGTGTAATACCTGATGACTTTTTAACCCAAATCTCGATTTGGGTTAAAATAGGAATGGAAAACTAATGTTTTAGGTTATACTTTGAATTCGTGATGACAAATTTGAAAATTAATGAAGAAAAAAGAAGAGTACAATTATGAACCATGTAAGAAACTTTACACGTATGCGTGACGCTGAGCTGCTGCGTGATTACCGAGAGAAGATAGCAGAGGCTATGAAGTCCGGGGGAGAGATAAACCGACATAAGATAGTGCGTGATGTACTGCACAGTGGGCGGCCACACTACTATGTGAGTTTCGACCAGGCATATAATGTGATGAGCGAAATCAATACTCACGGTCTGCCGAGCCGCAAGCTCACCCTGAAGCAACAGATGTGGATGGAGATATATGATAAAATGCAGCAGCTCAGGGAGCGACATCCTAATCTTGCAATACATGCGGCACTTGCGCGAGTGCTGCTGTCGGAGCGAGCTTCGCGCTATTTCATATCGGAGGATTATGCCTATAAGCATCTGTATAGGGTGCAGCGTGCAGCACGTGCTGTGGTGAATGGTGGCTGCTTGGGAAAGTGCTGACGGATAAACCTTGTATGTAGAACGATATAAATGATAATACTTTTTGAAAAATGAACATAAGAAATTGTGTGATGCTGGCGGTGGCGGCAATGTTGATGATGTCGGCTTGCCGAAGCCACAAGCCGGCTGTGGCTTATTCCGACAGTGTGGCAAAATCGGTGAATGCCGGGCTGGCAGTGGGGGCTTGTTCGGCAGTGGAGGGTGTGGTGATTGATGAGTGGTATTTTTACCCTGACTCGATAGTGCCAGTAAATGCAATGAGCGACAGCAATGCCATGTTGAAACCGAAGACTGGGGCTTTGGCAAGGAGGCGCGTGATGCAGGTGCGGCGCAATGCGGCATTGGCAATGTCAAAAGATTCTGCGGCGAATGAAGTCACCGCCAGTCGAAGCTCATCGTCGCTGACTGGCAGCCATGGCATTGGCGATGTGACAGTGTGGCTGCGGGTTACACTGGTGGTGCTGGCTATGGTAGGCATTGTCGCCATAGCAAGAACAAGAATGGTGAGATGAGACCCAATCTCAATGACCGATATGGAATAAATGAATGCGTTGAGGATGGCGGTTTTTAGAAACCACTCCCCCTTGAAAATTTAATAAGAATATAAATTTATGGAAAACAAAACATACCGAAAAATAGATGTGGTAATCGACCGTGAAGAGGTGCTGCGCAGCGTGATGGCTGAATATGCGCTCATTTCTGCCGGCAAGAATGATGACCGTGATGTGCCAATGCAATATGCCAAGTGCGATCTTGCAGGGATATTCGGCGTAGTGATGGATGAGGAAGTGGGATATATTTGCTCACGCATGATGGGATATGCCGAAGATTGTGTGGCTGATGGCTCACTTATGAAAATCACTGTCAGAGTGTCGGCGCAGCTTGAGGCGGCTGCCGATGCAGTGCTTCGCAAGCGCATCGAGGGCTATCTTGTGGCAGCGATACTGATGAGATTCTTGATGCCGGTGGCGAGCGCGCAGAGGGAGTGTGTGGCGCTTGAGAAGCGCGCCAAAAGTTCGCTTAGGGCTGTAAGGAATATCCTTGCGGTGGATTAGCCTAATTCACACGCTCGATAATCTCCTCGTATTTCACGTCGGAGATTTGAGGCTCGTAAGGTTCGCTGGAATTATATGGCACGGATTCGCGCTCCTCGATGATTTCTTCAAATTCCACATATTGACCTTCGCTGCTTGAGAAATGGTGGCGGTGACGACGGTCGCCGCTGTAGTCGTCCGAATTGTAGCCTTGCCGCGACGAGCGACGGCTGCTGGTGGTGTAGTCATTGCCTCCATTGCCTCCGAATGGGTTAGCCCCTCCGAATTGACCGCCAAATTGCTTCTTTATATTGTGAACTTGTCGCCATATACTGTATGCCACTTTGAAAACCGGGAACAGGATTATGAATAATATGGCGAGAACTATTAATTCCATTGTAGAAAGTATTTATAACGTTTAATAATTACGATTATAAACAATTATTGTGCCACATTTTTGTCTTGGCAGAGGTGGCTTGCGCTATGCTTCGTGTTCCTTGGTGCGCTTGTGCGTGAAAACGCTGAGGATAATGTATAGCAGAATCGTGCTTGCAAGTCCGGCTACGCCCTGAACGGCGACAAATGCTATGGCAGCGACGACGATGAGGTAGCGGTGCCAGTTGTTGCCGAAAGAGAAATCCTTGAACTTCAGTGAGAACATGCGCAGACTGCTCACCATCATGTATGACATTATCAGCGTGAGAGCAATCACGATACCGCTGCCGAACATCGGGGTGACGGCTCCGGTGGCGTTCCATACGGAGTATTGCACTGAGCAGAACCCTATCCAGAAAATGGCGTTGGCAGGGATTGGCATTCCGAGGAACGATACCGACTGTGTGGTATCGACATTGAACCGAGCCAGCCGCAGCACACCGCACACTGCGATAAGCAGGGCAGCATATTTCCACGGGGTGCCTGGGTTGAAAAATTCCATCATCTGGAATACGAGTAGAGCCGGGGCAAGGCCGAAGCTCACCGAGTCGCACAGCGAGTCGAGCTCCTTGCCTATTGCGGAGGTGGCGTGGATGAGGCGCGCCACAAGTCCGTCGAAGAAGTCGAATACGGCAGCCATCGCGATCATAATGAATGCGCACTGGTAGCCATACAGACCATTGTAATCAACTGTGCTGTTGAAAGCATATATGCATGCAATCACTCCCGACACAAGATTCAAGCATGTGATGGCGTTGGGAATGTTGTTCTTTATGGTTTGTAGAATTTTCATTTTTTTCGGGAAAAAGTTTTGTCGCTACTTGTTTTTGAGGCGTGCCACCTGAGTGATTCCGCCCACCGTCTTGTCGCCGAGCTTCACGAGAATTTCGGTGTCGAGCGGTAGGTATATATCTACGCGAGAGCCGAACTTTATGAAGCCTATATGCTCGTCGATGCTCACATGTTCGCCCTTTTCGGGATAGGTGACAATGCGGCGCGCTACAGCTCCGGCAATCTGGCGCATGAGAATCTCGGTGCCGTTGTCGGTGCGTATGACTATGGTGGAACGTTCATTTTCGGTGCTCGACTTTGGCAGATAGGCTGCGATAAATCGACCGGAAAGGTGCTTCACATATTCAACGATTCCGTTCACCGGAGCCCAGTTGGCATGAACATTGAACACGGTCATGAAAATGGAGAGCTGTATCACATTGCGGTGCAGGTATTCATCCTCATATACCTCCTCAAGTGCCACAACTTTTCCATCGACCGACGCCACTACAGCATTTGTGGCATCGCCCCTGAAGTGGCGGCGCGGACTTCGGAAGAAGTTCACCACCAGCAGATACATTATCGCCGAAATAGTTATGAACGTGATGGGGATAGCTTTCCATTCTATGAAAATATATGCAGGAATATTGATTGCCAGCAAGATGAAAAGCAGAACCAACAATATGTTAAGACCCTCACGGTGTATCTTGACTTTCATTTAAGTTTGTCTTTGTTATATATAATGAGTAAAATTCTTTTTTAACATACAAAGATAGACTTTTTTTGAAAAATCACAAAGACATATCCACAAAATGTGGAGTTGTGTGTTCCTAAATTGCCGTAATTGTCGTAATGTCAGCGAATAGGCGTGTGATAAGCAGTTTTTGCAGTTGCTTTTTGTTGAATTTTAACGAACTATTGCATTAGTTGTCAATATTGATATTATGTCGTTTAAATGTTTCTATTATACTTAATGCCACATGATACGCAAGATTGACAGGAACAGCATTGCCTATCATCTTATATCCATAATTCACTTCGTCATAGATGAACTTGAAGTCATCTGGAAAGCTTTGAACACGAGCGACTTCTCTGACAGTCATTCTTCGATATAGATGTTCTTTCCCTTCAACAAATTTTTGCAAGTTTTTCTCTACCTTTATCATTTTGGGTGCCTGTGGATGGAGTTGGCATTGTCTTCCACTTGCCTGAACTGTAAACCCTGGCTCATCCCAAGATCTTACACGGTTACGAGACATGAATATTGGCGAAAAAGCACCTGTAAAATATTCATTGTTTGGAACGACACAAGCATTTCCGTTTGTATGGTTCTTCTCTCTTGCAGGTATAGCTGTGTCTTGTAAATCCCAAATTGCTTCACGCAATGTCGGCTTATGGTCTTGAGGCTTCGGATATTCATAATCATCTATGTGTAAATCCTTGCGAAAACCAATATAGAAAACACGGTCTCTGTCTTCTGGAACATCATAGTCATTTGCGTTAAGCATTTTCAAATTAACATTATAACCTGCTTCGTCAAATAACTTCAAAAATCCACTAACAGCATCCGAATGCCGTTTAGCAAGCATGCCCGATACATTTTCTGCAACAAAAAATAAAGGTTTGGTATCACGCAAAATCCTGATATATTCATAAAACAACTGCCCACGAGCATCTTCGATGCCCTTTAATGAACCTGCTTCACTCCACGACTGACATGGAGGCCCTCCAATTATGCCTGTCACATGGTTAGGAAAGGCATTAGACGGTATATTTCTAATATCCCCCTCTATTAATTTTGTGTTAGGAAAGTTAGCTTTAAATGTCGGACATATTTTTTTGTCAAATTCATTGGCGACTACAGTATGAAATCCTGCATTGCGGAATCCCTTATCAAGCCCACCTGCACCAGAAAAAAGACTAATCAAATTCATATTTACCACTTACAGTTAAAAGTTATATTTACGGCAGGAGGCATTCCTATAATCTGAACATCAAACTTCAAAGATGGTTCTACCGTATCTTTTGCGTTATGTATTCTGAACGAGAATTGCCAACCATTATCAAGTCCCATAATTACAGTTGTTTTACTCTTAGGTTTGAAATCCATATAGAGTAAAGTTGTTGGTAATTCCATTGCTGGAACTTCTAAAGATGGTTTCTTAGTCTTACTTGATTGATTTAGAGTTCTGTATATGTTGAAAGACTGTATCGTGGTAATTCTTTTATTGTCTATACTAATAACTTTATAGAAGTCATATCTGCTGAGTAAATATTCAACAAGTTTACGAGGTACGTCAGTGTTATTCTCTACTTGTTTTTTCACTTCTTGCATAAAAGCTTTCAATAATGGTATATAAACATCATCTTCCTTAGAGCCTAAATCTTTAAAGTAAGTACCATTTGCTTTTCCTGCTTCAAGAAAATCAAATGTAGGTTTTACTGCTTTCCAATATTCTTCAGAACAGTTAATTCCATACCATTTTTGACCAAAATCTAAGTTTTTTGCTAAACGACTGTGTTTTACAGCCATATGATTGTGTTTTATGCTTAGCCCTATCTCCCAAACGATATCATTGCGATTGATGATAATATCACGTACATCAGCTTCTGCACCATGCTCGTCGTTTTGAATATATAGATTTAGCATATCATTGTCAACTTCTACGATGTTTGGTTCCAAAGCAAATATCGTATCTATAGTTGATTTTGCGCTCAGTGTATATAATGCTTTCTCAGCAACACTCAATGTACTCCATGCGTGTTCTGCAGCATAATAGCTGCTATTATGAATTATTTGAGATTTACGAATAGCACTTATTGCATCTTGTAAAGAATGCAAGCAAATGTATTCGTAAGCACGTCCTTGTCCATTGCTTTTACTACTCATAATTATTTATCAATTCTCTAATGCCAAATTTTGATAATTTATATATTCTAATGTAGGCGATGCGGCTTGGTGAAAATTTGGGTGACCGATTTTGTGTAGAGCCGTGGTGGGCATCGATGTGTGGCGGAGTTCTCCTTAATGGATGTATTTTTCGAGGAGGATTTCCTTTAATTCGGGGACACCTACGGTGGCTTTTTCCTCGATGATGTCGATAGATGGATAGCCGACTTCGGCAGGGTGCGGGTCGATGTAATATATCGGCACGCCGTGGCGCACATAATTGAGCAGGCTTGCGGCTGGATATACCACAAGTGATGTGCCTATGACGACGAATATGTCGGCTTGCCGTGCAAGCTCAGTGGCAGGCTCAAAGTTTGGCACCGCCTCTTGGAAAAATACAATGTGCGGGCGCACGGGATCGCCATAGCTGTCGCGTGTGCTGAGTGAGGTGGAAAGCTCGTCGGGCTTTCCTGTAAGCTCGTTGCTGCGCACGTCATACACACGCTCGGGGTGGGGCAGCGAGCGCACTTTCATGAGCTCGCCATGCAGATGCAGCACCTTGCTGCTTCCGGCACGCTCATGCAGGTCGTCAACGTTTTGCGTTATGACCTGCACATCGAAGCATTCTTCGAGGTCTTTAAGCCCGAAGTGGGCGGCATTAGGCTGAAGTTTCACAAGTTTTTTTCGCAGATTGCTGTAAAACTCGTGAATGAGTTTCGGGTTTCGGGCATATCCGTTGGCGCTTGCCACTTCCATTACGGGATATGTGTCCCACAAGCCACCTGCATCGCGGTAGGTGGCCATACCACTTTCGGCACTGATGCCGGCACCAGTGGATACCACTAATTTCAATTTCTTATCAGCCATGATATTATTAGAGTTTTTTAGCCGTTTTTCTTTATTGATATTTAGCCTTGCCCAAAAGGTAAAGAAAATTCCCTGAACAGGCGAATGACCGAATTTTTGGAAAAGCCTAATCGGCAGATTTTTTGCCGATTAGGCTTTCGGTGAAAATTGTTTTTGGTTAGCTTTTCAGTCGAATCAGGCTTGAGCCAGAGTCCTTTTCCTTGATGTATCCGTTGTGGAATGCGAAAAGGAGACGCTTCAAGTCGATTATTTGCCGTTCAAGCTCGTGTCCGAGGTCGGTGTCTTTCACCATCATGCGGGTGGAGCTCATCTCCACGAGCTGAGTGGTGGACTTGATGTCCTGCCCCTCTTCCACGGCTTTCTTGATTGAGGAGAACGGCTCGTGCTGCACGAGCTGGAAGCCTCGCGAGTGGAACACGAGAGTGTATCCGGCAATGCCAGTCTCGGGCTGGTAGGCTTTAGAGAACCCGCCGTCGATTACCATCATTTTGCCATTTGCCTTGATAGGGCTTTCTCCTTTTATTGTCTTCACAGGCACATGCCCATTGATGATGTGGCGGTGCTTGCCTTTCACCTCAAACTCGTCGAGCAGCATGTCGCACACTTGCTCGCTGTCGCGCAGCAGGTAGTAGTTGCCCTTAATCTCCTTATGGGTGTCTTTGTCTTTCAAGAAGTAGCGTTCGAAAGTTGCCATCTTGTCTTTGTCGAATGCGGGAGAGTCTTTGCCGCACCACAGATACCACACATAGTCGTTGGCAAACTGCTGCTCATTCTCGTCATCAACGCCGAAGTAAGCTTCGCGAATCATTCCGCCGGCTTTCTTGAGCAGAGCCTTGCCATGATATTTCTTGCCGTGGATTTCCACATCTTTCAGCGAGCCGTCGGCATTGAGTGGCACCGAGGCATGGAAGAGCAGATTGGAATTGGTGACGGCATATATGCATCCGTTGCGGAACAGGCACGCCATATGCTTCTGTAATTTCTCGCTGCTCACGAATGAGTTGTGAAGCTTGTTCACAATGTCTTGTTCCTCGGGGGTGAGGCGATATGGGTCTTTCGGATCCACCGTAGGGAAGTTTGTGTCGGTCAGCTCATATTCTTTTCCGTCGAGGACGAAAACCTTGCGGTCGAAGTCGATGTGGTGCAGCAGCATGCGGTCTTCCATCTTGAAGTCGGGACGACGCTTGATGGTGGCGGCTTCCAGCTTGAACTGGATTATGCTGATGGCTTTGTGCCACTGAGCAATCATGTGCATGGTCTTCTCGCTTATTCCGGCTTCCTGCCGGTTCACCTTGGGCATGAACATTGTGCAAGGGTCGTCGGCATAGGTTTCGAGTGCGAAAGTGGCGAGCGGCAGCATATTGATGCCATATCCGTCTTCAAGCACAGCCTGATTGCCGTAGCGCAGGGCGATGCGGATTACGTTCGCGATGCAGCAGTCGTTGCCGGCAGCCGCGCCCATCCACAGGATGTCGTGGTTGCCCCATTGCACATCGAAGTTGTGGTAGTCGCACAGGATGTCCATAATCTTGTCGGGGCTTGGTCCACGGTCGAACACGTCGCCGAGGATGTGCAGCGTGTCGATTGCAAGCTGCTGGATGAGGTTGCATATCGAGATGATGAAATCGTCGGCGCGTTCGGTGGCTATGATTGTGCGTACGATGACCTCCACATAAGCCTGCTTGTTGGTATCGACCGAGCTTTCATGCAGCAGTTCCTGAATTATATAAGAGAAATCGGAAGGCAGAGCCTTGCGTACCTTTGAGCGGGTGTATTTCGACGACACGTTTCGGCACACCATCACAAGGCGGTTAAGCGTGATGAAGTACCAGTCTTCCAATTCTTCGTGGTCGGTGTCTTGCTTCACGAGGTCGAGCTTCAGCTCAGGATAGTATATTAGTGTGCAAAGTTCTTTCTGCTCCTTGATGCCGAGTGTCTCCCCAAAGATTTCCTTGACTTTACGCTTTATGGCGCCCGAAGCGTTGCGCAGCACATGCTGGAAAGCCTTGTATTCACCATGCAGGTCGGCAAGGAAATGCTCAGTGCCTTTAGGCAAGTTCAATATTGCCTCAAGATTTATAATCTCGGTACTGGCGGCCGCAATGTTGGGGAAGTTGCGGGCAAGCAGTTGCAGATACCTAAGGTCTTTAACTACTTCAGCAGAGTTCTTGTCTTTGTTCATTTGATAAACGTGTTAAGTTATGTTTTTTGGTTATTTAGACCTTTATGTAACAAAAATAGGCAACAATTTTCATAAAAGCAAGCGAAGATGACAAAAAAATGCATTTCGCAATGAAACTTCCGCGATTTCTATATGCAACTGCGCTGCGCCGGTAAAATTGACCGATGAATGTGGCGTGAAGCGGCAGTGGCAGAAGTCGGTATGGCTGGCTGATGTTTTGTGTCGGCGAATATGTGGAAATAGGATGATTTCGGTGGCGCATGGCGGCATAAAATCGAGAAGATTTTTGCAACTTCCTTTATTTGTAGTAATTTTGTCCTTAATTAATAATGTGGCTATGACAACAATGGAATTAAGGGCAAGTATATTTAACAGTCTCAATAGCTTGCTTGATAGCGAAGAAGCTCTGCAACGTGTAGATTGGTATCTTCGTTCTTTGAAAAAAGAGCTTGAAGGAGTGGAAATAAAAGCTCATGAAGATGCCGTTCCATATACTATGGCTGAAATTAATGCTCGCATTGATGAGGCAGAGAAACAGGTATGCGATGGCGATGTGTTTTCGGATGAAGAAGTTGAAGCTGAGCTTAAAGATAAATTCCCATGGCTAAAATAAAGTGGACAAATAGAGCAAAGCAAGAATATTATTCAGCTATTTCATTTGGTCACTTAATTTGGGGCATAAAGGCAATAGGAAAACTGCGGTCTGCCGTGAATGAGTATTCTGGCTTGTTGCGGAGATTTCCTATGCTTGGGTCTATAGAGCCTTTGTTGAAAGAACGCTCTTTGCTGTACCGTTCAATTGTTGTTCATAAGCATTATAAAATGATATATATGGTAAAGGATGACATTGTGTATGTCGTTGATTTCTGGGATGTGCGAAAAGAACCAAATAGTTTGACAAATAGACTGTAATAAAATATATAAGTGTTAATGAAGAAGATTGCGATAATCAATGGTCCGAATCTGAACCTGCTCGGGGTGCGCGAGCCTGGGATATATGGCAGCGCAACGATGGATTCGTGCATCGATGCGCTGAAGAAGCAATATGCCGATGTGGCAGAGCTGACATATTTCCAAAGCAATGTGGAGGGACTTCTCATCGACGAGATACACCGCACAGGCTTCGAATACGACGGCATAGTGCTTAATGCCGGCGCATATACGCACACTTCGATAGCTATCGCCGATGCCATACGCGCGGTGACGGCTCCCGTGGTGGAGGTGCATATATCGAATGTGCATAAGCGCGAGGAATTCCGCCATCACTCGATGCTCTCGGCGGCTTGTTGCGGTGTTATCCTCGGTTTCGGACTTGACAGCTACCGGCTTGCTGTGGAGGCATTGCTGAAAATGTAGAGCTGGAAAATGTTTTTTTTGAGTCAAGAATAAGATGCAAGAAGAATTAGAACAATATATACTGAACCACATAGATGCCGAGGGCGAAGAACTCAGCCATCTCAACCGCGAGACGCACTTGTATCATCTGCGTCCGCGCATGTGTTCGGGACATCTTCAAGGGAGGTTGCTGAAGATGTTTGTGAGGATGATTCGCCCGAAGAACATTCTTGAGCTCGGCACGTTCACGGGTTATTCGGCGCTGTGTCTTGCCGAGGGTCTTGCCGACGACTCGTGCCAACTGCACACGATAGAAATCGATGATGAGCTTGAGGACTTCATCCGCAGCCACTTCGAGAAGTCGCGCATGGCGAGCCGTGTGAATCTGCACATAGGTGACGCACGAGAGATTTTGCCAAAAATCGACCGGAAATTCGACCTCGTGTTTATGGATGCTAATAAGCGCGAGTATTGCGAGTATTACGATCTTGTGTTTGACCATGTGAGCGATGGCGGCTTTATTATCGCCGACAACACTCTGTGGGACGGCAAAGTGGTGGATTGGGGCAAGAAGCTCGACGCTCAGACCGAAGGCATACTGCGCTTCAACGACATGGTTGCTGCCGATGAGCGTGTGGAGAAGGTGATAATTCCGCTGCGCGACGGATTGACCATCATCTATAAGAAGCGTTACGGCGAGTAGGGGTTGTTGCAATAAGGTGAATTTATCGAAAAGTAAATATTAAACAAGACAGATTTTTATATATTATGGAATCAACAAGACAATCAAAAATAGCACGCTTGATACAGAAGGAGCTAAGCGAGATTTTCCGCTTGCAGACCGCCAAACTTGGCGGCGTGATTGTGTCGGTGAGTGCTGTGCGCGTGTCGCCCGACCTGAGTGTCGCCCGCGCCTATCTGAGCATTTTCCCGTCGGAAAAAGGCGAGCAGATACTCGAAAACATCAACCGCAACGCCAAAAGCGTGCGCTATGAGCTTGCGCAGCGCGTGCGCTACCAGCTCCGTAAGACTCCCGAGCTGACATTCTTCATCGACGACTCGCTTGACTATATCGAACATATCGACAGCTTGCTGAAATGAGGTTCACACTGAAAATAGCTGCACGCTATTTGGTGTCGAAGAAGACGCATAGCGCAGTCAATATAATATCGATAATATCGGTGTGTGGTGTCATTGTCACAACAGCCGCTCTGGTGTGTGTGCTGTCGGTTTTCAATGGCTTTGCCGAGCTTATCAGCGGTAAGCTGTCGATGCTCGACCCCCAGATTTCGGTCACAGCCAAGCAGGGTAAGGTGATTCAGGATGCCGACAGTGTGCTGGCGGCTGTCCGCTCGGTGGATGGAGTGGATGTGGCTGTGCCTGTGGTGGAAGACCACTGTTTGGCTATGTTCGGCGACTACCAGATGCCTGTGCGTGTGAAGGGTGTGCCGGCAGAATATGACTCGGTGACATCGGTCAGCAAGACGCTGCTCGAAGGGGAGTTTATGCTCGACGACGGTGTGTCGCAATATGCCGTGCTGAGTGTGGGTGCAGCGATACAGCTCCGCGCCCGCCCGGGATTCTATGCGCAGATGCGCCTCTATGCTCCGCAACGCCAAGGCACGGTGAATCTCGCCAATCCGGCAGGCTCATTCCGTGCCGATTCGCTTTTTGTAGCTGGGGTATATCAGGTTGAGCAGAGCGACTACGACCGCGACATAATCATGATACCGATAGACATGGCCCGATATATTTTCGACTATGAGAAGGAGGCATCGGAGGTGGAGGTGCGGCTTCGTGCCGGAGCCGACGAGGCTGCTGCGATGCGGGCTATTCAGTCGTCGATTGGCGACGGTTACAGCGTGAAAAACCGCCTTATGCAGCAGGCTTCGGCATTCAGGATGGTGAATATAGAGAAATGGGTGGCATTTCTGCTGCTTGGCTTCATAATGATTATAGCCACGTTCAATGTGATTAGCACATTGTCGCTGCTCATAATAGAGAAGGATGAGAGCATACGCACATTCCGCAACCTTGGTGCGAGCGACAAGCAGATTTCGCAGATATTTGTGACTGAAGGGTGGCTCATCTCGTTCACAGGCGCAGTGTGCGGCATCGCGCTCGGCTTGGCTCTGTGCTGGCTTCAGCAGACATTCGGGCTGATAACGCTAAATGGCGCGAGCGATGTGATGATAGTGCGCGCTTATCCTGTTCAGATAGTGTGGAGCGATGTGCTTGTGGTGTTTGCGCTTGTGGCTGCTGTAGGCTTGCTGACATCGGTGGTCACATCATTGATTATGCGACGTAGGCTTGGATGATTCAACATCTTTTTCAGCCACCTTCTGCAACTATACAGAGACTTAGGCGATTTCAAGGTTCTCTGAACGTTCTGATGACTTTCAATCATGGTTTAAAATAATAAAAGCGCAGCCGCTTGGGTCGGGTGCGCTTTTATTATGTGGGAGAAATAATTATAATTATTAGTCTTTGTTTATTACTGCCGAATTTTTTAGTTCAAAGCCATCGTGGCGGGCTTGTTGCTGCCGTGATTATTTTGTCGGGCGGCAGGCTCCCACGTAGCGGCGTTTGTAGTAAGGCTCTTCCGAAGTACTTACTGTGACACCTTGTGAATTACTCGCATGGATGAAATTGAATGTGCCGTTTGACTTATCAACTTCGGTGACAATGCCGACATGGCCGATTCTCTTGCCTACGGCTCTGCCGTTGAAGAACACAAGGTCGCCAGGCTTCAGCTCGTGCTTCTCCACCTTGTCGCCATTAGCTATTTGCGAGCTTGATGAGCGGTGCAGCTTGTAGCCGAATTTCGAGAAAACATAGCTTGTGAATCCCGAGCAGTCGAAACCCGAAGGGCTTGACGAGCCGCTACGGTAGCGTGTGCCGCGGAAAGTGGCTGCATAGTCGAGGAGCTGCTTGATTTCGGCATCTGGGTCGTTGTGAAGTGCCGACTGCTGAATCTGCTCGAGCACCGTGCCTCTCTTGCGCTGCACAAGCTCTTGCGCCTGCGCTGGCAGAGAAGACAACAGCATAAGTGCTGTCGCTGCTACGAAAAATGATATGTTGCGTCTTGTATTTGGCATATTTGAAAATCTCTAAGTTTATGTGATACCGGGATGGAACGTCACCCGATTGATGTATCACAAAGTTAGGAAATATCTTTTTTTAAAGCAAATCGGCTAAACACTTCTAAACATTAACAAATGCAAACTCAAAATGGGCTATTTTGGCAAATATCGCCCACTCAGCCACTTTCAGCCCTCTTTGCAATTATAAATTATGGCTGAAATGTGAATTTTAAGTTTAACTCGTTTTAACTAAAAATATGAGTGAATTAATAGATGAAATCAATGTTTTGAGTATGTGATTTTTAAATGATGGATTAAAAATATAATTATTAATTAAGTTCTGTTTTGGCTATTCTTAGATATAATTTATTATATTTGCACAAATCTATCATATAAGGAATATGTCGGCACTGAAATTATATCCAGTAGGAATACAAACATTTGAGGAAATTATCAATCGTAATCTCCTGTATGTCGATAAGACGGAATACGTTTACCGGATGACCCACTCAGGCGGCAAGTATTTCTTCTTGAGCCGGCCGCGGCGGTTTGGAAAGTCGCTGTTGGCTTCCACTTTCCAGAGTTATTTCGAGGGCAGAAAAGAGCTGTTTTGTGGGCTTGCCATTGAGTGTATGGAGAAGGACTGGACAAAATATCCTGTGTTGCATTTTGATATGTCGGGAGGCAAGCATATGGATAAGGAGCAGCTTATGAGGTATCTGCTGTTTATCTTGAAAGAGAATGAAGACAAATTTGGAATAAGAAGTGAGGCTATAGATCCCAATATCCGATTAGACAATTTAATACAGCAAATTTTCCGGCAGACTCGCCGACAAGTGGTGGTCATTATCGATGAATATGATGCGCCACTTCTTGATGTAGTGCATAAGAATGAGCAATTGGAGGAATTGAGGGATATTATGCGCAATTTCTATAGCCCACTGAAGAAATGTGAGCCTTATCTTCGTTTTGTGTTTCTGACGGGTATCACCAAGTTTTCGCAGATGAGCATATTTAGTGAACTTAACAACATCACTAACGTGAGTATGGATAACGAATATGCCGGAGTCTGTGGCATCACAAAGGAAGAGCTGACAGCATGTATGTCGGCAGATGTGTTGGCGCTGGGTGAGAAACTCGGAGAAACTGCCGAGGAAACTATGCAGGCTTTGAGCGAATATTACGATGGCTATCATTTTGCGCCAGAGTCGCCTGATATATTTAATCCGTTCAGCCTGTTAAATGCGATGTCTAAAGGCAAGTTGGATTACTATTGGTTTGCCTCAGGTACTCCCACTTTCTTGATAAAAATGCTCAATAGGTTTCATGTGAAGCCTTCGGAGATAGGTGGCTGTGAAGCCGATATTTCGGAGTTTGACTCACCGACCGAGAACATGACATCCATTATGCCACTTCTCTATCAAAGTGGCTATATCACCATCAAGAGCTACGACTCTGAGACGGGACTTTATCTGCTTGATATTCCTAACAAGGAGATACGAGTGGGGCTGTATCGTTGCCTTTTGCCTAATTATATAGGAGATAATACGCTGAATGGCACAACGACTATAGCAAAGATGTCGGCAGCTATCCGCCGGAATAATATGGATGAAGCATTGTCGATGCTGCAAACTTATCTTGGGACTGTGCCTTATTGTGACAATGCTGATTCTGAGGGACATTACCAGCAGATGATGTATGTGATTTTCTCAATTTTGGATAATTATGTGGATGTGGAAGTCCGCACACCTAAGGGACGTGTGGATATGGTGCTGCAGACTGCTACCCATCTATATCTTTTTGAGCTGAAAATCAATAAGAGTGCGAGTGCCGCAATGAGGCAGATTGACTTGAAGAATTATTCCAGCCGTTTTGCCCTTTGCGGATTACCAGTAGTGAAGGTGGGGGTCAATTTCGACGTGAATACGCACAACATTACTGATTGGGAGATAGCTTGAACGATACAATAAAAATATGCGCACACATTTGCATTTTCGTAATTGGTGGATTGTCGGCAAGTGTGTGCGTGATAATTTTCTGTTTCGGAATGGTTTGCTATTTCTTTTCGCGGATGTATTCCACGAAGAAAGGGGTGGCGATGGGGCATTTGTCCCACTTGTGGTGCTCCTCGTCTTTATACCAAGTGTTGCCGCCCATTATGTTGCTCTTGAAGCTGATGGTCTCGGTGGACGGTGTGTTTTCAAGGTATTCAATCTCTACGAGGGCATGGTCGGGGATAAGCAGCGGCTTGGGCAGATTGTAGGTGTATTTCTCGCCGACCACATCCTCTTTCTTGTATTCAAAGAATATCGGCTCATTCTGCACGCAGAGAAGGTCGGACGATGGGGCTTTCTTCACGTTCACCATGTCGTAGATGTTAATGCGGAATTTCATTCGTGAGAGCATGTTGTCGGTCTGCTTTATGAAGAACCCTACGCTCTTTAGCCAAGTGCGCTTGCCCCCATTCTTTGATTCAAATCCGTAGGTGTCGCCTTTAGTGTCGATAGTGTCGATACCGCCAAGGAATGATAGGAATAGCCCGGAAGTGTGCTTTTTGCCACTTTTCATGGTTTTGAATTTTTTGGGTGTTTTCACGGTTATCTCTTTGAGCTTTTTTGATTGTTGCTTTAGAGCAACATTGGTTTCTTTTGTTATGTCGTTGAGGCTTATAAGTGTTGGCTCGTAGCCAATATAGCGAAATTCCACGCTGTCGCCCGCTGCTTTGTCGGGGATTTCTAATTTGAAGAAGCCGCAACTGTCGCATATCATTCCCACATCGTGGCGCTTCAGCATTACAGTGGCATATCCTAATTTCTCTGATGATTTAGCGTCGGACACATATCCGCTGATTGTTTTTCCATACGCTCCAATGGAAAGCACCAAAACTAATGCTGCAAATACTGTACGTTTCATAATATATGAAGTTTATAATACAAATTTATTATTTACATTTAAGAGAACCTATGAATTGGATTGATTCAGCTCATTTGGTAGTGATGAGCATGAATTGAGCATTGCGGTAATGAGTAAAAAACTCATTGAAAAAGTGTAAAGTTTTGCTGCGAATTTCATTGTTTTCTGTTTTTAAAGTTTGATATATATATTTAACCGCTGGTTAACCTCTTGGTTCTGAGTGCAAAGTTATAGCATGAATCAGCATCTGGCAACACCCGAAAGGGTGAAATGACATAAGTGTGGGTGCTATTCTGTATTTTTGTAAACGTAGCAAACTTCTAATAAGTGGATGGAATATGGATAGTTGTGGGAAAAGTGTTGGCGACAGCGTTATGATTGAAGAAGTTTTGCAAGCTTTTGATAATATGTGTTACGATTTGATATTTGTGGCGGATTTGTGGTCGCACAAGGTCGTCTATAGGTCGGAGTATCATTCGCTATATGAGGAGATTGATTCTTTAGGTAATGGACTGATAAACGGCAAAGAAAGTGAGAACGTGAGTGATTTCGTGAAATATTTGTCGGGGGAAGATTGTGAACAGTTCAATCGGATGATTGAGGCGATGCTTGCGCTGTATAGAAGATTGCCAAGTGATTTGCAAGGAAGATTGTGCATAATGTCGGATCTTAAAAGTGTATATAAGGGAAACGGGGCAATGCTATATAAGCTGTCGCCTTTGGTGAAAGACGAAACGAATGGCTTGCCAAAATTCATATTGTGCCGTGTGGAATTTCCGATAGGCGCAAATTCGGTGGTTTATGCTCAAGTAGTAGGCACTGGCGACAGATATGTCTATGATATGAGCGATAAGTCTTGGCGGAAATCTAACGAAGAAAAACTAACCGAGGCGGAAAAATCGATTATAGTTCAGGCTTCGAGAGGGCTTACTGTGGCAGAAATTGCAGCTAATCTGTATAAATCTACCGATGCCGTGAAGTCGGCAAAGAAGAGGATGTTCCAAAAATTGGGTGTGAAAAATATGGCACAAGCGATGATGCACGCTACAAATCATAAGTTGCTTTAACCTAAAATCCCAATGACAAAATTGAATCGTCAATGATATGATGCATATTGCTGTTATGCAAATTTGTAGAAAAGAATAGAAATTTGATATTTTACTCTAAATGCTTGATAGATAATGGAAAATGTTGTAAATTTGCTGATATCAATAAAATAAGGTATTATGGCATTAGCAATAGCATCAATTCCAGTGCTAACTGGTGAAGTGGCTGAAAAATTTGAAGCTGCTGCAGAGAAAAATTATGAGAAATATCTAAATCGTAGCGAAGAAGAAAAGCGAGAGGTCGCTGTGCGTTATATGCGTGGAATGGAACTTGTGAAGCAAGTATTAGCGAAGTCTCATATCGGAAAAAGATGAGCTTCTTGTTCAATGAATGTTCTATTTACGATATCGTAGATGAGAATGACATCGCAGGTCTCTCGTGTGGGGATTCAGACCTTGACGAATTTTATGCCAAAGATTGTTTTGGCTATGCAAAACAGTTGCTGGGCAAGAGCTATTGTTATAAACTGGATACAGATTCTTGTAAAGTAGTATGTGCATTTACTCTTGCTAATGCTGGAATACGAGTGGCTGATTTGCCTAATGCGCGTAAGAAAAAATAGAAACGGATATTCCGCACATAAAAACATTAAAGGAGTATCCTGCAGTGTTGATTGGTCGTCTTGCTGTATCTAAGGAGTTCCAATCAAAGCATGTCGGTAGTGATGTGCTGGAATATATAAAATATTGGTTCATTGATTCTAACAACAAGACAGGGCGCCGATTTATTATTGTTGATGCATATAATAATAGAAACACGATAGCATTTTATGAACGTAATGGCTTTAAGTCTGTGTTCAGTACAGATGAGCAGGAAAAGGAATATAGACACATCGATTCTAATGTCGCATTAAACACGCGGTTGATGTATTTCGATTTACTGTCGGTGGCAAAAGGTTGTGTGTAAGGAAAAATGGCAAGAGATGCGCATCAGCAACACTGGGCGCATCTCTTGTTTATGCTATTTGAAGGGTGCTGCTGCGTGATTGCGGCTATTCCTTTTGCCGCCATAGGGTGTTGATCTTGCGGCGAATTGCGATGACATTGCCGGTGGTGATAAGCCCCATTATCACGAGTGCCACGGCTATTGAGGCGATGAGGCTTGCTCCGCCCACTCCGAATGCGGTGAGCATAGGTATATAATATGCTCTGCCGGCTATCATCAGCACTATGGCGAGCAGCATCACGGCGCAGTTGATGATTATGACCATTTTTGTGTAAGGGGCTGAAACTTCAGCCGGGGTGTATCCGAGCATCAGCAGGTCTTGCAGCTTCTTTGTGTTCTTCTGTAGCAGAAGATATATGCTCAGCATCAGAACGAAGAACGACAGGAGGCTGATGATTGCACCCACGGCAATCACGATGCTTATCATCACGGTGAGGAAGTGATTGGCCTTGCTGCTGTCCATCTTGTCGCCGGCAATCTCGTAGTTGTGTGCATCCATATATTCTTTTATCTTCACGTCGCCGGGAGTGTTCACCTCCACGATGAGGCGCGACGGCTGCTGCTTCGCTTCGCTGGTGGAGTAGCGGCTGTTGCTCCACTTCATGAAGTCCTCGGGGACGATGATGGTGTTGAGACGGTTGGAGAATCCTACGATTCTGCCCGGTATCACCTCGCTTTTTCCGCCGCCAGTGAAAGTGAATGTGAGCGGAATCATCCCAATCATCCCCTCGCTTATCTGCGGCATGCCTTGAGCCGCTGCAAAACCGAAGTTGTAGAGCGACAGATAATCCTTCGACACGATTACAGGCACCTCGGGCTTCTCGGGGTTGAAGTTCCAGTCGTCGGGGCTGATGTCGATAAACTCCGAAGGGATGGATTCGAAGAAGAACTGAGTGCTCATAGAGCGTCCGGTGTTGCCGATGCCCACGGAAGCCATGATGTTGTATTCCGAAGTGGAGAAACGCCCCACTTTCCGCACCCAAGGCTGCCGCTCGATGTCGGCTATGGCATCGTCGGTAAACTCCGAGCTGTTGCCCATCAATGCGCCCATTCCAGTCACACGGTGCGTGATGACGAGATAGTCGCGACGGATGAAGCTCTCCTCGTCGTCGAATATTGGGCGCACGTCGTTATAGAATTGGACCGCCAGAATCACGATTGTCAGTCCTATAAGGTTGGCTATTGAAAATCCTATCAACTGGGCTGCGCTGATGTGCTTGCGCAGCAGTTTCCACATAAGTCCTCCGCTATTGTGTCTCATAACTTAAATTCTTTATCTACACTAATCATAACATTGTTGCCCACCGATGTGGAGATTACACCCGCGCCTTGTCGGCGAGCCTCTTCGGTCACGAGGTCGGCAACGATGCGGTTGTTTGTGGCATCGAGGTGGCTCACAGGCTCATCGAGCAGGATGAAGCTGCAAGGCTGGCACAGGGTGCGGATGATGGCCACACGCTGTTGCTGCCCGATTGAGAGCCGTGCCACGCTGCTGTCCATCTTCTCGGGGATGCCGAGCGCCTCAAATAGGCGGGAAATCTCGTCGCGGCTCTTGAAGCCGGTGAGCCGGTTCTTAAGCTCCACATTTTCCATAGCCGTCAGTTCGGGAAACAGACGCAGCTCTTGCGGCAGATATGCGATGTGGCGGCAGCGCACGTCGCACCACGCCTTCACGTCGTTGTGACTGATGTCGATGCCGTCGAAAGATATTGTGCCGGAATAGTCGTTGCGGTATCCGTATAGGTAGCTGCAAAGCGACGATTTGCCGGTGCCGCTCTCCGCCGAAATCAGATAGTGCTTTCCGCGCTCAAATGCGATGTCGCGCAGCCACACTTCGCTGTTGTCTTCCTCGCGCCCTGCAAACACGGCAGGAAGCGTGTTCTTCAGCTCAATTTTTTCCATTGTTGCATACAAAATATTATCGGCGCAAAATTACAACTTTTCCTGCAAAAAATGTGGAATAAAATATATATCTTTGTAAATTCTAACTCAAATAAACATTAGATGATATGATTCCTGCGATATTGACAGATTTATATAAAAGATACACAGGTGAGGAGTGTGCCGAAGTGACCGAGATGCCTTCGTCGGGCTCCAACCGCCGCTACTTCCGTCTGCACGGCGAGCCTACGCTGATAGGTGTTGTCGGCACATGCCTTGAGGAGAACAAGGCGTTCATGTACATGTCGGCGCATTTTGCCAAGAAAGGGCTTTCGGTGCCTCGTGTGCTTATAAGCTCAGACGACTGCATGGCGTATCTTCAAGACGACCTTGGCGACACCATCCTATATAATGAGATAGAGAAGGGGCGGCAGACGCGCGTGTTCAGCGATGCCGAGAAGCAGCTCCTTGTCAAGACTTTGCGCAAATTGCCCGATATGCAGTTTGCCGGAGCCGACGGTATGGACTTCTCTCACTGCTATCCTGCGCCCGAGTTCAACGCCCGCTCCATAATGTGGGACTTGAACTATTTCAAATATTGCTTCTTGAAAGCCACGGGTATGGAGTTTCTTGAAGACAAGCTCGAAGACGACTTCCAGAAGCTCACCGATGTGCTGCTGCGCAGCTCGTCGGCAACGTTCATGTACCGCGATTTCCAGTCGCGCAACGTGATGATAAAAGACGGCGAGCCGTGGTTTATCGATTTTCAAGGCGGGCGTAAGGGTCCGGTATATTATGATGTGGCATCGTTCTTATGGCAAGCGAAGGCCAATTTTCCCGACAGTTTGCGCCGCGAGCTGCTGAAGGAGTATATCGATGCGCTGCGCAAGTATCAGCCGGTGAACGAGCCGTATTTCTATGCCCAACTACGACATTTCGTCTTGTTCCGCACATTGCAGGTGCTTGGCGCATACGGCTTCCGCGGATATTTCGAGAAGAAGCCTCACTTCATGCAGAGCGTGCCGTTTGCTATCGAGAATCTGCGCCAGTTGCTTAAAGAACCATATCCCGAGTACCCATATCTCAGCAAGGTGCTTCTCGACCTTGTGGAGCTGAAGCAATTTGATGATGCCACCCAGAAGCGCACTCTCACTGTGCGGGTGATGAGCTTCGCCTATAAGAAAGGGCTGCCTTACGATCCGTCGGGCAATGGTGGCGGATACGTGTTTGACTGCCGTGCCGTGAACAATCCAGGCAAATATGAACGCTATAAGCCGTTCACAGGTCTTGATGCTCCTGTCATCAAGTTCCTTGAGGACGATGGTGAGATATTGAAGTTCCTCGACAGTGCATATAGTCTTGTCGATGCTCATGTTAAGCGTTTCATGGAGCGAGGATTCACGAATATGATGGTGTGCTTCGGCTGTACAGGCGGACAGCACCGCTCAGTGTATAGCGCGCAGCACATGGCGGAGCATATACATGAGAAATTCAATGTGAAAGTGGAGCTTGTGCATCGTGAGCAAAACATTGAGCAGACATTTATGCCCGAAAAATAATCGCTCCTTAATGATAAGGTGCAAAAAAACTAAGACAATACTATATAGAAACATATGAAAGCAATGATATTTGCGGCAGGGCTTGGCACGCGCTTGCGTCCGCTCACCGACAACAAGCCGAAGGCTCTTGTGGAGGTAGCTGGCAAGCCTATGCTTCAACGAGTGATTGAAAACTTGAAGCATTATGGATTTGACGACATCATCATCAATGTGCATCATTTCGGTGAGCAGATAATAGACTTTGTTGCCGCCAACGGCAATTTCGGTGTGGATATCCACATAAGCGATGAGCGAGGCGAACTGCTTGACACTGGCGGCGGAATATTGAAAGCTCGCAAGTGGCTCGATGGCAACGAGCCTTTTCTTGTGCATAATGCCGACATACTCACCGACTTGGACCTTGGCGAATTTTATGAATATCATCTGCATCACAGCGCGGATGCCACATTGCTCACGGCAACGCGCGACACAGCCCGCTATCTGCTTTTCGACGACGGCAACCGTCTGCACGGATGGATCAACAAGCAGACTGGAGCCACACTGCCCGAAGGCGTGGTCTATGAGCCCGGGGCGTATAAAGAGATGGCATTCGGTGGCATCCATGTTATATCGCCACGCATATTTGAATCTCTGGCTGGGTTTGCTGATGAGCATAAATTCTCGATAGTACCATTTTATGTGGCAAAGTGCCGCGAGCTGAAGGTGATGAGCTATGCTACGTCGGGTTATCGGTGGTTTGATGTAGGGAAGATAGAGACGCTGCATCTTGCAGAAGCAGCATTCAAAGAATAGTGCAATTGAACCCAATTGAGGCTTTGGAGTATCAGTGATTTTGGTGAACTCCGAAGCCTCAAGGGAAATTGGGAATCTTAGAGAGCTCAAGGTTCTGTGTCCTCTGGAAGATAGTTTGTGAAAAGCAGAAGTGTTGATACCATGAAATTTTAACCTTTTTAAATATGTTGTACAACATATCGGTGAAAAAAATGCAAAAAAGTGATTTCAAAATAAAAATATTTTTCTATATTTGCACATCTGCTTCCATGAAACGAGGTTTAATACAGTTGTAAGTGTTAAAATTGTTTGTTGAAGTTTGATAAAATTAAGGGATCTATTAACAACTTAATTAACTAATAAAATCACTAACTCGTTGTTTTTATTGTAATTTTCAACAAAAAACGTAATGTGTATGAAAAAGCAATGTGTATTGTTGGCTGCGCTGGCCATGACGTGTGGTGTTCCTGCTGGGATCATGGGTCCCCAAGCATCGGGCTTCACTGCTGTTGCGCAAAACAACAAAGTAGTCGGTGTCGTTAAAGATTCTAATGGTGAACCGCTGATAGGTGTAGCCGTAAGAATTAAAGGCACTAAGCAAGGCACAATGACCGACATCAACGGTCAGTACTCACTGAAAGCCGATAAGAATGCAACACTGTTGTTCTCTTATGTAGGCTACAAGCCGATTGAGATGAGTGCGGCGAAGGCATCTGTTGTCACAATGGAGTCAAGCAACACCCAGCTCGACGAAGTGGTAATCACTGGTGAGTTCGGTATGAAACGTGTGGCAAGAGCCGTGGGTTCTTCAGCCCAAAACGTTAAGGCTGCCGACATCTCAGAATCAGGTCGTACCGACTTCATCTCGGCTCTTCAAGGACGTGTCTCGGGTATGACCGTGACAAGTTCAGGCGGTGCTCCGGGTGCATCTACATCGGTAGTGCTTCGTAGTGTGACATCACTTTCGGGAAGCAACCAGCCACTTTATGTAATCGATGGTGTGCCAATGAACAACTCTTCATTCGACCCATCGACAGGTAGCGCAGTAGCCGACGACGTTTCGGGCTTGAGCGTGCGTTCTACCGACTATTCTTCTCGTGGTAACGACTTCAACCCGGAAGATATCGAATCAATGACAGTATTGAAGGGAGCAGCGGCTGCGGCTCTTTATGGTAGCGATGCCAGCAACGGAGCTATCATCATTACGACCAAGAAGGGTCGCAACGGCCGCGCGAAAGTGACATACAGCAACCAGTTCTCTTGGTCGAAGGCTTACGGTTGGCCAGAAATCCAGAACCAATATGCCAACGGTGCATACGGAACTACCAACTACTATTATACAAGCCACTTCGGTAGCAAGTATGACGGTGCCGTTCCTTATTACGACAATGCATCGGCTGTGATTCAAACAGGTTTCATGCAGAAGCACAACGTATCGCTCGAAGCAGGTAACGACAGAATGTCGCTCCGCGGATCGGCTTCATTCATCGACCAAGAAGGTGTCATCAAGACTACCGACCTTAAGCGTACAAACTTGTCGCTTGCCGGACGTGCCGATCTCAACAAGTATTTGAAATTCGAGGGTAGCATCCAATATGTGAACCAGAAGAACCATAAGGCACTTCGTGGAACATCGGGTCCTATCGCTAAGTCATATACTTGGCCAAGCATGGACGATATGTCGAACTATATGGCTCCTGATGGCGCACACATGCGTAATCCTGAGTATTATACCGATACCGACATGCTCAACCCATTGTTCGGATTGTATAAGAACTTGAACTATGACGTTACCGACCGCTTCATCAGTGCGTTCTCTTTGAACCTTACTCCTATTGAGCATACATTCATCCGCGCTCAATTCGGTTGGGATGTCAGCACATCTTCTTATGAATATGGTCACCACCCATATTACACATCAGACAACTACAACGTGGATGACTCAAAGAACGGCGGTTCTTATACTATCACAAAGTATAACACCAACGATCCTACACTCAACATCCTCGCAGGTTATAACAACAACTTCTTGAACGACAAATTGACCGTAGGCATTCAATTGGGTTACCACCAATCGGAGAATGGCGTAACCAGCCTTTCAAGCTACGGCAATAACTTCAAGGTAATCGATTTCTATTCAATCAACAACTGTACTGAATCTACAGTGGTCAGCAAGAAGAGAGCTACAAAGCGTCGTATCCAAGCTATCTCAGGTCAAGCTGAATTTGGCTACAACAACATGGCGTTCTTGACATTCCGTTTCCGTAACGACTGGTCATCAACTCTTCCTGTAGATAACCGCTCATATTTCTATCCAGCAGTTGAGGCTTCTTATGTATTCACAGAGCTTAAGCCTCTGAAGGAACTTAACTGGCTTAACTACTTGAAACTTCGCGGCGCATTCGCACAGGTAGGTAAGGATGCTCCAGCTCTTTCTATCGACCCTGAACTTGAGCCAACAGGCCTTACCGGTGGCGGTTACAAATATGGTTTCACTGGTCCTAATAGAAGCTTGAAGCCTGAGATGACAACTTCTTGGGAAGTGGGTCTTGAAGGACGTTTCTGGGACAACCGCGTGAATGCCGACTTCACTTACTTCCGCACTCACTGCGCTGACCAGATTGTGACTGGTTTCCGTATGAGCTACGCTACAGGTTTCATCTTGAACAACATGAACGTCGGTACATTCAACACTTGGGGTTGGGAAGGTCACGTAGATGTTGACGTTATCCGCAACCGCGACTGGAAATGGAACATCGGCGTGAACATGTCGCACACTGGCAGTAAGGTGGTTAAACTTCCTGAGAACTTGACAGAGTTCTACAACGCATACACTTGGAACTCGGGTAACATCCGTAACGGTGTCATGATGGACAACCCTGTTACTACCGTAACTGGCCGTGCATACGAGCGCAACGACAAGGGACAAATACTTATCGACCCGACTACTGGTCTTCCTCGCACAAGCTCTGTTTGGAGCATCCTCGGCAACCGCGAGCCAAAACTCCGCTTCGGTATCACAACTGCTGTAAGCTACAAGAACTTCCGCTTGAGCGCGATGTTCCAAGGCCGCTACCATGCCGACGTAGTGAACGCTACTATGCGCTCTATGATGGGCAATGGTCTTAGCAACCAATCAGTGACTTTGCGTGAATCTGGCTCTTATGTATTCGACGGCGTGCTTTACGACGGCAAACAGAATACCGACAACCCGACAGTGAACACTATCGCAGTGGATCTTGGCAAGACGTTCTATTCAGGCGGTGATGAAGACTGGGTACAACACAAGATTAACTATATCCGTTGCCAGGAACTTCGTTTGGCATACGTAGTGCCACAAGCATGGTTGCAGAAGGTGACTAAGAACACCATCCAAAATGCAAGCATCTATGTAATGGGTAACGACTTGTTCACTATCACCAACTACTCAGGTATCGACGTTGCAGGTAACACTATGTCGGCTGCAGCAGGTGGTACAGGCGGTGAAGGTTATGACTGCTGGTCATTGCCAAGCCCACGTACTTACACATTTGGTCTGAGTGTTACTTTCTAATCACTGAACATTGTGTGACAACTTAAAAACAGAAAACGAAAATGAAAAAGAAATCATTATTATATGCAATGGCGTCGGCAGTTATCATGGCAGCGGGAGCAACAAGCTGTAATGATTACCTCGACGTGAACAAGAATACCGATGCGCCCGACTATGTGGAAGGCTATCTGTATTTGGCAGGTATCGAGCAAGCATACAATGAAATGTATTATGACTTGCGCGCGCTTGCTCCAATGACCCAGATGATGGGTACTTCAAGCTACACATCTTTTGCCACCCACTTCTACAGCAAAGGTAGCGATGCCGGTGGTCAGGCTTGGCGTATGGTGTATTGGAGCCAAGGTATGAACCTTGAGAACATGATCAACCAGAGTGTGGCAGCCGAGAACTGGACACTTGCCGGTATGGGACTTGCTATGAAGGCTTATTCTTGGGATTATCTTACTAAGATCAATGGTGAGCTTCCTATGAAGCAGGCTTATGTGTCGGGCCTTCTTTCTCATGAATATGACTATCAAGAGGATATCTATCCTCAGGTTCGTGAATGGGCTAAGCAGGCTATCGAATATCTGCAACGCGAGGACAAGACCAATTATGGTAACCGCATCACAAACAACGACTACATCTACCAAGGTGACAAGGCTAAGTGGATTAAGTTTGCTTATGCTGTTATCGCCCGCAACCTTGCTTCGCTCACCAATAAGAACGACTTCAAGGAGAAATACTACAACGACTTTATCGATGCGGTGAACAAGTCGTTCACAAGCGAAAGCGATGACGCTATGGTGACTATCGAAGGTGGTGGCGCAGCAGCAGCTCAAAGCGCATACAACAACTTCTTCGGCGTTTATCGTGGCAACTTGTCTTACAGCTACTTCCAGCATGACTATGCAGTGCAATTGTTCACTGGCTCTATCCCTGTATATAACGACAACGGTGACAAGATTGCTGACCAAGAGCATGACCCGCGCTTCAGATATGAGCTTCTTGAGAAGCAGATAACGAGCGATACTACCGCTGTGGCTGGTCACTTCGACCCTCGCCGCTTGCTCAAGCTCGGTACTGAAGACGGAAACGACGTGGCTACTACTACCGATGTTGAGGCTCTTCGCAAGTTCAACTATCTTGGCAGCTCGTTCACTGGCGCAACTGGTCCTATCGGAACAGCTCCTTCATTCTGGGGCCGTCAGGAGAAGACTACCGATACTAAAGACGGTGAAGGTCGCTGGTTGTATCACAACGACGCTCCATATATCTTGACCACTTATGGCGAGCTTATGTTTGACCTTGCCGAAGTTCAATATCGCTATGGCAGCAAGGCTGAGGCATTCGAGGCATTCAAGAAAGCCGTTGCAGCCGATATGGAATTTACCGCTAAGTTCATTAAGGCGGGTAGCGTTTCTACAGTTGCTGGCAAGACTTACCACCAAGGAGACAAGGTGAATGCCGCTACATTCAATCAAATTGCTGCTGAATACTTGGCTGGTCCATACGTAGGCGGTCTTAGCCTCGACGACTTCACATTGTCGCACATCATGATGCAGAAGTTTATGGCTTTGTATCCTTGGGGAGCAAGCGAAGTGTGGGTTGATCAACGCAAGTACATGTATGATATGGAATACACTGGCGAATATCCATCATTCGGCAACGGTTATGACAAGACTATCGCTTACAACAAGAAGGATACTGACCCGGCTAAGGTGTTCAAGGGATTCTATTTGATGCCTGCAAATGTCCAGAACCGCCGCACTGCCTACAACGACGACAACAACGGTTCTCCTTGCTTCCGTATCCGTCCTCGTTACAACTCAGAGTATATGTGGAACAAGAACAATCTTGAAGTGTTGAAGCCTATTTCTGGTACAGCAGCCAACTACCAATGCTCAATTCCTTGGTTTGCTTATCCTGGTGATATGCCTAAATGATATTGACTAACAATCTAAATTCAGAAGAAAATGAAATATATTAAATATTTGACAATCTGTTTGCTGATGGCTTTGGTGGCTTCTTGCGACAAGAAAGAAGTGGAATACCCAATGCACCCAGTAGATACAAATACCGATGCATACCTTCAAATTGTATATACTGCACCGTTGAAGGCTCAGGCATCAAACTATATGTACTACGTTGATATCAACGGCGTGGAATATGGCAACAATGGTTCTACATTCCTTGCAACCTACAACTTCATCCCGAGTGGTGCGGTAGCCCGCTACTACACAGTGAAGGCTGGAGATGTAAACTTGGTGTTCAAGGGCAGCGACAGCTCGGTGAAATATCAAGGTAAGGTGAGCGGACTTCAAGCTGGCAAGAAATACATTGCTTTCGTGTATGATTTGGCTAAAGACCCAATCTTGACCGATGAACTTGACATACCTATGTTCCCGGGAACAGCCGAGACAGCAACTCACTGCTCGGTGAAGGTGTATAACTTCCTTTATGAGGCAGATGGTGCGCCTTCTACTGATAAACTTCAGTATGCGCTCCTCAAGACCGACAAGGAGGCTGTGGCTGCAGCTACGACTGTTCAAGAGAAATATGAGCTTGTGGGCAAGCCTATCGCATTCGGTGAATGTACAGGTTATTTCAATCCTAAGATTGAGAAATCGGTGTACAACAGCTCTGGTTACCAACGTCGTGACTTGACTTTGTTCCTTGTTGATGACAGCGGAAACTTGAAACTTGATGAGACTGGAAATGCAATCCAATTGACTTACAAGAACACTAAGGGTGTTGATGTGACTTTCACCGACTACTGGAACTGGTATATCGGTCGTGCATACTTTGAAATCATAAGAGGCGTGCGCACTTCTACAAGCATCACAACTGGTATAACCCAATTCACAGCCCTCTAATAAATCGAAATAGAAGGCTCTGAGAGCATAATTGCAGCCTGAGGCTATCAAGTCTCAGGCTGCTTTCTTTTTGCGGCTCAGAGATGCTCTATTGGCTTCTGAGTGGTTGCTGAGGTAGTGGAATGGCGGCTGCCGAAAGGTGCGTGTCGGATTTTCCCGATGGTTATGTTCTTGTTTTGTGGTGTTTTGGGCTAATAAGAGTAAATGTGGTTGCCTTTGCAATGTGAAGCATATACAACGTTTGTGCGCTTTTGTCACGAGATGCTGGTGGCTGATAAAGAAAGTTGTTCCCGCATAGCTGAGCTGTGTGTCTATCCACACTGTTTTTATACTGACTCATCCATTTTCTACTGACCCGGGAAAATCCGCTGACCCAAGATAACACTATTCTCCGACATCTACCCCGCCCACCGGGAAAATCCGCTGACCCGATTTTCTGCTGACCCGAAGTGGCAGTGTGGAAAAATAAAAAACCATCGGGGCTTCACAGCGGCGATGGTCTCCTTTTTTAATAGTGCTATTATTTTCGAGTGCTATTATATTGATTGTCTTAATTTAATTTATTTTGAAGATGGAAATTTTTGATTCGCAACTTCAAAAATTCTTGAGGCATCGAAATAAAACCCTTCGGTCGATGATTTCTTGCCTGGTTTATTGACGGAAATATAGTCGATATGGTTGTCCAGTTCTTCGTGACCAGTAGCCACATAACCAAGAAAATTCACTATGTCGTATTCATGACTTGGCGAATTTACCACCCACGGACTTTCTTTAGTTCCGTTGCCAGAGGAAAGAATAGCAGCCACGAGATGATTCAGTCGATATTGCTTTATCGATGCTCTCGCATACTTTTTCTTTTCTCTGAGTGCAAAGATATAAAATTTCATCTGACGAAGATCAAAAATATTATCATTTAACGTTTTTTCAGCGAATTTTTCAATTGAATCGCATTCGGCGCGGGTGAAGTTTTTTTTGTAATAGAGTGGCTCTATCACTTCTGAAAATTCCGACTCGCGAAACGGGTTGTAATCTTCCTGATAAGTGTAGCCATAATAAAGATGTCTATATCCCTCAAAATCAAGCACTGTGTCGTTGCTTAGATAAGACTGCATGAGCTTGGGATAAAAATATTTTGATTTTGGATTCTGTATGTCTTCTTTGATTTGGCTGAAATCAATCTTTTTTACTTCAAATTTTGCCGGTTTTTGGGCAAAAATTGAAATGTGAAAAAATGCAATTAATATTATTGATAAAAATCGTCTCATCGTCCTAAATTTCTAATAAAAATCCCACTAAGGCTATTCCGAGCATTGCGGCAGACGCTACAATCTTGAAACCTTTAGCACAAAAATAATGAATAAAAATGGAAGATGGAAATTTTATCCAACATCCTTTAGGAGTTCGCGAGTAGGCGAGTTGCCCGAATATCGTGCCTATTATGGCGCATAATACCATTATCGAGGGATTGACGGATATGCCTAAAAACACTCCAGCCATCGCTCCGATTGTCATATATAGATTGCCTTGGCACGAGCCGTCGGGTTCTCCTTTTGGCGACAAGAAGTCGATAGCCAAGAGTATTGCTGAGGTTATGCCCCAGAATACGAAAGTGCTGAATGGTAGCGTTATATGCGTGCTGAAGTGCAATGCACACAATGCCACATAGGCAAACAGGCACGCTGGCAGCTTCTGGCTGACCATAAAGTAGATTGCGGCACACATCAATATGATGCCTATCGTGAGAAGTAGGGTGCTCATATCTTGAAATTATAGGCGCACACCGCATAATTTGCCTTTGTGGCGGTGTGCGCAATTATTTTGATTAATTAGCATTATTTATTTCTTTATAGCCTCGGGGTAAGCCACTCGCGTGTGGTAGATTGTGCAAAGACGGTCGGTGAACGTCTTCTTTATTTTTTCCACGTCGCGGAAGCTGATTGGCGATTCTTTGAACAGCCCGTCGGCAATCTGTGTGTCGATGATTTTCGACACGAGAGCTCTGATTGAAGCGTCGCTGTGGTCGGTGAGGCTTCGCGAGGCTGCCTCGGTGGCATCTGCCATCATCAGGATACTTGTCTCCTTGGTCTGCGGATTCGGGCCTGGATAGGTGTAAGGCTCAGGATCTACAGCCTTGTCGGGCGATGCGTTGCACGCCTGAGTGTAGAAATATTTAGCTTTTCCACATCCATGGTGCTGCACGATGAAGTCCATTATAATCTGAGGCAGTTTTGCTTTCACGGCCCGGCGCAGACCGTTCTGCACATGCTCGATTACGATACGCGCGCTCAAGTCGGGCGGCAGCGTCTTGTGTGGGTTCTCGCCACGCTGGTTTTCGGTGAAGAACGCCGGGTTGTCGATTTTGCCGATGTCGTGGTAAAGTCCGCCAGCACGCACGAGCAGTGAGTTGGCACCAATCACATGGGCAGCCTCGGCGGCAAGGTTCGACACTTGCAGCGAGTGCTGGAATGTGCCGGGGCATTTCTCCGACAGCTCACGCAGCACAGGATTGTTCACGTCGGTAAGCTCGACAAGTGTGACTGTGGAGGTGAATCCGAATATCTTTTCGATCAGGAAAATCAGTACATAAGAGAAAGAGAACAGCACAACATTCACGCCGAAGTAGCCAAACACGTGGCGGCCTATGCCATTGATGGTGCCGTCGTTGATAATGTGCATGGCTATGTAGGTGAGGCTGTAGATTATGAAAATGTAGATTGCGCACTGCACCAGTTGCGACCGCTTCGACAGCTCCTGCACCGTGACAATGGCAGTGACTCCCGCAAGGAACTGAAGCATGATGAACTCAAGCGGGAACGACACCACGAGCGAGCATATAAGCACCTCGATGATATGCACGAATAGTGCAGCGCGAGAGTCGAAGAATGTGGTGATGATTACCGGCACCACGGCAAACGGCACAAGATACACACCCATGCCGAGGGTGGATATTATCATGAACGCCGCTATCGTGAACAGCACTAAGAACGACATCAGGAACACCATCTTGCGTACATCGCCTATGATGGAGCGGCGGAAGAATATCAGGAACAGATAGAGCGACACAATCAGCAGCGTGATTATGGCGACCTGTCCCACCAAAGTGTACTTGTAGTCCTCTTTCGTCACGAGGCGGTCTTCGGCAAGCTGCTCATAGGTCTTCAGCAGCTCAAATGTTTGCGGGGTCACGATGTCGCCACGGTCGATGATGCGTTCGCCTTTCTGCATGATGCCGATAGGGGCAAATGCTTTCTGATAGAGCTGGTCGAGCATGCGCTTGCTCTCCACGCTGTCGTATTTCACATTAGGAATGAGATATCGCGTGATTTTCACCAAGTCCATGGCGTGCTGGGTGTCGGCATCGGGGAAGATGGAGTCGAGCATATTGTAGGCACTGCGCACCGAGTGCATGTCGATGGTGGAAGCCGGCTCGGCAATGTTGTTCACCACGAATCTCACTTCGGGCAGCGAGCCTGAGCGTATTCGGTCGTAGGTGTCGTTATCGACGATGCCATCGACATATATCCTGCGCACGCGCTCAATCAGATGGTTGCGGTAGTAGCCCGACAGTGTGGTCTTGCTCTGCAAGTCGGCTGAGAGATCGAGTATTGCTTTCCGCTCCACGCTTGTGTCGTGAGTGTATATGGCTACGAAGTTGCGGTTGATGCTGTCGCGCTTGCTCTCCATGCTTGCCGAATCGAGGTTTATGGGGATGTCGAATGGCGCTGTGAGCAGCGAGTACGCCCATGGGCGGCCTTGCGAATATTTGTAGTTGATCATATCCTCATGCGGAATGAATGAGGATATGATTGCTATCGCCGCAATGGCAAGAATCCACCTGATGATTGAGTCTTTGTCTGTGCCTAAATACCTTTTCATGTCAAAAAAATAAATCAATTTATTCGTGCTGCCGATTTCACGCCTTTCACTTTCTTGAGCTGCTTGCATAGGCGCGTCACGACCTTAGTGTCTTCCACAAGCACAATCAGCTCACAGTTGAACACACCTTCGTTGGCAGAGATGTCGAGGCGGCGTATGTTGATTGCCAGTGTGGTGGATATTATCAGAATAATCTCCTGCAAGATTCCCATTCGGTCGATTCCCTCGATGTGAATTGCGGCAAGGAATTTTTCGGTGTGGGTGTCCCATTTGGTCGATAGCAGCCGTCCGCCGAAGCTGCTTTTCAGCCTCATGGCGTTGGGGCAGTTAAGCTTATGCACCACCACATGCTTGTCATCGTAGATATATCCAAGCACATCGTCGCCGGGGATTGGGTGGCAGCATGGGGCTATTATGTAGTTACTCTCGCCATTTTCGGTTTTAAGGATGTATGTCTTTTTTTTGTCGAGCTTGTCGGTATCTACCGGGACCACAGTGGTCTCGTTGGAGCTGTTGTCCTTGCTTTTCGAAGCAAACGGGTTGCGCAGAATCTTCGACAGCAAGCCGCCATTCTTTGAAGAAGACTTGATGCTGCTTATGATGCTGTCGGAAAGCGCAATCTCATTGTTGCCAATCATATAGAACAGCTCCTCGCGGTTCTGTGCATGCTCGCTTGCTATAATCTTGTTGATTACATCGTTGGTGACGTTGATGTTGTTTTTTGCCAAAAACTCGTTGAAGTCCTTTTCGCCGCGTTCTGCCACGGCGCGGCGGTCTTTGCGCAGTGCTGCGCGCAGCCTGATCTTGCCCTTGGCTGTGGCAAGAAAGTTTATCCATTCGGGCTGAGGCTGCTGCGAGTGTGATGTCAGCACCTCCACTTGGTCGCCGCTCTGCAATTTGTGGGATAGCGGCACGAGCTTGTGGTTCACTTTTCCAGCAATACAGTGCATTCCCAGCTCGGAGTGCAGATGGAATGCCACATCGAGTACTGTTGAGTTCACAGGCAAGGTGATGAGTTCGCCTTTCGGAGTGAAAACCACAATCTCGTTGGCAAATAGGTTGAGCTTTATGGTGTCAAGAAAATCGAGGGCGTTAGGCTCGGGATTTTCGAGTATGTCTTGAATGGTTTTTAGCCAAGTGGCGAGTTCCGACTCCTCCTCGCCTTCGCCAATCTTGTATTTCCAGTGGGCGGCAAATCCGCGTTCAGCCATCTCGTCCATTTTGCGGCTGCGTATTTGCACCTCAATCCAGTTGCCGTCTGGGCCCATCACCGTGAGGTGCAGCGCGCGGTATCCGTTGGCTTTCGGTGTGCTGAGCCAGTCGCGTGTGCGGTCGGGGTGCAGGCGGTAAAGGTCGGTGATTTCGGAGTATATGTTCCAGCACAGCTTTTTCTCGTCGGCATCGTTGTCGCATTCAAACACGATTCTGGCGGCATACAGGTCATACACCTCTTCAAATGGTATGTGCTTGGTTTCCATCTTGTTCCAGATGGAATATGCCGATTTTACTCGGGCTTTCATCTCATATTTCAGTCCCATGGCATCGAGCTTCTCGCGCACTGGCGCAGCAAACTTCTCATATACGGCATTGCGCTGCGGAGCTGTCTGCGCTATCTTTTCGCTGATTTCCTTGTAAGCCTCGGGATGCTCGTATTTGAAGCTCAGGTCTTCAAGCTCGGTTTTTATGGCAAATAGTCCAAGCCGGTGAGCCAGTGGGGCGTATATGTAGAGCGTCTCGCCGGCAATCTTGTATTGCTTGCTTGGCAGCATAGAGCCGAGGGTGCGCATATTGTGCAGACGGTCGGCCATCTTGATGAGTATCACGCGGATGTCGTTGTTCATCGTGAGCAGCAGCTTGCGGAAGTTCTCGGCCTGTGCCGATGCGCGGTCGCCGAATATTCCGCCCGAAATTTTCGTCAGTCCCTCCACAATCTGGGCTATTTTTGGACCAAACTGCGACGCGATGTCCTCCACAGTGTAGTCGGTGTCTTCCACCACGTCGTGCAGCAGTGCCGAGCAGATTGATGTGGAGCCGAGTCCTATCTCCTGACTCACGATTTTAGCCACAGCTATAGGATGCATGATGTAAGGCTCGCCCGAGCGTCGGCGTATGCCTTTGTGAGCTTCCTTGGCAAATTTGAAGGCACGCTCTATGATTTCAACCTTTTTCCTGTGATTGCTTGCGAGATAACCGTTGAGCAGACTTTGGAATTCCTTGTTGATCATCCTTTCTTCTTCCTCGGGAGTAAATTTATAAGTTTCCATAAAGCATACCTGTTTTTATCTGTGATAATGTAAATGGTAATAATTTTACAAACTTACTAAATAATTGTGAATAATCCATCGGCTAATGTCCAAAAAAAGATACAAAAAAATAGGCTTAGCGTCGCGCAAGCCTATTCCCCATTCTGATTTTGTAGTGTGAATTAAGAGTGAATGTAGTTTTTCCCGCTCGTCGAGGGGGAAGATTCTTATGTATAACTTCTGTTTGGATTCAGATTCTTCTCAAAGCCGTTTTTTCAGTATCACTTGGTCGGGAAATTCCCTGACCAAGCTGTATTTCTGACTAAAATGAATATCCTATTCCGATAGACGGACACCAAGCCGAGGGGCTGTATTTTGCGGTGAACGTCTGTTCGGCAGATTGTCCCAGTTGCGGGTAGCTCTTGAATATCAAGTCTTCGTAGGTGTAGGACTTGTTGCCTCCGCCCACGTTTGTGACATAGGCACAAGCCACGTCGATGCTGATGTTCTTTACGGGGCGGAACGACAGTCCCACCGAAGGCGACACTTTGTCCTTTCCCGGAGTTTCGGGGTTGTAGTAGTTGTCGTCCACCGGCGTGCAGTCGTAAGATAGTCCGGCACGCACGTCGAGGCGGTTTGTCACCGCATATTGTGCGCCGAGGCGGAATGCCCACGAGTTGTGGTAGTTCTTTTCGAGATGTTGGTTGAACGGAGCGAGCTTCTCGTTGAGGAACTCGATGTCGAGATCTTTATAAGCCTTCCATCCTGTGAGCTGTGCGTCGAAAGCCATAAAGAACTTCTTGGAGAACTTATAGCTTGCGCCGAGGGTCAGCGTGTAGGGCATAGGCATCTCGGCCTTGAAGTTTGCTGAGTTGATAAGCCCGATTTTGCTTTCCAGCATCTGGGCGGCAAGCTCGTTGGCGTATGACACCTTGGCATCGCCGGCTTTCACCTTCATCATCATCTTAGTGCGATATGACACGCCCACGGTGAGCTGCTTGGTGATGTCGAGCATTGCGCCAACATTGAAGCCCACAGCCACGTTTGCTGTTCCTTTCAGGTTCACCGATGCAGGAGTGGTGGTGCCAAACTGGTATTGCTGTCCCGATGCTTTGAGCAGCAGGTCGAGCGACGAGCCGTTTACCAGTCCCTTGTTCAAATCCACCGAGCCCCACGATACCATAAGCCCGGCACCCACCGACAGGCGGTCGATTATGCGCCAAGCCACTGTGGGCTGCACGGTGAATGTGCTTAGCTTCACACTCTGTGAAAGCACTGCGCCTGGCCAGTCGTCGGTCCAGTTGATGCAGCTGCCATATGGTGAAGTGAACGAGACACCCACCTTCAAGTTGTCATATACGCTGAAAGCGGCATATACAAATAGCGGAGTGCTGACCTTGTTGTCGGTTTCCCACACTTTTCCGTCGGCAGTTTCAGCCGTAGCATAGGGTGCGGTGGCGGTTACGCCAGCCGAAATATCGATGGTCTTGTTCATGAATCCCATTCCGGCAGGATTGAAATATTGACTTTCAGCACCGAGTTTCAGTGCGCTACCGACATGTCCCATGCCGATTTGGCGTGCGCTCTGCGTGTTCACCTGATAACCTTCGGCATTTGCCGATATTGCGATGGCGAGTACACCGAGCATTAATGAAAATTTCTTCATTTTGTAAAAAATATATAGTAATTTTTAATTTCTGGATGATATTCGTTTATATAACAGTGGCAAAAGTAGTGAGTATTATTCGTTTAGCCATCATCGCTTAATAATACTTAGTGAATATTAACCTATGCTATTTTTCGGAAAATCTGTTCTAATATTCTGAAAATGCAGATATTACGACAAGACATTTAACAATTCAAAAATAACAATGTTAAAATGAAAATCAGGAGTTAAGGCGTGAATCACCCGATTTAGGCAAAATTAGATTGATGTCGTATTGGCTGAAAATACAAGTGCATAAATCATGGTAACCGATGCGGCAGATTTTGCAGTGTCACTTTGCAAATTTATTTCAATTCTAATGTTTTTAATGAGCTTTTAATTTGTTTTGAAAGGAAAAACTGCAAAAAATAAAAAAAGTGCAACAAATTCTTTGAAAATAATAATAAATCGTTATCTTTGCATCAGATATATCTAAAAACATACCATTACATCGATTGTAAGCGAATGCCGATGCGGAAAAGTAGGCGCAAATTTAAAAAAACAAGACAAAGAGAGACATGGAAAATATTAAATTTACGATTTTGATAGTATTTGGAATATTGATAACACTTTCGTTGGGGGCATTGGTGGTTTTTAGTTTTGTAGTGAAAAATCCCATTTTCAAGTTTCCAAAGAGTGTCTTGATAAAATATTTTATATCAATAGGCTTGTTGATGTGCTTTTCGACAGCAATCGTTGCATGCTATGGGAATATGGGGTCGGTGGAGACTGCTATTATTGGCATCCTTGGATTGGCATCTGTGGCAAGTTGCACATACACGTTGGTCAATGTGAGGAACACTGATTATAAGCGGATAAAAATGGAGATGACTCTTGGTATATTAGCTGTGGTATCAGCGTTTTCGTTTTTAGCGTTTTGCAACTAAGGCGATGTATGTTTAATCATGACCGATAGAACAGGAGCGGGCATCACCGCACATAGAGTGATGCCCGTTCCGCCTGTTTGTTCCTAAAATTAAGATGAGGATTTTGGTTTATCGTGTATGCAACATCTGGAAGATTGATTTAGGCTTGCTAAAAAATATTTGAGATATCGGTCGTTAGAAAATCTTCAGCACTTATGCCTCCATCGCCAACAATAAACGAAGCCTTAGGCTTGAACAGTCGCTTGAATTTATCCAGTCCGTCGGTCCTTTTTTCTGTGTTGCTTTTGATTTCAACAGCCACTACACTGCCTTTTTTGCACAAGATGAAATCTACTTCATCGTTCCGCTCACGCCAGTAATACACATTGAATCGGCAAGTGAAAGCCTTGCTTACGATGTATGCGCCGATTCCAGATTCGAATATGTGTCCCCATTCTTTGCGGTTGGCTACGGCTTGCTGTAGTGTGAGCGGAGAGTATAAAACTTTTAGGGCATTGTTATAGACCTGGAATTTAGGAATGCTGGCTTTCCGCCTTGCCATATCGATGCTGAACTTTTGCAGTCCGCATAGCAATCCACTTTCATCGAGGAGGTTGATGTAGCCAGCCAGTGTTGCTGTGTTGCCTGCATCTTGAAGTGTACCAAGCATTTTGTTGAGCGACAGCAATTGCCCCGAGTAGGCAGAGCCGAGTTCGAATGTTTGGCGTAGCAGTGCGGGCTTGCTGATGGGAGTATCCATCAAGATGTCTTTATTGATTGTGGCTTCTACGATTGAAGCTTGAATGTACTGCTGGAAGCGGTCGAGGTCGCTTATGAGCGTAGCGGCTCCAGGATAGCCTCCATAAAACAGATATTGCTCAAGAGAGAAGCCGAAGCATTCTTTCATTTCTCTATAGCTCCAATGGCTCATGCGTATCTCCTCAAAACGTCCCGCCAGCGATTCAGATAGACCTTTTTCAAGCATTACACGACTACTGCCTAAGAGTAACACCTTGATGTTGCAATCGTTGAATGTGTCGCTGTCCCATTCCTTTTTTACAACTTCGCTCCAATTTGCTATTTTCTGAATTTCGTCGATGACGATTATGGTTTCTTCCCATCGGTTAATATTTTTCAGGCTGCGTACAGCAGCCCATGTGTCGGAAATCCACGAGCTGCTTGAAGCAGGAACGTTATCGGCAGAAAAGAGATGGTAGGGGATGCTTATGTCTTTAAGCACTTGTTTCACAACAGTGGATTTGCCCACTTGGCGGGCTCCCATCACCACTTGGATGAAGCGGCGCGGCTCTTCGAGACGGCTCTTAATTATCTTGTATTCAGGTCGTTTATACATAATCTTACATTTTACGCAGTGGAGTGCGTAAATTTACGCAGTGCAAATATAATAAATATAAATGAATAATTTATAGTGCGTTATGAATTAAATTCCGAGAAAAAACAGTGCAGCTGCTTGTGGCCTATGCGCCACGAGCAGCTGCACTTATATGCATTTTGAAAGTGGAGGACGTTTGCCGTTTATTTTGATTCGGAGATGGCTGCACGCAGCGCATCGAGCGACTTCAGCAGCACTGAGCGCGGAGATGCCACGTTGAGGCGCATATGGTTTTCTCCGCCTTTGCCGAACATGGTTCCATCGTTGAGCGCGAGGTGAGCCTTATCCACGAAAAGGCGGATAAGCTCATCGTGAGAGAGCGAGAGAGCCGAGCAGTCGAGCCACACGAGAAATGAAGCCTCAGGGCGCACAGGTCTAATCATAGGCATATTCTTTGCGCAATATTCCTCCACTGCGATGATGTTGCCCTCGATGTAAGACTTCGCTTGGTCGAGCCACTCGCTGCCGCATTTGTAGGCAGTCTCAGTGGCGATTGTGGCAACAAATGTCGGGTCGCAGAACTCGTTGGCTTCGAGCCATGAGAAGAAGCTGCTGCGAAGCTCGGGATTCTTTATGACGCACCATGAGCTGACAAGTCCCGGAATATTGAATGTCTTCGACGGTGCGCCGAATGTCACAGCAACGGCTGCCGCGTCGTCGCTCACGCTCGCGAACGGGATATGTTCATTGCCGAAAATGCCGAGGTCGCCATGTATCTCGTCGCTCACCACGATGACGTTGTGCGCCCTGGCGAGCTTGGCGACTTTCGCAAGCACCTCGCGGCTCCATGTTATGCCTATGGGGTTGTGCGGATTACACAAAATCATCATTTTCGGATGCTCGGTGGCAAATATTCGCTCAAGACCTTCGAGATCCATGCGGTAGAAGCCTTCATCGGATATTAGCGGATTATTGACAATAATCCTGCCATTACCCTCTGTGACTGCGCGGAATGGATGATACACAGGCTCTTGAATCACCACTTTGTCGCCTTTGTCGGTGAAGTGGTTGATTGCGAAAGCGATGCCTTTGACCACACCGGGAACGTAGCACAGTTCTTCTTTGGTGAAAACGAAGTTGTGCATATTCCGTTGCCAGTCGATAATCGATTGCCAATAGTCGTCGCTCGGACAGGCATAGCCATAAATCTTGTGGTCGATGCGCTGGCGCAATGCGGCAGTGATTTCTGGGCATACCTCAAAGTCCATATCAGCAACCCAGAGGGCAGTCAGGTCATCTCTCCCGAAGAATTTATCAAGAGCATCAACTTTCACCGATGAGCTGCCGTGTCGGTCGATGATTTTGTCGAAATTGTATTTCATGTCAAGTTCGTTTTGTGGTATTTAAGTTTCTCATTTATTATAACAAAGGTATCAATTTGTTGCTGAATACAGCCTGTCGCGCTGTTAATAATGCTTAACAACTGGCTAAAACCGTCTTCCCTATGTACTGATTATAGCAAAATGCACATATTTAATTGCCACGAAACTGTGGCATCCTATATGAAGAGAGAAAAGAGGGTGCATCAAAGCGTCAGGCTTCAGATGCATCCTCTTTCCAAAAAAATATTTAGGGCTTATGGCTATGCGGCAGTTGCCGCACGGCTTCAGCGAGTATCTTATTTCACTTCCCAAGTTTCACCGGCGAGCAACATGTCGCGAAGGCAAGAGAAGCCTTTCTTTGCACGCACGTCGGCAACTTGCTTATCTACTTCGTCGTTGTAGGTGAGAGCCTCGACATCGCGTATTACGCCGATGGCAAGCGGAAGGTCGTGACCGTCCATCATTGCGAGCTGCTGGTGCAGGAAGTTTGATTGGCAATGAGCGTCGTGAACGAGAACATCGTCGATAGTGTATCCGTCTTCACCAATGGTCACTGCTTTCAGCCCGAATCCGTCTTGCACTATACCCTTGTTCTTTTCCTTGCCGAAAATCATCTTTTCTCCGTGAACCAAGTGGATAGTGCGGTCGGGACGAGTCTCGCGGTCGGTGATGAAGTTGTGTATTCCATTGTTGAAAATCACGCAGTTTTGCAGCATTTCCACAACAGAAAGTCCCTTGTGGCGAGCTGCCGCCACCATCACTTCCTGAGAAATCTTAAGCTCTACATCGATGCTGCGGGCAAAGAATGTGCCGCGTGCGCCGAATACGAGCTCAGCCGGGATAAACGGGTCTTCGGTGGTTCCGTATGGCGACGATTTGCTGACGAATCCGCGGTCGCTCGTAGGCGAGTATTGACCCTTTGTCAATCCGTAAATTTTGTTGTTGAGAAGAAGCAGGTTAAGGTCCACATTGCGGCGCACTTCGTGGATGAAGTGGTTTCCGCCGATTGCAAGACCGTCGCCGTCGCCGGCAATCTGCCAAACGGTCATCTTAGGGTTGGCCACCTTGAAGCCGGTAGCCACAGCTCCTCCACGTCCGTGGATTGTGTGGAAACCGTAGGTGTTCATATAATAAGGCAGGCGAGAGCTGCATCCGATGCCGGAAATCACTGCTGTGTCGTAGGGAGCAACTCCAAGTTCTGCCATTGATTTGTGCAGCACATTAAGGATGGCGTGGTCGCCACAACCTGGACACCAACGCACATATTGGTCGCTCTTATAGTCGGCTGCTGTATATTTGTTCTCTTCCATGATTATTTACCCTCCATAATTTTAGTTACACCATCTATGATTTCTTTCACTAAGAACGGCTGACCTTGAACCTTGTTGATGCGGTGAATCAGCTTCATCGGGTTCTTGGCTTGCAGATAATCGGCAAACTGTCCGTTGTTAAGTTCTGCCACAACCACATTCTTGTAGCGGGCGATAACCTCGCTTGTGTTCTTAGGTAGCGGGCAGATGTAGCGGAAGTGGGCGAATGCCACGCGCTTGCCTGCTGCGTTCATCTCATTGACGGCAGTGTAAAGGTGTCCGTAGGTTCCGCCCCAGCCGATAAGCAGAGTGTCGGCATCCGGGTCGCCTTGAACTTCAAGAGCCGGGATGTTGTCGGCTATGCGGTCGATTTTCTCCTGACGTGCAGCCACCATTTTAGCGTGGTTAGCAGGGTCGGTAGATATTGCGCTTGTGTTGTAATCCTTTTCAAGGCCGCCAAGACGGTGACCAAATCCCGGAGTGCCTGGGATAGCCCAATAGCGCACCTTGTTATCCTCGTTGCGCATATAAGGCCGCCATCCTTGCTCAAGCATTTCGGGCTTTACGAAAGGAGGCTTGATGGCTGGATACTCGTCGTATTCAGGAATGCGCCAAGCCGAAGATCCGTTTGCTATGAATCCGTCGGTGAGAAGGATTACTGGAGTCATGTGTTCAAGAGCTATGCGTGCAGCCTCGAAAGCCATGTCGAAGCAGTCGGTAGGCGATGCTGCTGCAACCACGGCAAGAGGAGATTCGCCGTTGCGTCCATATAGGGCTTGGCGAAGGTCGGTCTGCTCGGTCTTTGTAGGAAGTCCGGTAGATGGCCCTCCACGCTGAACGTCGATTACCACAAGAGGAAGCTCAGCCATCACGGCAAGTCCTATACCTTCCGACTTCAATGCAAGACCAGGACCCGATGTGCTTGTCACGGCAAGGTCGCCGGCAAAAGAAGCTCCGATAGCCGAGCATACGCCAGCGATTTCGTCCTCCATCTGGCAAGCTTTCACGCCAAGGTCTTTGCGCTTGGCAAGCTCATGAAGGATGTCGGTGGCAGGAGTGATAGGGTAGCTGCCGAGGAACAATGGGCGGCCGCTTTTCTCGGATGCCATGATAAGACCCCAAGCAGTGGCGGTGTTTCCGTTCACGTCGGTATATTTTCCCGGACGGATAGAGTCGGATTCAATGCGATAAGTAGATACAGAAGCATGGATGTTGTGGCCGTAGTCATAACCAGCCTGCATAACCTTAGAGTTTGCCTCATAGATTGCAGGTTTCTTTGCGAATTTATTGTGAAGCAAGTGCAGCGCGCTTTCCAAAGGACGGTCAAACAGCCAGCAGACCAATCCGAGGGCAAACATATTTTTGCACTTCATTATGCTCTTGTTGTCGAGACCGCTGTCGGCGAGTGCCGCTTTCACCATTGAAGTCATAGGCACTTCCACGACTTCACCTTTCAAGCCAATCTCTTTATAAGGCTCGTCGGTGGTGTAAAGAGCTTTGTCGAGGTCGGATTTTTTGAACGAGTCGATGTCCACGATAGCCACACCGCCGTCTTTCAGGAACTTGACGTTCTGCTTCAAGGCAGCAGGGTTCATGGATACAAGGACATCAGCCTTGTCGCCCGGCGTATATACACCTTTACCAATGTGAACTTGGAATCCCGAAACGCCGCTTAGCGTGCCTTGAGGAGCTCTTACTTCGGCTGGATAGTCGGGGAAAGTAGAAATCTGGTTGCCGACACCTGCCGACACATTTGAGAAGATGTTTCCCGCTAATTGCATTCCATCTCCCGAGTCGCCCGAAAAGCGGATGACTACACGGTCGAGGACCTTTACATTAGTTTTGTCTAACATATTAATTCTGTGTATTATGTTATATGTCTGAGTATTAAAATAGTTGGCATTAGAAAATTATCTCTAAAGTCGTGGGCAAAGATAGTGCAAACGAAAATAGAAACAAAATAAAATAGCGTTTTTTTGAAATCATTTTTAACCAGAATCGGTCGTAAGAACTTTGATTGTTATATTTTGTGTGCTATTTGCCGATAATTTGCTTTTTAGAGGTGTGCGGTCTTCATAGGTTGTGTCTTGAAATAAATATGGGGAAGCAGCATCGCTACAAAGCGGGCGGCTTCCCCCTTGGGGTAATGTGTGTCTGTTATTTGGTCTGGTAGGTTAAGGTTTTTGGTGTGTATATCTAAAAACTTGCAATTTTGGCGTTGTGGGGGTGCTTAATGTTTCTTAGTTAAACACGCTGCAAAATAACGTCAAAATGCAAGAACGTCAGTTCAAAAACACTGATTTCAGCACGATTTGTGTTATAAGAAGTTAAAAATGGGTGGTTTTTAAGAAATGCCACGGCTTTTGTTGATTCTTTCAACCACACCGACGGCATGCTTGTAGTTGTCGCGTGAGGTGAACCCCGATGCAAGTGCAATCTCCTGCTTGGTGGCATTGGGGTGCTGCCGCTTGTATTCTTCTGCATATTCCACGCGTGGACGGTTCACAATGTAGTAGAACCCATTCATATGCTTGGCGCATATTTTCGACAGCTTTGTGCGTCCGCATGATGTTATCTCGTCGGCGAGTGCGTCGAGGCTATATCGAGTGTCGAGGAATCTTTTTTTGCCGATGATGATGGACTCTATTTCCGACTTTATCGCCTCGATGGCTTCAAGATTCTCCTCGCTGGCGTGATCTGCCGCGGAAGAGACTCCTTTGTCGTCACTATTGCCGGCAGTGGCGGTGTCGATAGGGGCATCCTCTTCGATTTCGAGATTTTCGGCAACGATTTTTTCTGTCTCATCGTTCACTATCTGCTTGATTTTCTCCTCGCCCTCGGTGGGGATGAGCGAGCGTTGAGGATGCAGAATCATCACGAGGAAGGCTATAATCCAAATTATAGTTATCACATCGAAAATGCACTTCACCGTGCGGCTTCCGGTGAAAAACACAATCCACATTATCAGCAGCCATACGAGCGGCATATATATGACTTTCACCGCAAACTTGTGGGGAAACTCATCTTCGCTGGAGAAGTTGTTGTAGTGATAGTTCTGAATTTTCTTGCGCAACGAGTGCAGTTGCTTCAGACACAGCAGGCACAGCAGCATTCCGAGGACTACCGTGGCTGAATACATTATAATATATGTGATGCCCGTAATCTGCGTGGAATGCTTTAACGATATGCAGAACATGTATGCCATATAGATAACTGATATGTAGGTTATGACCTGTCCTGCCTTGCTGTAATACAGCTTTTTCCTGTCGAAATAGCGCATGAACACCATCGAAATCCACAGCCCATAGTATATTATGCCGAAAGAGCGTATGAAGAACCAAGTGTCGGGGTCTTGCGGATATATAAGGTAGGGAAATTGCAGCAGCACGCCGGCATACATTGCCGACATCTGCTTCCGCGCCGGATAGAAATAGTCGGCATGCTCGTCGTAGGGATGGCACATGTGTGTCCATCGGATGATGCTGCATATTACCCCAGTGATTATGAACGCGAAGCACACCGCCACATAATAGAGGTCGGGTGTGGTCAATACAATTATTGCTTGCATAAAAAAGATTAGTCCCAAAAAACGGCTACAATATTCGCAAATAAATGCGACATCTGCAAGAAAACGACATTAAAAATCCGTTAAAAATCAACTTCTGATATCGGATTTGCCTTTCGTTATCGCAAGCCCAAATGCAGAATTTGGATGAGGTGAAAAAAGAAAGAGAAGCAGCCACGATGTGGCAAACTTCTCTTTCTGAGAAATATAATTATTTGTGATGATGCTTCACGATGTGCCGATAATGCACACATTCGCACATGTCTTATTTCTTGCTTTCTACGGCTTCCTTGATGTCGTCGAAGATGCCTTCCACAGTGCCAGTGCCTTGGATTTGCGCATAAAGGCCTTCTGCCACATAGAAGTCGCGCAGAGGCGATGTCTGATTGTGGTAAACGTCGAGACGCTTCTTGATAGTCTCAAGATTGTCGTCGCTGCGGCCCGAGTCCTTGCCGCGCTTGATAAGACGCTCGATAAGTTCTTCTTCAGGAACTTCAAGGCCGATAACGATATCCACCTGAGAGCCACGCTCGGCGAGCATCTTTTTCAGAGCCTTGGCTTGCTCGATAGTGCGGGGGAAGCCGTCGAAGATAACACCCTTCTTGGTAGCCTCGGCATTGTCGTCGAGAACGCTTGCCAAGATGTTGATCATCAGCTCGTCGGGGATGAGTTTGCCGTCGCTGATGTATTGGTCGGCGATTTTGCCAAGTTCAGTGCCGCGCTTGATGTGGTCGCGAAGCACGTCGCCAGTAGAGATGTGATATAGACCGTAGTTTTTGATAAGGTTCTCGCTCTGAGTTCCCTTGCCAGAGCCTGGAGCTCCGAAGATAACTAAATTGAACATAGTCGTTGTTTTTTATTTAGTGTATTCTATATTTGAAAAGTTGTTTTCTTAGTGGGTAGAAAGTTTTGCTCGTCGGCTTATGCCTCCTGCTGCTTGTCGTCTTCTTTCAGCACGAATATGTCGCGAAGGTCGCGTGCTGCGCCGTCGAGGTCAAGTCCGTAGCCGATGATGAATTTCGACGGAATCTCGAAGCCTACATAGTCGGGACGGGCATCGGTAATGATGGATTCGGGCTTGAAAAGCAGGGTGGCAAACTTGATGTTTGCAGGGTTCATCTTCTGAAGCTCTTCAATCATCTTCTTGGCAGTGACACCGGTGTCCACGATGTCTTCCACGATAATGACATTTCTGCCTGAGATGTCTTCTTTCAATCCCATCACTTGGTTCACGGTACCAGTGGAACTTGTGCCTTCGTAGGACTTGAAGCGCATGAAAGTTATTTCCGATTCGTGCAGCTCACATTCGCGGTAAAGGTCGGCGGCAAACACGAAAGCTCCGCTCAGCACGCAGATGAATATTGGCGCATCTTTTCCCTCGAAGTCGCGGCGAATCTCTCCAGCCACACGCTTAACCTGCTCAGCTATCTTTTCCTGTGTCAAGTAAGGCACAAATGTCAGTCCCTTTATAGTAATACTTTCCATAATTCCGAAAAAATTTTCACAAAGTTAAGAAAGTTTATTAATGTGTACAAGCGAATTGCATACAATAGTTGAAAATATTCTTTACAAGTCGATGAAAATGTATTAATTTTGTGAATTAATTACCGATGGCAGCTATATGAAGATATTTAATACAAAAGAAATTAAGGCTATAGAGAATGATACCATCAAGAATGAGCAGATATCCTACAGCGAGCTGATGGAGCGTTCTGCCCTTTCGGTGGCTTATGAGATCATGTCGCATTGGCGGCCCGACCGCCGCTTCGTGGTCTTTGCCGGCCCGGGCAACAACGGCGGTGTGGCACTTGCGGTGTCGAGGATTTTGACGCAGCAAGGTTATAGCCGTATCGAAGTATTTTTCTTCAATGTCCCGTCGTCGCGCCTGTCGGAATGCTGCCGCATCAACCGCGACCGCCTTTGTTCCATGGAGGGCATCGACTACACCGAGGTGGTGAGCGGCGAATTCGATCCTCCTGCACTCGGACGTGATGACATAATCATCGACGGACTGTTCGGCTCGGGGCTGCTTGAGCCGCTGAAGGGCGGCTTCACCTCGCTGGTGCAGTATATCAACGAGTCGAAAGCTGCCGGCTCTTATATTGTGTCGCTCGACACGCCTTCGGGGCTGCTCGGCGAGTACAATATGGGCGACCGTCGCAATATAATAAAGGCAAATGTCACTTATGCGTTCCAGTTCAAGAGGCTGTCGTTCTTCTTTGCCGAGAATGCCGAGAACGTGGGCGAATGTAAGGTGCTGGATGTAGGGCTTAACCAAGACACGATACGCATGATGCACAGCAACTGCTACCTTGTGGAAGACTATGAGGTGAAAGACGTGCTGCGCCGTCGCGCTCTGCACTGCAATAAATATGATTTCGGCAATCTGCTGCTGGTGGCAGGCAGCTATGGAATGTATGGTGCGGCTATTCTCGCTGCAAGGGCGGCTATGCGCTCGGGTGTCGGGCTTATGTCGGTGCATGCTCCGTGCAGCGGACTTGAAATATTGCAGATAAGTGTGCCTGAAGCAAAATTCGATGCCGACCAGAACGACTTTGTGACCACCGATATAGCATTGAAACACGACTATCAGGCTGTGGCTCTCGGTCCCGGAATGGGAACCGACGACAAGACCTGCGACGCTCTTGAGAAATTCCTGAAGAACTACCGCAAGCCGTGTGTGCTGGATGCTGATGCGCTCAACTGCATATACAACCGGCCCACACTGCTCGACTTCATTCCGCCGAAGTCGGTCATCACGCCGCATGCCATGGAATTCGACCGCATTTTCGGAACGCACCACAGCGAGGAGGAGCGTCTGCGCCGCGCGCTTGAGGTGGCTAAGAAATATCAGATTGTCATAGTGCTGAAAGCGCACCACACCATCACGGTGAGCGACAAGGGGCGGGTGTATGTGAACAGCAACGGCAATCCGGGAATGGCTACTGCGGGCAGCGGCGATGTGCTTACGGGCATAATTGCGTCGCTCCTTGCCCAAGGCTACGACTCTCGCACGAGTGCTGTGCTCGGGGTGTTTATCCACGGAGCTGCCGGCGATATGGCTGCTCAGGTTCACGGAGCCTACGGCATGGTGTCGGGCGACATTGTGGAAAATATCGGGCAGGTTATAAGAAATCTAACTTGCTAATAAATGAGGATATAAAACAAAAGAATATTATATATGAAGCATATAAGCTATTTGATGGCGGCATTGGCTGTGGGAGCTTGCGCAATGGGTGCTGCTGCTCAAACTACGCAGAAGTTCACTGCCGCAAAGCATAATGAATATGGGCTGGTGTATTCATTGCCCGTCACTCACGTCAGAATAACCGTTGAGGCTGAGCGCACTGTGTGCAAGGCTGGCCCATTCTACAAGTATGCCAAGAAGTATCTTGGCGTGGATGATGTGGTGACTGCCGATTCCGAGACGTGGTCGCTGAAGAGCGTGAGCATGGATTCTTATGGTGTCCCCGACCAGAGCAACCGCTATCTTATGCAGTTCAAGTCTGGCTCATCGCCATTTCTCATAATGACCGAAGACGGACTTCCGCTTGCAATCAACGAGGAGAATGTGGCGCTGCCCATACGAGAGAAGAAAGCTGCCGATGTCCCTGAAAGCCGACTCGACAACAACAATTTCGCAAAATCGCTCCCTGGCGAGCTGCTGACCAGCGAATCGACTGCCAAGCGTGCCGAACTTGCTGCGCAGATGATATACAAATTGCGCGAGAGCCGCACCAATTATGCCACAGGCGAAGCCGATCAAATGCCGCCCGACGGCGCGGCATTGAAGCTCATACTTGATCATCTTGATGAGCAGGAGGCTGACTTGATGGCTCTGTTTTGCGGAACACGCTCAAAAGGCACAGCAGTGAAAACTTTCGATTATGTGCCTATGGACGAGGTGACTAAGGAGGTGGCGTTCCGCCTCTCGGATGCCAATGGAATTGTGGATAAGAATGACCTTGGAGGCGCACCGGCTACTCTCTCGCTGAAGATAGAAGCGCGCGGGCAGCTCCCGAAGGATGAGAAAGGCAATGAGAAGAAGTTGCCGAAAGGGGCTGTGATGTACCGTATCCCGGGAAGTGCGACGCTGACTATAAGCTATGAGGGCGAGAAGGTCTGCTCCAAGACATTCGATGTGGCACAATTCGGCATCGACTTTGGTCTTGACCCCGCAATTTTCACCGATAAAAAACGTCCAAGTTTCGTGAAGTTCTATCCTGAGACTGGTGCCATTAAAGAGCTGGGATTGCTGCCTGAGCAATCGGAGAAGTAAAAGCTCTGTTTACTGGCTGATTCGGGGCATTGGCGGATAAACTGCCTATGTGAAGAGTGAACGCATGTCTTTGAAATATAAAGAATATCCCGGACTGGTGCTGCTGAGAGGCACCTGTCCGGGATTTTTGTCTTGCTCCGTTGTTGTATTGTAGGATTTCCCGTATTGTATTCGGCAAATCCGGATTGACCTATTGCCTTGAAATTATTTCTTTTTCTTCTTGAAGAGGCCTTTCACTTTGCCGACAGCATCTTTAGTGGCATCTTTCACCTTGTCGGTAGCGTCTTTGGGCGAGCTGCTTGATTTGATGTCGGCAGGATTCTTTGCAACAGAACCCGCGCTCACGGCACTTGCGGCACTTGGCTCTGGTGGATAACCGGCCAGTCCTCTGAAATAACGTATTAATTCGGCATCTGTTTCGGCTTTGCCGCAAGTGGTGCTTACTTTGCTGGTCGTTTTGTTGCCGGCTTTGCTGGTGAGGGTTATTGACTGAGGCTCTCCGCTCGCAGATAGCGTCATGACAACGGAATATGTGTCGCTTGGGTCTTCTTTTGACTTCAGCTTGAAAGTCTCTTTAGTTCCAGCTTTTTTGTAGTTTAAGATGTCGTAGCATGGATCGTCGTCACCGTCCATCCAATAAAGTTTCTTGTTGCGGTCGATGACATTGCGTCCCATATCCATAAATAACAGTTGCACTTGTGCTGATGCTGGTATCGCCACTGAAAATAATATGGCGAGTGCCAAAAATAATTTTGTTTTCATGACTTTGAGTCTTGTTTTTGGTGAAGTTTTGTTTGTTGAATAGTTTATAAAAGGTAATGGAGCAAATCTTTCTATTTGGTTATTAGGTCTTGATTTTCCTATTGCGGTTGTTTGCTGGTGACCTGAATGCTGAATTGAGAAGTGAAAATGAGGATTGCCGCAAGGCTGTTGTCTTCAAGGCAATCCCCAAAAATGCTGGCTTTTCTTATTTCAATTTTGCGAGAGCCTCTGCTATGCGGTGGGCAGCCTCGCGAATGTTGTCGTCGCTGGTGGCGTAGCTCAGGCGGATATACCCCGGAGCGCAGAATGCGGCTCCATCCACAGTGGCGACGTGGGCCACTTCGAGCAGATACATCGCAAGGTCATTTGCGTCGTTGATGGTGCGAGTGCCGTCGGTCTTTCCGAAGTAGCTCGACACCTCAGGGAAGATGTAGAACGCGCCCTCCGGGTGATTGATTTTCACCCCAGGAATTTCTTTGAGAAGCGACACGATGAGGTCGCGGCGACGCTCGAAAGCCTGACGCATTGTCTCCACGCAGTCTTGCGGGCCGTTATAAGCCTCTTCGGCGGCTTTCTGTGCTATCGACGAGCATCCCGAAGTGTATTGGCTCTGCAACTTGCTGTTGGCTTTGGCAATCCATAGCGGAGCGGCAAGGAATCCGATGCGCCAGCCCGTCATAGCATAAGCTTTCGACACTCCGTTCACTATTACCACGCGGTCGCGCACGCTCTCGAATTGAGATATTGAGTTGAACTCGCCTGTGTAGTTTATATGTTCGTAGATTTCGTCGGCAAGGATTATGATGTCGGGGTATTTTGCAAGCACGTCGGCAAGAGCTTTAAGCTCATCGCGCGAATACACGCTGCCAGTAGGGTTCGACGGCGAGCAGAGCATCACCATTTTGGTCTTTGGGGTGATGGCTGCCTCAAGTTGAGCTGGTGTAATCTTGAAGTCTTGCTCCACAGTGGCAGGCACAAGCACGTTCTTTCCCTCGGCAAGCTTCACCATCTCCACATAGCTCACCCATGCCGGGGTGGGGATAATTACTTCATCGCCCGGGTTCACGAGAGCAAGAATGCAGTTGCACAACGATTGCTTGGCTCCGTTTGACACGATAATCTGCTCTGGAGTGAAGTCGAGGTTGTTCTCGCGCTTCAGTTTTCCGCAGATGGCTTTGCGCAGCGACATATATCCCGGCACTGGGGTGTAGAACGAGAAATTGTCGTCGATAGCCTTCTTGGCTGCCTCCTTGATGTGGCTGGGGGTAAAGAAGTCTGGCTCACCCACCGACAGGTTGATGACATCCACTCCTTGAGCTTTCAGCTCGTTGCTCTTCTGTGACATGGCGAGTGTTGCCGAAGGCGACATAGCCATGATGCGTTGAGAGATTTGATTCATATCTATTAATCTAAACGTTTTGGTTAGTTGTGTTGTATGCTGCAAAGATAACGTTTTTGCTCCACATACCATTACGTTTTGCTCGCTAAATTGCGCCTATTTGAACAATTCGCGCGCTTCGGGAGTGAGGAATTGGTCGAGGTCGTATTCAGGCACCACTACCGCTATCGGACCTACAGCCCATGGTGCGATGTCGTAGGGGTTGTAGTAGAACACAACATTTGTGTCGCTAATATATATATTGTGCGACACGAAAATCTGGTCGGTAAAAATGCCGGAGCGGTCGGCCAGCTCAGAGAGCGATTGAGCATAGAACATGTCGCACAAAGTGGCTTTGATGACATCGAGCAGAAGCTCATTGTTGCCCTTGGTGAACATGCTGTCGAAGTTCATCACCCGGTTGTTCTTGATGTCGTAGTTGAGGAACGTGTTGGCAAATACGGGATGTGCGCCACCGTTGTCCACATATTCCTCTATCTTATAAACTATGTATTTGTCGGTGAAGCCGATAGAGTGGGCATTGACCGATTTGGCGAGAATGCGGCATTTGTCGCTTGCTGTTGGCACTGAGTCAATCTTCTGTAATTGGCAGTCTTCGTCCTCGGGCTTGCTCGACAGGAATTTTTCGATAGCATTGTCGATAGGCATGCTCTGCATGCTGAAGACGCTGGCTATGAGTGAGTCTTGCAGAGCTTTTAGGTCGTTGTCGCCAAGCTGCTCTGGCCATTGGATGGATGCCGTGCGGATGGCATAAACTTCCACGTCTTTGCCGAAAGCTGTGTCGTTCAAGCATTTATAAGATGCGGTCGCCGATTTGAAAGTGGCTTTGGTTTCAAAGTTTTCAATGCTTGCCGATGAATCTTCTGAAGTCTTTTCTCCTGAATTTTTGCAGGCTGTGACCGCAAGCGTCGCCACAGCCATGAGTGCTAAAAATAGCTTAATTTGAGCTTTCATATTATATGTTGAATGTAATTCCTGAAAATTGCTCGCAAATGTATATATTATTTTACAATTTGAGGTATTAAAAAGTTTTTTTGCAGCTAAATTGTAACATAAATGTAATATTGAAAAGTAGGGAAAAAGCCGCAAAAGCGCAAAATATTGCACATTTATATGGGTAATGTGCAATTTGCGGAATTTTATATATCGATTTCTTTTTATATCTGAATTATAATTATTTACTTTGCACCGCAAAATGCGAAAAAACTAAAATCAAATATTAATTATAACTATTTAAAATTTTAATTATTATGTCTGAAGAAATTGCAGAAAGAGTAAAAGCGATAATTGTTGATAAACTTGGTGTTAACGAATCTGAAGTAAAGCCAGAGGCTACTTTTGCTCAAGATCTTGGAGCTGACTCACTTGACACAGTAGAATTGATTATGGAATTCGAGAAGGAATTTGGTATCACAATTCCAGATGACAAGGCAGAAGGCATCCAAACTGTAGGTGACGCAATCTCTTACATCGAAGCTAACAAGTAATAAACCGATTCCGATTTAATTAATAGAAATGGAATTAAAGAGAGTAGTGATAACAGGGCTTGGAGCAATCACTCCGCTTGGAAACGACGTTGCAACAACTTGGGACAACGCCGTGAAGGGTGTGAGTGGAGCAGGTCCTATCACTCATTTCGACGCTTCACTGTTCAAGACTCAATTCGGATGTGAAGTGAAGGGTTACAATGCGGCAGATCATTTCGACCGCAAAGAGGTGCGCAAATATGACCTCTATGCGCAATATGCCCTTGTCGCAGCCCGTCAGGCAGTTGCCGATTCAGGCATAGATGCCGAGGCGGTCAATCACGACCGTGTGGGTGTAATCTTCGCTGCCGGTATCGGCGGTCTTCACACATTTGAGGAAGAGGCTGGATACTATGCAATGCATAAGGACCAAGGACCTAAGTACAATCCGTTCTTCATTCCGAAGATGATTGCCGACATTGCCGCTGGTCACATCTCTATGCAATATGGTTTCCGCGGACCTAACTTCGGAACAGTGTCGGCTTGTGCATCATCAACCAATGCGTTGATTGACGCATTCAACTATATCCGCTTGGGTATGGCTGACGCAATCGTCACAGGTGGTGCTGAGGCTGCTATCTTCCCTGCTGGTGTGGGTGGCTTCAACTCTATGCACGCTCTATCAACTCGCAACGACGAGCCGGAGAAGGCATCACGCCCATTCAGCGCGTCGCGCGACGGATTTGTCATGGGCGAAGGCTCTGCTTGCCTCATTTTCGAGGAGTATGAGCATGCTAAGGCTCGTGGCGCAAAAATCTACGCCGAAGTTGCGGGTGGAGGTATGTCGGCTGATGCTTATCACATCACCGCTACACACCCTGACGGATTGGGAGCTAAGCTCGTTATGACCAACGCATTGAAAGACGCAGGCATGAAGCCGAGTGATATTGACTATGTTAATGCTCACGGAACTTCAACTCCTGTAGGTGATTTGTCTGAGATGAAGGCAATAAAGGAAGTGTGGGGAGAAGATGCTTACAAGCTAAACATCAGCTCAACAAAGTCGATGACTGGACACCTTCTTGGCGCGACTGGAGCTCTTGAGGCTCTGTTCTGCGTGAAGTCGGTTCAAGACGACATTGTGCCTCCTACTATCAACCATGCCGATGACGACATCGACCCGGAAATTGACTATAAGTTGAATTTTACATTCAATGTTGCACAGAAGCGCACTGTGAATGCTGCTTTGTCGAATACATTCGGCTTTGGCGGACACAATGCAAGCATCATCGTAAAGAAATTTGCTGAATAATATCGGCATTGACGTTTGCGGCTCGCAACATTGAGCATACTTAATAGAAAGCAACAATCTCAGCCCTCGCTGCCAAGAGCAGCGGGGGCTGAGTGGTTTTATTGAAGCCACTCGGCTTTTTTCGGGGAACTTTAGATATATGAAAGAACTTGGAAATGCTTTTGTTAAAAAATTAAGGAATAGTTTTTGTAACTATTCAGCGGTAAAGAACATAAATTCATCTTGATAATCAATGAATTATAAAATCGAGCATATACAAATTATAGTAAATGATGTCATTTCGAGACTTTCTGTCACAATTGTACATTCACAAGTTGCTGATATTCAACATCCATTATAGCTGAATAGTTACTAGTTTTTTTACAATAGTTAAATAATGAATTTTCTAATGTAAAAAACGTGTGAAATTAAAAAAAAGTCCTTAATTTTGCGCTGTTATATAAGCGACCCTTAAAAAAGGTGTCGGTATTTGTTGTTAAAAGGAGTCATAAGCCTATGCTAAATGATATGAACCTATGATTGAGTGAATGAAAAAGTCATTTCCGTGAAAACTGCTGACTTTAAGAAGAGTTGCGCACACAGGAAGATGTGGCGCGATATATCAATCTCGTTATGGGTTTAGTGGCAGCCGTCAAAAGGTTGTCAATCTCTTTCAACAGTAGCGACATTTCTGTTGAAGCCAAGTCGTGCGTATAAATGTCATTTATTTGTTGTAGAAATAAAAATTAGAAATAATATATTAAACCCAAATGTAAAACTAAAAACATTCTTGCATGAAGGACATTTGTTTTCAGATGAATCGGAAAGCGTGGATTGTGATGCTTTTTGCTCTATGTCTCACCTTTCCTGCTTTAGCGCAGAAGATAACCGTACAAGGTGCGGTTGTCGATGGTACCGGTGAACCCCTTATAGGGGCAAGTGTTATACCGCAAGGTACAACCACAGGTACTGCAACAGACTTCGACGGAAAATTCCAGCTCGATGTCGCTCCTAATGCCACTCTCGTGGTATCCTATGTGGGCTATGAGACCCAAAACGTCCCTGTAAAAGGACAAAAGATTCTTAAAATCGTCATGAAAGAAAATTCGCTCGTTCTTGACGAAGTTGTCGCTATCGGTTATGGTACTGTCAAGAAAAACGATGCCACCGGTTCGGTTTCCACTGTCAAGCCAAGCGAAATTCAGGCTGGTATTTCCACTTCGGCTGCCGACCTGCTCGTTGGTCAGGCTCCGGGTGTGACTGTAACCACCGAGGGTGGCCCATTCGGTAAAGGTACAATCCGTGTGCGCGGCGGTTCTTCTTTGAATGCCGACAACAACCCGCTTATCGTAATCGACGGTGTGCCTGTGGATAACACAAGCATCCAAGGCATGACCGACCCGCTGTCGATGATTGCCCCCGACAATATCGAGAACATGACAATCCTGAAAGATGCTTCGGCTACTGCGATTTATGGTTCGCGCGCATCAAATGGTGTCATCATCATCACAACAAAGCGCGGAAAGGCCGGCAAGCCTCAGGTGAACTTCACTGCCAACTTCAGCGTGAACACTGCACGCAAGACTTGGAGCGTGCTTAACGGCGATGAGTTCCGCAACATCATCACCAACTACTTCGGCGCCGACAGCGATGCTGCAAAGAATCTTGGAACCGCCAATTCCAACTGGCAAGACCAAGTGCTGCAAACCTCGTTCTCCCATGACTACAACTTGAGCGTGGGCGGCACGGCTGGCATCCTTCCTTACCGCGTATCGGCTACTTATACGAGCAACAATGGTATCTTGAAGACCACTGGCATGGACCGCGTGACTGTGGGCTTCAACTTGAACCCTGAGTTCCTTAACCACCGCTTGAAAATCAATGCCAACGCCAAGGGATATTATGTGAGAAGCAAATTTGCCGACGCAGGTGCTGTGAACGGTGCGCTTGCAAGCGACCCTACGCGCGACGTTTATACAAACACAAGAGTTAACTTCGTGGACAAGAACGGCAATGCAATAGGCAACGGACTCATGTTCAACGGATTCAACACTTGGACTACTGGAGGAACGTTCAACACCAACGCCACTGTCAATCCACTTGCCACAATCTACGACAAGGACGACAAGGCTGATGTGTATCGCAGCAACGGCAACTTGCAGATTGACTATGCCATCAAGTGGCTTCCAGATTTGCACTTGAACCTTAACTTGGGCTACGATGTGACAAAGGCGAAAGAACATATCTACACTGCTGCCAATTCTCCTACAGCTTGGAAAGGCTGGAAGGGTGACGGCGCGGGCAACCACTATTATGTGGAGCAATTCAAGAGCAACACGCTGCTTGACTTCTATGCCAACTATAAGAAGGAAGTGGAGGCTATCAAGTCAAACTTCGATGTGACTGCCGGATATTCTTGGCAGCACTTCAAGCAAGACGGACACAACAACGGAACTGAATTCACCACAAATGGTTTTGCCGCTCCTGTGCTTAATGCCGACGGCTCCTACACTATCGCTGAGGCTACCGACCGCATCGGCACAACCAACACCGACCCTGCCAAGACTTATTGGGCAAACCACTTGCAGCTCATCTCGTTCTTCGGACGCGTGAACTACACCTTGATGGGACGCTACTTGATTACAGCCACAGTGCGTGGCGATGCTTCTTCTCGCTTCCACAAGGACAACCGCTGGGGCACATTCCCCGCAGTGGCATTGGGATGGAAAATCTCCGACGAGCCTTGGATGAAGGGCGCAAAAGAGGTGATGAACGAATGGAAGCTCCGCCTCGGCTGGGGTGTGACCGGTCAGCAAGACCTTGGCGACAACTACTATCCATATCTTGCCCGCTACACATCTTCAGTGCAAGGCTCTAATTATCCTTCACTCTCGGGCAACGGATTCATCAACACTCTGTATCCAGAAGGATATGACGCAAACCTTAAATGGGAATCGACAACCACTTGGAATGCCGGCTTCGACTTCGGATTCTTGAACAACCGAATCACTGCAAGCATCGAATATTACTTCCGCAAGACTAAAGACTTGCTGAGCTATGTGACTATACCTGTAGGTTCTGCAACCACTAATATGATGAACCAGAACATCGGTTCGCTTGAGAACAAGGGCGTGGAATTCAGTATCACAGCCCGTCCAGTAGTGACCAAGGACTTCACTTGGACTCTCAACTACAATGTGGCTTACAACAAGAACAAGATTACAAAGCTCAACAACGACGGCTCTTATATAACCACTGGCGGAATCAGCGGACCTACCGGTTCTACCTGCCAAGTCCATGCTGTGGGCTATCCTGCCAATTCATTCTTCCTGCTTGAGCAGGTTTATGACGAGGCTGGAAATCCGCTTGAAGGCGTGTATGTGGACCAAGACGGCAACGGCGTAATCAATGACGACGACCGCCGCATCCGCCACAGCCCGGATCCTAAGGTCACTATGACATTCGGCTCTAACTTCAACTATAAGAACTGGGACTTCAGCTTCTCGCTACGTGCCAACATTGGCAACTATGTGTATGCCAACGTACTTTCTACACACTCAACTCTTGAAGACACCTACAAAAACGCAAGCCTGAGCAACCTCGTGAAGAGCGACTACTACTTCACTGGTACAGTAAACCCATCGGTAGGTATCGTGAAGAGCGACTACTGGTTGCGCAATGCAAGCTTCTTGCGCTGCGACAACATCACCCTCGGCTACACTTGGCCGGGTCTTATCAAGAACCAGCTCCGTCTGCGTGTGTATGGTGCAGTGCAGAATCCATTCGTGATTACCAAGTATAAGGGTCTTGACCCTGAGGTTCAAGGCGGTATCGACAATTCGGTCTATCCTCGTTCTGTGACAGGCACACTTGGCGTGGTCGCTACATTCTAAACCTTGTGCATGAGATGTCTAACTCTTAAAAATGAAGTTATAAAAAATGAAATCATATAAGAATAAAATATTTGCGATTTGCTGCGCGGCACTTGCACTCGGTGCATCTTCTTGTGTGGGCGACTTGGACCTTAAGCCAAACGACCCTAACACCATAGTGGCAGGAAATCTTACTGATGAGCAGATAGAGCAGGTGATGGCTAAATGCTATTCTGGAATAGCCGTGTCGGGACAAGGCGGTCCTGACGGAAGCTCTGATATCGCCGGCCTTGACGGCGGTACAAGCCAATACACCCGTGCATTGTTTATGCTCAACGAGTTTACAACCGATGAGACCAACTGGATTTGGGCTGACGAAGGCGTGTTTGACCTTGTGACCGACACTTGGAGCAAGGGTAACGCCAACATATTCGGTACTTACAGCCGTATGTATGTCCACATTGCCATCTGCAACGACTTCCTTCGCGCAGTGGCAGACATCGACAACCCCACGGTGAACCAATACAAGCTCGAAGCACGCGCTCTCCGCGCATTGAGCTACTATAACATTATCGACCTCTTCGGCAACGGCGGCTTCCTTGATGAAACCTCGAAAGCTGGCGACAAGCCTGTGCAGCAATCTCGCGCACAGCTCTACACTTGGCTGAAAGGCGAGCTTGAGACGCTTGTGGCTGCATTCCCCGACACCACTCCTCACTTTGGCCGTGTGGGCAAAGATGGAGTTGAGGCTCTGCTTGCCCGTCTTTATCTCAACGGAAAAGTGTTTGCCGACGATGCCGAGGGCTACACCAAGTGTGCCGAACATTGCGAGAACATCATCGCCCGCCACAAAGGTGCAGGCTACAACGGTTCGGGGCTTGTGCCGTTCTATATGTATGTGTTCAGCGGAAACAACGACACTTATATGCCAGGCGGTGGCGGCGTGAACGAAATCCTTTGGGGTATTCCTTACGACGCTAACCAGACTCAGCCTTATGGCGGCACTACATTCCTTGTGGCTGCTCCATTGAGCAACTTGACTTGGGAAGACAACAATGCCTACATGAACAGCAACGACTATGGCAGCAGCGCAAACTGGGGCTGTATGCACGCTACTCCGCAACTTGCCGACAAGTTTACTGGCGACGACGACCGCTGGAGCATGTGGCTCAAGGAGGATAACGGTTTCAGTAAGGAGAACACAAGCTTCTCTAAGTTCACCGACGGATATGGCGTGATTAAGTTCACAAACTTGATTCATGGCGACGACAACACATTCTCGATGACCACAACCGATGCTAACAACACCAAGTTCCCTAACACCGACCTGCCTCTGATACGTCTTGCCGACGTTTATCTGATGTATGCCGAGTGCAATATAGTTGGCAAGGTTGGCGACGCTGCTAAGGCACTTGAATATGTGAATTATGTGCGCGGACGTGCCGGCAATGTGGCTCGCGCCAACGGCAAGGTCGCTCCTGCACTTTGGACTGCCGACGACATGACAGCCGACAACCTGCTCGACGAGCGCAGCCGCGAGCTGTATTGGGAGAACACCCGCCGCACCGACCTTGTGCGTTTCAATAAATTCACTGGCGGCAATTATGTGTGGTCGTTCAAGGGCGCGTCAAGCACCAACGACGGCGCAGGCAAGTCAATCCCAGATTACATGAACTTGTTCCCAATCCCGACCAATGTGATTGCAGCTCAGCCAGAGTTCAATCAGAATCCGGGTTATTGATTTGTTAACGAATAAAATTAAGAAGAAATGAAGAAAATAAATTCAATATTTTTGAGCATCTTGATGATGCTGTTCGTGGCAGTGTCATGCAATAGCCCGATGGATGAAAATCCAACCTTGACTCAGCCGACAAGCTTCAAGCTTAATACTCCAGCTACAGCTTCTCAATATTATGAGCTTGCGGAGAATATGTCGGTCAATCTCACATGGTCGCAACCCGACTATGGCTTTGCTGCCGCAGCGACATATAATGTGCAAGTGGCTTTGAATGAAGATTTCACGACACCTTTGGCTGAAGGACTTGACTCTTATGTTGAGCTTGAAGAAGACTTTAGCTCATGCAGCGCCGATGTTGCTGGAAGCTCTATAGCAGAGGCTATCTGCAAATTGCGTGGAATTGATGATGTTGACAATTATACAGATGAACCTGCACGCAAGGTGTACTTCAGAGTCCGTGCTCATATACTCAGCTATGATGGATCAAAAGATGAGATTAACAATATCTCCCGTCCAAATACCGATATCTTGTCAAATGCGATTGCGCTTGAGAAAGTGAAAGGCTATTGTGCCGTTAAATCTCCAGGATATATCTATCTTGTGGGTGATCCTGAGGGATGGTCTGGTCCTAATGCTGGCAATAAAGACCATTATGATGCTTGGCGTTTGTTTGAAAGCAAAGATGCGATTGGAAGCAAGATTTATACAGGTATATTTGATATACCGGCAGGAAAAGCAATGTTCCGCTTCTATACTGCGCTTACTGGTTGGGATGCTGATTCTTACGGTATTCAAGTCGATGATAATCCTGTCGATATCCAGCTTACTGATGATGTGTACTCTGGCGAACTTGTTAAAGGTAAAGGTAGCTTTAACATACCAGATTGGCAAGGTGGAACATTGAAGATTACTGTCAATATGAGCAACGCAAGTAAGATGACAGTCAAGTTTGAAGCTGGCGGCATTGATTTGAGCGACAAGAAATTCATTTATCTTGTAGGTGCTCCAGAGGGATGGGCTGGCCCAACTGCTGAAAATGCTGCACATTATGAAGACTGGAAGTTGTATGATATGGAGGATAATGGAATATATACAGGAACATTTAATATTCCTGCCGATAAATTCATCTTCCGATTCTATAAAGCACTTACAGGTTGGGATGATGACTCTTACGGCTCTCAAGTTGATGACAGTCCAGTAGATATCGAATTTGAGGAAGATTTGTATTCTGGTGAAGCAGTAGCAGGAAAGGGCTCATGGCAAATTCAGAATTGGACTGGAGGAAAGGTTGCAATAACAGTCGATACAAATGAGAACATTGTAATATTTCAAAAGAAGTAGCACACAATAACAACGTTAAAAATATTGGGCGATTTTCTTGGCTAATCTCTCGGACAAATCGCCCATTTAATCAAATTAATTAGAGAAATGATGAAAAAATTAAATATAATGTTGATGCTGGCTCTTAGCTTGGGTTTTGCTTCTTGTGAAGAAAAATGGGTGGAGGCAACACCTCAGACAAATCCTCAGGAGCCAACATTTACTGTTGATGGCGTGACAGTGGCGAATGTGCTGCCCGATGCAATCGACTTGAAGGCAATTGCTGAAGACAATGACACCATAAAGTCTCTCCAAATTGCTGAGGTGAAGGATCAGCCTGCAAACAGCGAGGTTGAGTTTGCTATGGAGATGTCGGCAAATGAGAATTTTGCTAATGCCACAAAAATTAATGCAACAGTTGTGAATAACATAGTTTGTTCATCGGCCAAGGAGTGGCAAGATGCTTACTATGCCACAGTAAGTCATAGTCCAAAGGCAAAAGATGTGTATGTACGCTATGCGGCTTATCTTAAAAAAGGAGAAAATTCGGTAGTCCGTCTTGGTGGTCCGGACGTTTATGTCGGACAATCCAAGGTGTTAGTAACTCCGTTCCCAAGTGAGATGCCAATTGAACAGGCTTATTATCTTCTTGGAACTATAAATGGATGGAGTGTTGCTGAAGCAGTGAAATTGAATCACTCCGACAAGGATGTGTATGATGACCCAGTATTTACAATTAAGGTGGATATTACCAAAGATCAGGCTGCTGCTGGATGGTGGTGGAAGATTGTCCCTCAATCGACCTATGAGACTGGCAACTGGGTGGATGCTGCTTATGGCTCATTTGGTGTAGCTGAAAATGGATCTTCTGAAGCAGAAGGTATGCTCGTCGCTCGAACCGCTACTGAAGATTGTGGCGCTGGATGCTTGAACATTGACGGACAGTTGTTGCTTACTATCAATATCGAAGATGGAACATACTCATTCACATCGGCTGTTGATTATCTATACACTCCTGGTGATGCTAATGGTTGGAGTCAAGCTGCATCGCAAAAACTTGGAACAACCGATTATTCCAACTACAGTGGCTATGCTTATATAAGCACTAATGGTTTTAAGTTCTCAAATGCTCTTGACTGGGATCATATTAATTATGGCGCAGGCGATGAGGCTGGCAAATTAAGTACTGCGGGAGGTAATATTTCGGTTGATGTTGCAGGATTGTATTACTGCAAGGTGAATACGGCAAACTTGGAATACTCATTGACACAGATTACAACAATCGGTGTAGCAGGTGATGCCACACCGAATGGATGGAATGTTTCAACACCCCTTTCTCCAGTAGATGCTACGATGCTTAAGTGGACTGGAGACATCGTGTTTAAGGGCGGTGAATTTAAGTTCAGAGCAAACGATGGCTGGGATATAAATCTTGGTGGTGATTTGAATGACTTGACTCAAAATGGCAGCAATATAGCTACTCCGGGTGAAGGAACATACACTGTTACACTCGATTTAAGCAATATACCATATACTGCTACAATAGTGAAAAAATGAAGTTGATTTGAAGAACGGAACGCTCACTGCAGTTCCTGTGGAATAAAAATTTATAACTATCATAATGGAGGAAGCTATGTAATCACTGGCTTCCTCCATTGCTTTAATAATAAGCCTTTTAACCATAATATGTTAAACTTGAATCGGTCATTAGAGTTTTGCGCTCTAATGACCGATTTATGTTTTAGTGCAAATACGTTATATTAGTCCCTGTTTCAGCCATAATATCATCACTGGGTCGGGGATGACGACTTGGCGTTTTTCTATATCTATAAGTTCCTTTTTGATTAATGCCCGCTTCACAGTGGTGACGTTTGCCGATGTGCCAAGCTGATATTTATGGAGTGTTTCTTGCGTGGTAAATTCGCTATGCACTCCATCGATAATTGCACGCAGAAAATTCATTTGATAGGTGGTGAGGCTTTCTGTTTGCTTCTCAAAAAGTGGCGTGTTTTGGTCGATAAGATCTTGTATTGCCATTTTGAAATCATTATCTGTGGCAACTTTTTCGGTGTGAATCCATACCAGCCATGCCAATTGCTGCACATAAGAAGAATGATTATCCACGAATTGGCATATTTTTTCTGCCAGTTCTCGTGAGATGCTTTTGCCTGTGGCATCAAATCGAGAGCAGATGTAATCAATCCAGTCGGGAGTGGCAATTTTCTGTAAATAGATTGCATCACCAAATTTATAGAAAGGAAGACTCTTTTTCTCAAAAAGTTCGTTCATAAGATGCTTTTTACTGCCGGATAAACAGTAGGATACGGATTGCTGAAGCTGCCACACTGTGCGTAGTCTTTTCTGGAATGTCTTTGAGTCCTTAAATTCAGCAATCTGCTGAAATTCATCGATGCACACTACGATGTTGCAATTTTTCTTTCGGGCTATTTTCTCGGGAAGTTGCAGTATTTCATCTATGTCATCACTCTTTGGATTCATTTCAAGCGATATGGAGAAATCAGTCATGGGGTCGGTGCCGATGGATATTTTAGGACTTATGCGCGACAAAAACAGCTTGACATTTTCTATCCATTCATCAATTTTTGAGGATGTTTGTTTTAGAATAGCCGTGGCAAGAGCATCATAAAAGTCCCTGTCGCTGCGGCAAGAGAATATATCAAGATACACAATTTTCAATTTGTCGGATTCAGCCAAACGACAAACTTTTTGTACCAACGAAGTCTTACCCCAACGTCGAGGTGAAATAAGCACAGTATTTATTCCGTGCTTGAAATTCATAAGCAAGCGTTCTGTCTCTTGCTTGCGATCGGTGAAGTTGTTGCCCGATGTGGCAACACCAAATGTAAAAGGCCTATTATCCATAATTTCCCAAAAATATTTCTCTTGCAAAAGTAAGAAATAAAGTTGTTACTAACAAGGTTGTTACTAACAAAGTTGTTACAAATGTTTCGTGTGTTGGTGATTTGGCGGTTTAGAAGGAGCGTTTTTATCTTTTTTCGAGGATTGCTTGCAGTTTTGAAGAAAAAATGCGGGATGGTGTTGCATTGTTGTGATAAAAGTTATATATTTGCAGAAAAATGAAAGAAAATGTTGGTAAATCATTCACATCTACATCATCATTGCATCGGCAAGCATTAGCGGCGAGCTGCAAATGAAGTGTGTGGTTGAGTTTTGTGAGACAACAGTTTACGATATTATTTGCCGGCTTTCCGTTAAAATCGGGAAAGCCGGCTTTTTTATTATCGGCACTCGCATTGTGGGTGCCGACAAGTCTTGAAACTCTGAATGAGCAGTGAATATAAACAATTAAAAAATATATACAGTAAATACTATGTTACGAATTGCAGTACAATCTAAAGGTCGCCTATATGACGAAACTATGGAGCTTCTCACCGAAGCCGGAATCAAGCTCACTGCCGTGAAGCGCACACTGCTCGTGCCTTCGCGCAATTTCCCTGTCGAGCTTCTGTTTCTTCGCGATGACGACATTCCCGATTCGGTGGCTACAGGCACAGCCGACATCGGCATCGTGGGTCTTAACGAGGTGCTTGAGAAGCAGCAGAATGTGAAGATTCTGCGCCGTCTTGGCTTCAGCAAGTGCCGCTTGTCGCTGGCTATTCCCAAGAATGCCGAATATGGCGGTCTTGAATGGTTCAACGGCAGAAAAATAGCCACATCATATCCCAAGATTCTTAAAAACTTCCTCGACGAGAAGGGCATAACCGCCGACATCCATGTGATAAGCGGCTCGGTTGAGATAGCTCCGGGCATCGGGCTTGCCGATGCCATTTTCGACATAGTGTCGTCGGGCGGCACTCTTGTGAGCAACAATCTCGTTGAGGTGGAGACCGTGCTGCAATCGGAGGCTGTGCTGATAGGCAGCGACGGCTGCGAGCTAACTGCCGACAAGCAGGAGGTGCTTGATGAGCTTATGTTCCGCATCGAGGCTGTGAAAGCTGCCGAAGGCAAGAAGTATATACTTATGAATGTGCCTAAGGACAAACTGCGCGATGTGCTTGATGTGCTTCCGGGCATAAAAAGCCCGACAGTGCTTCCGCTTGCCGACGAGAACTGGTGCTCGGTTCACTCGGTGCTTGAGGAGAAGCACTTCTGGGAGATAATCAATAAGCTGAAGAGCGCGGGAGCTGAGGGCATACTTGTGCTTGACATTGAGAAGATGGTATTGTAATAATATGAGATAGGAGAGAGTTTGCATTATGGCTGATATAATAAATCTTGTGGAGTATCCGGCACGCAGCGAGTGGAACTCGCTGATGACACGTGCCGTGGCCGACACCAAGGAGTTGCACGACACGGTGGCGGGTGTACTCGAAGCCGTGAAGCGTGGCGGAGACGAAGCTTTGCGCCAGTTTGGCGAGCGGTTTGACGGAGTGAGAATCGGCAATCTGAAAGTGCCGGTATCGGAGTTTGACGAAGCCGACGACATAGTGGATATAAAATTGAAAAATGCCATAGCTGTGGCTGCCAAGAACATATCGAAGTTCCACAAGGCTCAGCGCATGACTGAAATCAGCATCGACACCGTGCCGGGAGTGAACTGCCGGCAGAAAGCGGTGGCAATAGGCAAGGTGGGACTATATATACCGGGCGGAAATTCACCGCTGTTCTCCACTGTGCTGATGCTCGCCATCCCGGCAAGACTGGCCGGCTGCCGTAAGATAGTGCTTTGCACGCCGCCCAACAAGCAGGGCAAGGTGCATCCTGCCATCCTTTATGCCGCACGGGTGGCTGGAGTGACCGATGTGTATAAGGTAGGTGGTGCGCAGGCGATAGCCGCTATGGCTTATGGCACTGAGAGCGTGCCGCAAGTGTATAAGATATTCGGCCCCGGCAACCGCTTCGTGATGGAGGCAAAGCAGCAGGTGAGCCGTCAGGCTGTGGCAATAGATATGCCGGCAGGACCGTCGGAGGTGATGATTCTTGCCGACGGTGCAGCCTCGCGCGAATTTGTGGCGAGTGATTTCCTGTCGCAGGCCGAGCATGGACCTGACAGCCAGTCGATACTGCTCACCACCGACAAGACGCTTGCCGAGGAGCTGCCGGCAGTGATAGAGCGGTTGCTCAGCACTTTGCCACGTCAGGAGATGATGAAGAAGTCTCTGTCGCACAGCCGCATAATCCTGCTTCACGACGATGATGAGATTATGGACTTCGCCAATGGCTATGCCCCTGAGCATCTCATCATCAACCGTACAGATGCTGAGGATATGGCACTGCGAGTGGAGAATGCCGGCTCGGTGTTCATAGGCGCTTATTCGCCCGAGAGCGCTGGCGACTATGCGTCGGGAACCAACCACACTCTGCCCACAAGCGGCTATGCCAAGGCTTACAGCGGAGTGAACATCGACAGTTTCACTAAAAAGATAACTTTCCAGCATCTCACCAAAGAGGGATTGGAGTCGATTGGTCATGAGATTGAGATTCTTGCTGAAAACGAGAATCTTATGGCACACCGCCTTGCCGTGACCGTGAGACTGAATGAGAATAAAGGAGATAACCCACAATAGTAAATCAAAAATCGGCCATTAGGACGAAGATGATGCTGTTTTGAACACCGCCTAACGGCCGATTTTGAATAAAAAGTCAAGAAAATGAATCTTCAAAAACTGATAAGACCGAATATTTGGAAGCTCGCCCCCTACAGCTCGGCTCGGAGCGAGTTCACGGGCAATGCGTCGGTATTTCTCGATGCCAACGAGAATCCGTTCAATTCGCCCTATAACCGTTATCCCGATCCGTTGCAACTTGCGGTTAAAGAGCGCATAAGCGGGATTCGAGATGTGCCGGCCGACAGAATTTTCCTTGGTGTGGGCAGCGACGAGTGCATAGACCTTGCCTACCGTATCTTCTGCGAGCCGGCGGTGGATAATGTGGTCGCAATCGCGCCAAGTTATGGAATGTATGAGGTGTGTGCCGACATCAACAATGTGGAATATCGCCGTGTGGAGCTTACCGATGATTTCGGGCTGGACATAGAAGCCATGCTTGCGCGAGCCGATGAGCATACAAAGATTATGTGGGTTTGCTCTCCCAACAACCCCACTGGTAATGCTTTCAGCACCGATGAGATTGCTGAGCTTTGTCGGCGTTTCGACGGCATTGTGATGGTGGATGAGGCTTATATCGACTTCTCGGAGCGAGGAACAATGCTCCGTCAGCTCGACGAGCTGCCCAATATGATAGTGATGCAGACATTCTCCAAGGCTTGGGGCAGTGCTGCCGTTAGGCTCGGAATGGCGTTTGCCTCGCGCGACATCATATCATTCTACAACAAGGTGAAATATCCATATAATGTGAACAAGCTCACGCAGCAGTATGCGCTTGAAATGCTCGGAAGATATTCAGAGATAGTGGATTGGGTGGCTACGCTGCTGCACAACCGCCAGACACTTGTCGATGATTTGCGCACTCTGCGCTGCGTTCAGCGTGTGTACCGCACCGATGCCAATTTCGTGCTTGTGCGTGTGGATGATGCCGATGCGCTCTACGACTTTTTGCGCGACCGAGGCATAATCGTGCGCAACCGCAACCGTGTGGAGAAGTGTGTGGGATGTCTGCGCATCACAGTGGGCACTGCATCCGAGAATGAAGAACTAATAAACGCAATCCGTGAATATGAACGAAAATAATGCTGCCCCACGGCTGAAAAGAGCTTTGTTTATCGACCGCGACGGCACACTTGTTGTGGAGCCGCCTGTGGATTATCAGCTCGATTCGCTTGAGAAATTTGAATTTATCCCCAAGGTGATAAAGAATATGGCATTCATAGCCTCGCATCTCGATTATGAGCTTGTGATGGTGACGAATCAAGACGGACTTGGCACACCGTCGTTCCCCACCGAGGACTTTGAGCCTCCTCACCGTCTGCTGCTGAAAACCCTTGAAGGTGAAGGCGTGAAATTTGATGACATCGTTATCGACAAGACCTTCGAGCATGAGCATAAGCCCACACGCAAGCCCGGAACGGCGTTGCTCGGCAAATATACCGACGGCAGCTACGATCTTGCCGCTTCATTCGTGATAGGCGACCGCTTGACCGATGTGATGCTCGCTCAAAATCTCGGTGCTAAGGCTATATTCTTTACTGGATATGAAGGCGGCAAGAAGGCTGTGGCTGAAGCTGGGCTGGAGGACGCTGTGGCTCTGATAACCGACGACTGGGACCGCATAAGCGACTTCTTGCGCGCCGGCAGTCGCACAGCCCATGTGGCGCGAAAGACCAATGAGACCGGTATCGACATTGTTCTCGACCTTGACGGCAATGGCGAGTGCGAAATTGCCACTGGCATAGGCTTCTTTGACCATATGCTCGACCAGATAAGCCGTCATTCGGGCATCGACTTGAAGATAAAGGTGAAAGGCGACTTGTGGGTGGATGAGCACCACACCATTGAAGACACTGCCATAGCTCTTGGCGATGCCATACGCATAGCTCTTGGCGACAAGCGAGGCATAGAACGCTATGGATTCATGCTGCCGATGGACGATTGCAACTGCACTGTGGCCCTCGACTTTGGAGGCAGAAGCTGGCTTGTGTGGGACACGGAGTTCCGCCGCGAAAAGATAGGAGAGATGCCCACCGAGATGTTCCTGCACTTTTTCAAGAGCTTGAGCGACAGCGCGCGCATGAACCTCTATGTTTCGGCTCACGGCGAGAATGAGCATCACAAGATAGAGGGCATCTTCAAGGCGTTTGCGCGCTCGCTGAAGTGTGCTATCCGCCGCGATGTGTTCACTTATCGTCTGCCGTCCACCAAGGGGATGCTGTAGAAGTGCTGAGAGGGTATGTTCTATAGAATCTTAAACTAAAAATCTGTCAATAAGATTCGGACTAATCAATCATTCGGAATTATGTCAGGCTGTAGCAATCAAGTGGCGGTTCACGAAGCAGAAAGCCACGGAGAGCAGCAGCGAGAAAATCAGCATATTGCGTGCCGTCTTGCCCAATAGAGGGTTCAGGGCGGCACCTTCTGTCTTTGATAGCTTAATCCATGTGGCGGTGTGCAGCACAAGGTAGAGCAGAGGGATGACGAGAACCCACACGGGTACTATCACCCACACAGGAGCAAGCAGCGAAATGGCAATGAAACCATTGAACAGATATCCCACTTGTGCGGCTTTGCGCCCGAAAATCACGACGGTTGTGCGCTTGTTTGCCTCGCGGTCGTCTTCCACATCGCGGTAGTTGTTCACAAGCAGCACATTCACTCCCATAAGTCCTATAGAGAATGATGCGAGCATGGTGAGCGGGTCGAAATATCCGGCTTGAACATAGAACGTGAGATTTACAGGCACTATACCGAAGAATATCAACACAGCCACATCGCCAAGCCCATGGTAAGACAGAGGATAAGGTCCGGCACTGTAGGCAAAGGCGAAAACTGCTATCAGCACACCAATCGGCAGCAGCCACCATCCGCCGTAAGGGATAAGGCAGCACCCTATGGAGCAAGCTATTGCAAGAGTGGCAAAAGTGACGTTGCGCAGCGTGTCGGGCTTGATGTCACCTTCAGTCACTCCGCGGCGTGGACCTACGCGCCCTTTCTTGTCGCTCCCGCGCTTGAAGTCGTAGTATTCGTTGGCAAAGTTTGACACGATTTGAGCTAAAACCGCAAACAGAAAACATAACACAGCCGGAATCATGTCAAAGCAATGGTGGAACTTCGCAAATCCCACAGCCATAATCACTCCTGCAACCGAAACGGGCAGTGTACGCAACCTTGCGCACTCCACCCATATTTTTATCTTCTTTTTCATCTTGTAGTCAATATTTTGCCCGCTGGCGGTTCTCGCTGAAAAATAATTCACGCATTTCGGGTTAATAACCGTCTATTATCAAAACGCAAAAAGCACGCCGAAATTGTGTGCAAGCCGATGGCTGTCTGCAAAATCAGAATTATCACAAATCCGGCTCTTGTGCGCATGAATGCGTCTTGTCGTGAGCATAATTTGGACTAAATGATGCCGAAGCAGCGTTTCACGGCAAGGCGTATGGCATCGGCATCACTGCCATCCTCTTTGAGAATGTTCAGCACGGCACGGATGTATTCCTCTTTGTTCTTCAATCCGCAAAGTTGCGCTACGCCGCTTTCCGGGAGCATCGACTTCTCGTTGAACACTTTCAGCACCGAAGCATAGTCGCTTGTGTTGATGTATCGGTGGAAATCCCGGCAGATGGCCTCATACATCCCGCGGGGGTCAATCTCGTTCACGAGGTCGCTCATGTGTTCTTCGAGCGCGTTGATATTCTGGAATCTGCGATCGATGCGCACCTCCACTTTGCGCTTCACGCGATGCCGCACATGTTGCAGAGCCTGTTGCCGCACCTGCGAGCTGAACATCCCTATTACAGCCTGTCGCACTTTGAGGAATACCTCTGTGGCATTGCGCTTGTAGTGGGCAGCCACAGTGCGGATTATTCCTTCAAGCATGAATATGTTCTCGATTTCTGCCACATTAGGAACAAAAACTTTCTTCTCGCGCAAGTATTCCACCTCCTTGTCGTCGCGGCGGTCGCGGTCCACAAGCCCGTGGCTGTCGAGGTGGTGGAATGATTCAAGCCCATTGAATGAGCGGGTGGTCTCTATCACCTTGTTGCAACTGCCGAGGGGCTTCACCGTATATTCAGTGAAAATGAGCGGATAGAGCTTGCTGTCGATGCTGTGAACCTCGTCGCCCTCCACAAAAAGCACCGGCTTGCGGCTTCCGAGCAGGTCGAAGAAAAGCTGCTCGGAGAATATGGTGGAATTGGTATCTACCACTTCGTAGTTCCACGCTTTTTTAAGAGCGTCAAAATTGCGAACCCACACGCAGGTGTTGTCGATTCTCGATGAGGCGAATCCTATGTCGTGCGTGTTGTAGATGAAAGTGCAGTCGGGGCGCATAGATTCTATCACGTTCCACAGAGCCTGCATTATAGAATGATGGAGAAATGTCTCTGGGTCATCAACGAAAATCACAGCTCCCGGCATGGCATATTGCACAGCTCCTATGTAGTATAGTACCGCCTTCTCACCGTCCGACAGCCGCAGGGCATTGTATGGCTCATCGTGGGAATCATTGGAGAACAGAAGTTTGCCGCTCTCGCGCAGAAGATGGTTCTTAGGGAATACCTCTTCCCATCGCCGGGCAGTGGCATCAAGTTTTGTGCGAGGCACATCGGGATGCTCGCCGCCAATGATAAGAGCCTTGTATTTTAGCATATCCACAAATTCGTCGTGGAGAAGCAGGAATATCAACCTGTCGAATTCGGTCTGTGCGTCATCTTTCAGAAAATGCGAATTGCTGGCAGTGGCATCGAAAAGCTGGTCGATAGATCCTTTTCGGGTGCTGTGTTCCACACAGGGGAACAGGGCTTTAAGAGCCGACATCTGGAATGTCTTGTCGCCGCAACCTTCCATAAGAGTGCGGCTGAAACGCGTTTTCCCGGCACCGTTGGCGCCGATTACGGTGATTTGCCGCACGTCGGTAAGCATGATAGGCTCGTTTCCGTCAAGTCTTTTAGGCAATCTGATGTTCATAGTGCGTATTAGTCAATTAAGTTGTGTTTAGAATAGCGATGCTGGCAGAGTATCACCAAGAGCCACCAGCTCCGCCACCGCCGAAACTTCCGCCCCCAAAGCCGCCGAATCCGCTTCCGCCGCCGCTGCTGTGGCTACCGCTTCCGCCGCCGAATATTATCGGACCGCCAAAGAAGCCTCCGCTTCCCATTGTGCCGCTGTTGCCGTCGTCCTTGTTGCCTCTGCTTATGATTATGTATATTATCACGAACATGACAGCAAAGATGATGAATCCTATTATCATGTCAGTGTCCTCGTCGTCCTCGAATTGCTCCTTTGAGTATTCGCCGGCTGCAATAGGCTTTATGACTTTTAGAGCAGCCACAACGCCGGCATAGTAGTCGTTTTTCTTGAATTCAGGAATCATGCGGGAATCCACTATGCGTCGGCATATGGCATCAGGCAGTGAGCCCTCAAGTCCATAGCCTGTGGCGATGAATGTCTGCCCTCGGGTGGCGTTCTTCGGCTTTATCAATATTACCACACCATTGCGGTTGTCCTTGCCGCCCACGCCCCATCTCTCGCCAATCTCGGTGGCCATCTGTGCCGGCTCCATTCCGCCAAGGTCGTTCATCGTGACGATGGCAATCTGATTGGATGTCTTTCGCGCGAAGTAGGCGAGCGAGTCTTCCAGCGTCTTTCTCTGCTCTGAGCTGAAAATGCCGGCAAAGTCATTCACCAGTCGCGGAGGATTTGGCGCGTCGGGGACTTGTGCTATTGCGGTCACTGTGCTGAGAAATGCAATCAGCATAGCCGTCAGCCACTTGATGCTTGCCTTATTCGCTATATGAGATTTCATCGCTTTGCTCATTTATGTCGTCGTCTTGATGAGGAAAATAATTTTTCAGGTTCTCGCCGATTTGTTCTATCACCTTGCAGATGCCTTTGCACGGGTTCCCGGCACGGAGATGTGTGGCGAGGGTGTCTTTCTCGCAGTTCCAGAAGTCGGCTGGCACGCGCTCATTGATGCCCTTGTCGCCTATTATTGCGAAATTGCGCGATTTATATGCGAGGTATATCAGCACGGCGTTGCGCTCCTTGGTCTCATACATTTTCAGCTCGCCAAACACCTGCACAGCCCGCTCCATTGGCAAAGCTGTGGGGCATTTAGGCTCAATGTGGACACGTATTTCGCCCGAGGTGCGCAGCTCGGCATCCTTGATGCTCTGCACCACGGCCCGCTGTTCGTCGGGCGAGAGGAATTTGTCGAGACCGCGTTTCATCAGAATTCTACTTTTGGAGCTTGGTCGGCACCCTCTTTGGCTTCAAAATAAGGTTTGCGCTCAAATCCGAACATCCCGGCAAATATGTTGTTAGGGAAGCGGCGTATGGAGGTGTTGTATTCCTTGGCTACCTCATTGAAGCGGTTGCGCTCGGTAGCGATTCGGTTCTCGGTGCCTTCAAGCTGTATTTGCAGGTCTTTGAAATTCTCGCTGGCTTTCAGGTCGGGATAGTTTTCAGTCACCATAAGGAGACGGCCGAGTGCATTGCCAAGTTCGCCTTGCGCATCTTGGAATTTCTTTATTGAAGCCTCGTCGAGCTTTGACGGATCTACTGTCATCTGTGTGGCCTTTGCGCGTGCGCTCACTACATTCTCGAGAGTTTGTTGCTCATGTGCCGCATATCCTTTCACGGTGGCTACAAGGTTCGGGATTAGGTCGGCACGACGCTGATACACATTCTCGACTTGCGACCACGCCGACTCCACAGCTTCTTGCTTCTCGACCATGCCATTATATGCGCTTTTTGCCCACATAAATATAAATCCAACAACAGCGACAACAATTGCTAAAATAATGAGTCCATTTTTCATCTTTCCTGTAATTTAGTGTTTAGTTTATAAAATGATACTACAAAGTTCTGCAATAATAATGCCAAAGCAGACGGTGCATAAGATTGCTCCATTGCCAAAGATGGTACTGCTAAGGATGATGTAAAGGTATGATAAATATGGATAATAACATAGTCTTGCGTGAAAAAAATTGCCTATATCACATTTTTTATCTAAATTTGCGGCATAAAATTGGCGCGTATAGTGCCGATGCATATAATTGAGTTGCCCTTGTAGTTCAACGGATAGAATAGAAGTTTCCTAAACTTTAGATAGCAGTTCGATTCTGCTCGGGGGTACATGAATTGATTGGCGCTTGCAGGTAGAAAGGCTTGCAAGCGTTTTTTCGTGCGCTTTTGCGTGGTGGCGATAGACACATTTTTAGTAGTGTCGCAAAATGTTAATTTTAAAATTTTGTGTGTTAATTGCTCGATTTGCGGTGCTTATGGAATAAAAAAACAGGCTGCGTATCCCTACGGAGCCTGCTGAAACCTTAATCTTAATTTAATACTATGAAAAACACGATACAAATATACGTCTTTTATTTTGAAGAGTGTATATATTTCTCATATTATGCATTATATTTTAACACATTTTACCATTAATGTACTTATTTTAGGTAAAAATGCTGAAAATATATGCTGTGCGGCATGTTTTAGTGGCACCCGTGGCAATCGCCACATCCACAACCGTCGCCGCATCCGTCTTCGTGGTCATGGTCGCATCCACAACCGCATCCGCTGTGAGGCATATCTTCAGGTTTTGCGTCGCGGATAGTCTTTACATGACCTGCATAGTTCACGGTTTTGCCGGCAAATGGGTGATTGAAATCCATAATCACTTTGTCGTCGGTGATTTCGGTCACCATACCTTGGACTTGATAACCATCTTCAGTCATCATAGGCAGAACCTTGCCTACTGCGACAGTATTGCTGTCGAATTTTCCTTCAATGACGAAAATCGACTTGTTCAATGTCATTACAGCTTTCTCGTCGCGCTCGCCAAATTCTTTCACTGTGTCTTTTGGCTCAAGTGTGATGTCGAAAGTGTCGCCTTCCTTCATGTCGAGAAGCGATTTCTCCAATTCTTCAATCAAGCCGCGTTCCACGCCATATACGAAGCGGTCGGGGCGTTGCTCGGTAAATTCCATTGTGAAAACATCGCCTTCGGCGCCAGTCGCTTTTACCTTATAGACGAGTTCCACATATTTTCCGGGTTTGATTGTTTCCATATCTTTCAAAATGTTTTTTATTTAATAAATTGTTTTTATTGTCGTTTTGTTCATCTCAAAGTCCTAAAAAACTGTAAAAAAAGAGACGTGCGCTATCGGCGGTTGTTGCGGTTGTAATCGTCATATTTGTTGCCAGTGTAGATTTGAGGCATGAAATCCTCTTCCTCCTCCTCGTTGCTGACCTTTTTGTCGCGCTCATTTTCATTGTCCCATTTTTTCTTTTTCTCGGGCTTGTTCTTCTTTATCTTCTCAGGCTTTTGCTTGTCGATAGGCAGCTCAAATATGTTCCACGACTGCTCCACGTCCCAGTTCTTCTTCAGTTTGAGCGGTTTCGGGAAGTAGTACACCTCTTCGGGCTGCTGCTTCTTGCCGAAGTTGCCAGTGTCCCATATTCCGTTCCCATTGCGGTCGATGATGATGCGGGCATAATAGTCGCCCGGATTGATATTAAGGAACTCAGCCGACCTTTTGACGACTTTAGCTGTGCGCACAATCTTGTCGCTGCCGTCGAGCAGCTCGACAAATGCGCTGTCGGCTACCGGGCTGATATTGAAGTATAGGTTGGAGTATTCTTCAAGGTTCTTGACTGTGAATTTCTGCTCCTGAGCCACGTTCCATAGTCCATAGATGCCTTGTACCGAGCATGAGTCTATCGTGATGCGGTAGCTTCCGCCCGGCTCCCATTCATAATTGGATATGAAGACGAGCGGGTTATAGCTTTTTTCAAGCATTATGGTGTCGAGCTTAAGTTCATTCCACACGGAGTCCTTGTCGTTGAACTGGTGCAGATGGAATCCGCTCGGACGCAGAGAGCCGATAGGCTCCTGACTGACGAATGTGAGCGGAGAATACACGTCGATGCTGCCCGATGTCTTTATCGAGAAGCCCAACTTGGGTTTCTCAGGCACTGTGTCGAGCTTCTGCTTGGACTTTTCCATCACGCCATTGTCGAGCGATGCTGTGTCGATTACCGCATCTTTGTTGTGGCGCAGGATTTCTTCAGCCTCTTTGCGCTTGCGCTCGGCTTCCTTCTTCTGCTGCTTGTCGAGCTTCTTCTGCTCGCGTTTCAGCTCTTCGATGCGTTCTTTCTCCTCTTTTGCTTTCTTCTTCGCTTCCTGCTCCTTCAGCTTCTTGTAGTTGCTTTTCAGCACGAAGGCAAGAGTGTCGGTGGTGGCGGTGAGGCTTTCAGTGGAGTCGGTACGCAGATATTTCATAGCCACTACAATCGAGTCGCTTTTGATGAGGCTCGAGTCAGTGAGCCAATATACGAGCGAATCGTTGCTTTCAGAACGTTCCATGCGGAACCAGTCGGCACGTATAGGCTCTTTGGGCTTCAGAATGCTGATTTCGGGCAGAGTGTCGGATTTGGCGGCAAATTTCACAAGCATCTTGTTCGCTTCAGGACGCTCGTAGGATTTCAGGTATTGAGCCTTGTAGCCCTCGTTGAACATGCAAAGTAGAATGTCGTTGGGAAGGAACAGCGTGTGTGTGCCGTCGATAATTGTATCTACTATATTTTTTTTTGTGAAGAGGGTGTCGCGTGTGGATATTTGCCGTGTTGTAGGCACGATTATGTCATCGATGAACGCCGCATCCTCATTGCGCGAATACATGAAGTTGCGGTCGAGGTCGTTGAGCGCATACACACGGTATTTGCCCGGCTTGAGATTTCGTATTGTGAACTGCCCTAGGCTGTTGGTGCGTGCAATGCGCAGAAATGGCTGCGTCTTGAATGCCGAGTCTTCGAGATTTGAGTGTATGCCCACGAGTATCTTCTGCATAGGTTCGAGGTCGCGCGCTTGCAGCACAATTCCCGACACGGCAAGCGAGTCGATGGAGTCGCCGGTGGAGAATGCTATTGCGAAGTCTTCCAGAGGATTACCCTCATTATTATCCTGAATAGCGTCGGCAAAGTCGATGGAGTAGGTGGTATTAGGCTTCAAAGTGTCGCGGAATTCAACCGTCACTTTCCGTCCTAGAGCGCGAATCACAGGATTCTCTTTCTGCACAGGCGAGATTACCACTTTTGTCTGCTGGTCTTTCAGTGTGACAATCTCGTCGAATGTCATTTCAATCTTGTTCTTTTTAACATTCAGAGCGTTAGGCTGAGGGTTGCTGCCAAGGAATATGGGCGGGTCTTGGTCGCGCGGACCACCTTCCGGCCTACCTATGCTTGCGCACGAATACAGCAGGATTGCCAGCAGCATTCCTGCTACAAAATATGTGGTTTTTTCTATTTTCACCTTAATATAATGTGTGGACCAGTGTCACAAAAATTATGTAATATTACGTCCGCAAAGTTACATATTTATTGTATTTCACGCAAAAACCCTCGTTAAAAATTTCAAACTTGGATAATTTGATGTATATTTGCAAGCTGTAAATTATACTTGATAAATTAATAACAAAAATAATTAATAATTCAACACATGCAAAGTAAAGGATTTATCAGAGTTCTTACCGTTTTGTTGGTCCTTGTTTGCGCATTTTATTTGTCATTCTCGTTCGTGACATCTCACTACGAGGGTCTTGCGGCTGAGTTTGCTCAGTCGAAAGCCAAGACTACAGACGTATCAAATGCAGCCTACAAGACTTACTACAACGCGTATATCGACTCTATTGCAAAAGAGAAGGTGTATTTAGGATATTACACTTTCCAGCAAGCTCGTGAAATGGAGGTGGGACTTGGTCTTGACCTTAAGGGTGGTATGAATGTGACACTTCAAATCTCGGTTCCCGACATCTTGAAGGCACTTGCAAATCAGAATCCCGACCCGAAGTTTAACCGTGCAATCGCTATCACCGATTCGCTCCACCGCGATGACAAGGATTATGTGGCAGCATTCTGCAGCGAATATGCTAAAATCGCTCCCGAAGGCAACTTGGCACAAATCTTCCGCAACGTGGAGAAGGTGCAATCTACTGCAACCAACGCACAGGTAGAGGCTATCTTGAAAGATGAAGTTGCCGCAATGGTTAGCAATTCGCGCAACGTGTTGGCTACTCGTATCGACCGCTTCGGTGTGGTTTCTCCTAACATCCAAGAACTTGAAAGCACAGGACGTATTCTTCTTGAGCTTCCGGGTGTTAAAGAACCTGAGCGTGTGCGTAAGCTCCTTCAAGGAACTGCAAATCTTGAATTCTACGAGACATATACATTGCAGGATCTTCAGCAATCTCTTGTGGCTCTTAGCGATGCTGCATCTGGCAAGGTAACTGTTGCCGACACCACCGCAACTGCTGCTGTGGATTCTACCGCAACTGCTGCCGTAGTAGCTGATTCGGCTAAGGCTGCCGCTCCTGAGGCTAAGGCTGTCAAGAAGGTGGCTGCTCGTCCTCTTGCTGAGCTGCTTTGGGCTAATGGTCAAATGGGCGGTCCGGTTATCGGTACTGTGGCTGTGACTGATACAGCCGAGGTAAATGCTATCATGAACTCGCCAGAGGCTGCAAAACTTCTTCCTACGAATTTGAAAGCTCGTTGGACTGTCAAGTCTATCGATGACAAAGGCCGCTTCTTCAACCTTGTCGCTCTAAAGACTAATCAAGGACATCCAGTACTCGACGGTAGCGTGGTTACCGATGCAAGTAGTGACTTCGATAATATGCAGGGTAATGTGGTTTCGATGACAATGAATGATGAGGGCGCACGTCAATGGGCTCGCGTCACCCAGCAGAACTTGAACAAGTCTATCGCCATCGTTCTTGATGACCATGTATATTCATTCCCTAACGTGAACAGCGTAATTGAGGGCGGACGCTCTCAAATCACCGGTAACTTCACCGTGGAAGAGGCAAAAGACCTTGCCAACGTGCTTAAGAGTGGTAAGATGGTTGCCAAAGTCAATATCGTGAGTGAAAGCGTTATCGGTCCGTCACTTGGTAAGGAAGCTATCCAAGCAGGTCTTTGGTCGTTTGTTGTGGCTCTTATCCTGCTTATGATATTCATGATGGCAATCTATGGCGTAGGTCCTGGTATGATTGCCAACATCGGTCTTATTTTCAACTTGTTCTTCACAATGGGTATCCTTGCCTCAATTCAGGCAGTGCTTACACTTCCGGGTATCGCCGGTATTGTGCTTGCGATGGGTATGGCTGTGGATGCCAATGTGCTTATCTTTGAGCGTTCAAAGGAAGAGCTTCGTGCCGGCAAGAACTTGAAGAGTGCAGTTGCCGACGGTTACAGCAACGCATTCTCTGCAATCTTCGACTCCAACTTGACTTCTATCATCACTGGTATTATCCTTCTTTTGAATGGTTCTGGTCCTATCAAGGGATTTGCTACCACTCTTATCATCGGTATCATCTGCTCATTCTTCACAGCAGTGTTCGTCACTCGCTTGATTATGGAAGGTCTTATCAACAAGGGCGTATTCAAGAACCTTACATTCACAACTTCTTGGACACGTCACATGCTTGAGCATGCAAACTTCGACTTCATCGGCAACCGCAAGAAAGGCTATATGGTTGTAGCTGCTGCCGTTGTTGTTGTTGTGGCTCTTCTTGGTATCCGCCGTCTAAGCCCGGGTATCGATTTCTCAGGTGGTCGCAACTATATCGTTCAATTCGACCATGCAGTGAAGACTGCCGACCTTCAAGAAGAACTTGCGCCGTTGTTCCCAGATGCATCACTCACGGTGATTACTATCGACAACGACACTAAGGTGCGTGTATCCACCAACTACAAGATCGACTCCAACGATGAGACAATCGATGATGAAATCATGGGCTTGCTCTATAAGGGCTTGAAGAAAGACCTTGGCAGCATGACATACGAAGACTTCAGCGTATCGAATGAAAAGGTAGGTGTGGTATCTACTGAAAAGGTAGGTCCTGCAATCGCTGCCGATATGACCCGCGAGGCTTGTTGGGCAGTCTTCTTCTCGTTGATTGCCATGGCACTTTATATCTTGCTCCGTTTCCGCGACATCGCATTCTCTCTTGGCGCACTTGCCGCTGTGGCGTTCACGGCATTCATAATCATAGGCTTCTATTCTCTATATGGATTGTTCCCATTCTCTATGGAGATTGACCAGACGTTTATCGCCGCCATATTGACCGTAATCGGTTATCAGGTGAACGATACCGTGGTTGTGTTCGACCGTGTCCGTGAAAACCGCAAGCTATATCCTAAGCAAGATCAGAGCATCGTGTTCAACGGCTCTTTGAACAGTACACTTGCGCGTACGTTGATGACTTCTATCAGCACATTGCTTGTGCTTCTTGTAATCTTCGTTCTCGGTGGGGAGACAATCCGTAGCTTCACATTCGCTATGTTGCTTGGTGTAATCGTAGGTACTTGCTCATCATTGTTCGTGGCTGCTCCTACTGCTTACATCATCACTACCAACCGTGCTAAGAAAGCCGCTGCAAAGAAGGCTTGATAAGGCGTGATTGATATTGCTGCTAAAAAGTATGACAGCAAACATATAATAGACAGCATTTAAGCTATCAAAAACTTGTATATAACCATCGGCGGTGCCTGCATAGTGTGGGTGCCGCCGATTTTTTCGCATATTCATAATTATGGAAAAAGGGAAATGTTTTCTTGCTGTTTTGAAAAGGAAATATTAGTTTTGTGAAGAAATCAAATTTACCACGATTGAAGATGATGGTTTTGGCTAAAAGCCAATATCGTGTATAAAACGGAGAACTTTATGAAGAAAAGAACGATTTTTTATTTATTCGCTATTTTGATGGCTTTGCAGTGTGGCGCCGCAAATTATCTGCGTGTCAATCAGATTGGCTACCTCACCGGCGACAAGAAGGTGGCTGTGCTGCTTATGGACAAAGCCGAGAAGATTACAGCTTTCACTGTGACCGAGGCTGCCACGGGAAAGCGCACTGTGCTTAAATCGATAAAGCCTACAGGCAAATGGGCTGATTTCGCCATGACTGCGAGGCTCGATTTCTCGGCGATAAAAGTTCCAGGGAAATACTATATATCAGCCGCCGGCGTGAAGTCGGCAACTTTCCGCATCGGTAACGATGCTTATAGCGGAGCACAGGAGATTCCGCTGCATTATATGCGCCAGCAAAGGTGCGGGTGGAATCCGCTGCTTATGGACTCTTGTCATACGCTCGACGGGAAGCTGCAACTTAGCGGAGTTCGCGACGGTGAGCGGGTGGATGTGCGTGGCGGCTGGCACGATGCGAGCGATTATCTGCAATATCTCACCACTTCTGCCAATGCCGTGTATCAAATGCTCTTTGCTTATTCACAAAATCCCGATGTGTGGGCTGATGAATATGACGCCAATGGCACTAAAGGCGGCAACGGCATTCCCGACATCCTCGATGAAGCCCGTTGGGGACTTGAATGGATGATGAAGATGAACCCAAATGACTCCACATATTACAATCAGATAGCTGACGACCGTGACCACCGTGCGCCGGGATTGCCAAATGAGCAGAAAGCCGACTATGGATGGGGCGAAGGCAGCTATCGCCCGGTGTATCCATGTTTGGGGCATCCTGCCGGGTTAAGACAATATAAGAACCGCAGCCGCGGACTTGCGTCATCGGTGGGTAAATTCAGTTCCTCGTTTGCGTTGGGTGCTGAGGTTTTCGCAATGATTGATCCGAAATTTGCCGCTGAATTGAAGCGTAAATCAGGTGTGGCATATAATGTGGCGAAAGCTAATCCAGGCAATTGCCAGACGGTTTGCACAGTGTCGCCTTATTTCTATGAGGAGGATAACTGGACTGATGACCTTGAGCTTGCAGCGGCAACAATCGCTGTTGCGACAAAAGATGAGAATGGAGGACGTATGATGGCTGAAGCCGTGGATTGGGAACGCCAAGAGCCTGTCACTCCATGGATGGGTGCCGACAGCGCACGCCATTACCAGTGGTATCCGTTTGTGAACCTCGGACACGCCATTATTGCCGAGCATGGCAATCAGCGTCAGCGCGAGGAGGCTCTGCGGAATATGCGTTCTGGACTTCAGCGTGTGGCTGACCGTGCAAGAAGCATAAATCCGGCTTTTATGCACGGCATTCCGTTCATCTGGTGCAGCAATAACTTGACTGTGGCTTTCGTCACTCAGGCGATGATGTATCGCAAGCTGACTGGCGATACGCAGTTTCAGGAAATCGAGACTGCTATGCGCGACTGGCTTTTCGGTGTGAATCCGTGGGGCAAGTGTATGATGATTGGTCTGCCGGAAGATGGAGATTATCCTCGCGACCCACATTCTATGGTAAGTCATGGACACAACTATAAAATCACGGGCGGACTTGTGGATGGACCGGTGTATTCGGCTATTTTCAAGTCGCTCCGTGGAGTAGTATTGAGCCATGAAGATGCTTATGCGCCATTTCAGGGCGGACTGGCTGTGTATCACGACGATTATTGCGACTACAGCACCAACGAGCCTACAATGGACGGTACGGCATCTACAACTTGGTTTCTTGGCGAGCTTGCAAAGGCTGCTCAAATGAAATAGATATTATATAACATAAAATGTAAAAAAGCCAGTCTGTTCGTGATGAAAAGGCTGGCTTTTTTATAGATATTGCTATGTTGAAATTCTGATGTTGAGACCTATGTGAATAGGCTGAACATTCCTGTGATGGCACTGTGTATTCGTGGTTATCTCATGAGCAAGCAACTGTCGCCGTAGCTCAAGAATCGGAAATCATGGGCGAGGGCATAGTCATAAAGGTCACGCCAGTTGCCATCTACAAATGCCGACACGAGCAACAGCAGGGTGGACTGTGGCTGGTGGAAATTGGTTATCATTCCGCTTATAATATGGAATCGGAAAGATGGTGCTATCATAATCTGTGTGCTGCCTATGTAGGTATCCACTCCGTGACGGTCGAGGTAAGCCACAATCTCGCCGAGTGCCTCGCGTGTGGTAAGGTTTGACTGACATTCATAGGGCATCCATTGTCCCACACGCAGTTCTTCCTCGCTTGCATCGGGATTTTCGTGCAGCTTTACGCCTATGTAGTAAAGGCTTTCAAGCGTGCGTACCGAAGTCGTTCCCACGGCAATCACAGGACCATCGTTGTCCATCATCTCCACGAGCAAGCTGCGCGGCACTGATATGAACTCGGTGTGCATCTCGTGGTCGCCTATGGTCTCGGATTTCACTGGCTGGAATGTGCCTGCGCCTACATGCAGTGTCAGTTCGCGGCGGCGAATGCCTCGACGGTCGCATTCGGCAAGTACATCGTCGGTGAAATGCAGTCCGGCTGTGGGAGCCGCCACACTGCCCTCGATATGGGAATACACAGTCTGGTAGTCGATGAGGTCGCTTGGCTCGGTACTGCGGTTGAGGTATGGCGGAATAGGAATTTCTCCTATTGCGTCAAGGATGGAGGCAAAAGTGATGTCGTTGTTGTTCCACGAAAATTCCACTTCAAAAGCGTTCCCGCGCCGCTCGCCACGAGTTGCGGTGAGTGTCACATCCTCGCCATCCACCTTCACCACCTGATGCAGAGGCTTGTCTTTCCAGCGTTTGGCGTTGCCGATGAAGCATAGCCAAGTACAACGCTCGGTGGTGGCAAAAACCATAGCATAGTCGCGCGGAGCGATTGGCTCAAGGCAGAACACCTCGATGGTGGCACCCTTGTTAGGCTTCTGGAAACGCAGACGCGCATTGATTACGCGAGTGTTGTTATACACCAGCATAGCATTCTGCGGCAGAAGAGCCGGGACATCATAGAAGCGGTGTTCATTGATTTTGTGGTCGTGGTAATAGAGCAGCTTGCACTGTTCACGCTCGGCGAGAGGATGCTTTGCGATGCGTTCGTCGGGGAGCGGATAGTTGAAATCCTCTATGCGTATATTTCTAATGTCTTCAATCATACTCAGTCAGATAATAAAAAATGCGATTTTTATTCTTTACTGCAAAGTTACGAAATTTATGGCAATAAGCCCCACAATATTCCCATTCCATCAATATCCTGCAGCATATTCCCAAAGAACAATATGCCAGGCGCACAACTCTACAAGTAGAATGATGTGATTGTTGTCTCGTGGGTAAGGACTCATTGTTGCCAACCAAAGCAACGTTAGAAAATATTGCCCCTGATTTGCGACAAAAAAGCACGGTAGTTGCCCCTGATTTGCGACAAAAAATTAGTATCTTTGCCACTGAATTGAAACAAGGATGAGTATGTTCCGACGTAAAATATTAGAAAAATTAGAGGCGTGGAGGCTCGATGATAAGCACAAGCCTCTTATCTTGAGAGGAGCCAGACAAGTTGGCAAAACTACAGTTATCAATGAGTTTGGCGCACAGTTCGACAATTATCTTTATTTCAACTTGGAGAAAAGTGAAAACATCAGATTGTTCGAAATGGATATTCCCCTTGACGATTTGGTGGGAATGCTATTCGCAAGTTTAGGTAAGCCGAAGAAAGAAGGCTCAACCTTGATCTTTATTGATGAGATACAAAATTCACCCAAGACCATATCTATGCTGAGGTATTTTTATGAGCAAAGACCCGACTTGTATATTATTGCAGCAGGAAGTTTGTTGGAAAATCTTGTAGATGTAAAGGTGAGTTTCCCGGTAGGACGTGTTCAATACTTAGCTTTGCGACCTTGCTCTTTCTATGAATTTTTGGGAGCAATCGGTAAAAGTAATCTTTTGGCTATTCTTTCGCAAAAGGCGGAGTATGCTGAGGCTTTTCATGAGCAACTTATGTATCTCTTCAATCAGTATGCCATCATAGGAGGTATGCCGGAAGCTGTGCAAAAATACGCAGAAAGCCGTGACATAATTGCAATGGAAGACATATACGAGACTTTGGTGCAATCCTACAAAGACGATTCAGAGAAATACGTCAAGGGCAATAAGCTGACAGATGTAGTACGCTTCGTGTTATCTTATGGATGGGCATTTTCGGGCGAGACCATCACATTGGGTAATTTTGCCAATTCTGGCTATAAATCGCGTGAAATAGGTGAAGCTTTCCGTCTTCTGGAGAAAGCGATGCTGCTCGAGCTGGTATATCCCGTTTCTTCCACTCAGTTGCCTGTCATACCTGAAACCAAAAGAATGCCTAAGCTTATATGGTTTGACACAGGACTGGTCAATTATCAAGCTGGCATAAGAAGTGAAATTATCGGTTCAACAGATATGGTGGACAGTTGGCGAGGTCATATCGCGGAACAGATTACGGCGCAAGAACTGCTGACATTGGAAGACCGTGTAGGACAACATCGCTCCTTTTGGGCAAGACCCAATAATGGCGCAGAGATTGATTTTGTTGTAGCTCACAATTCCAAACTTTATCCTATAGAGGTGAAAAGTGGTGTTAATGCTCATCTCCGTTCATTGCAAGTGTTTATGGACAATTCCGACGTTGATGTTGCCATAAGAGTTTGGTCAAAGCCTTATTCGGTGGATAAGGTGAAGTCGCAAAAGGGAAAAACATATACATTGATTAATTTGCCATTTTATATGATAGGGAATCTGCATAAGATACTGGATGCTCAAAGCTGATTCGGATGGCACTATATCATAATTGCCGATTATAAAGAACTGAGCCGGTTGTCAAGGCGACAGCCGGCTCAGTTGATTAAAAACCCAAACGTTTTAGAAATGTGCAATGCGTATTATTGTGTAAAACCTATGAAGAAACATTCGTCTGCGCTTTATTTGTTCAAGATATCATTGTAGAATGCTTTCACATCATTCCAGTGATAAAATGGAAAGATGTCGGTGGTGACAGGAATTGAAGTCTCGCGCTCATTGAGCATGAACTTCACGATGATGTCGTCACTGTTCTTCTTGTTGCGGAAGAATACAATCTGTATGTTGCCAGCCATAGGCGCAATCTTGAAGTCGGCGAAGTGCTTGTAGAAATCGTGAGGATTATCCACCGAGGCATAGCAGTCTTTGAGTCGCAGCGCTCCAGCGAGAGGAATTAGGTTGCCGTCGTGTCCAAACCGCAGTGTGGCAGCTATGCCGCCCTTTGCGATGGCTTCATCTGCGCTGTCGAGGATGTTGCGGAGCTGTGGGTAGGCGTTCTCCAGCATCATGCCATTGTTTCCGGCATAATTGCTGTCGCACACATAGAAGCGATAGTTGAAAGCTTGCCACAAGTCGAAAAGCTCTTTCGGCTCGAAGAGGTCGAAGAAAGAGACTTTAGTCTCCATGTCCTGCATATCTACGGCGAGCCAATAGAATCCCCACATTATATCGTGAGGATTCACGTTGCGTGTCACAAACTTATTGTCGCTGAATAGTGATGCCACAAGTCGGTCGGCATTGGTGTGCGCAGCCTCAAATTTGCGGTATTCCTCACGCCAAGGCCCATGTTCGGAAGTGAAGTCACACGACTCTGGGCTGTGGTAGTTGAGATAGCTCATATAGCGGTTGCTTGCCTCGCGAGTGATGTCGAGGCTTGGATTAAGCTCTTTCAGACGTTCACAGAATGCATCCATGCTCATGGCGCAGCGCATTACGATTGTGGAACGCGCCGAGATTTTTGCATTGCCCTTGAATGCTTGCGGATATGCCTTGAACATGCGTTCGGCTATGCCTCTGTGCTGGCGTACACCCAGTGGCGACAGGTCGCCGCCGCGACCTTCGGCTTCGAGCCACACCTGCTCGATGCGGCTGAGGGCATCCTCACCAAGAGGAGTCAGAGCATTGGCACGGTGTGCGCGGCGCATAAGCTTCAGCACCCATTCATAATCATTGTCGCCGATAAGGTAGCGCGAGCCATGGCGACCATAATGGCTCACATAGAATGGCTCGTAGCCCTTAGGGGGAGCAGTGTTGAGTGACTCATTGACAGGATATGCGAAATACACGCCTCCAGCCTTGTTCAAGTCGGCATACACCTCCTCGGGCGTTGTCTGACACAACGCCACGAGTGGTAGTAATGCTGAAAATATTGATAATACTGTTTTTCTGATTAACTTCATAAAAATAGTGCGTGATAATGATTATTATTAATAACCATCGTTCTGATTAAGATTAGGATTATTTGTCATTTCGCTTTCTGGAATAGGGAACAGCACATATTTGCTGTCCACGTCGGTTCCGAGGCGTTCAGCGTTTTTCCAATCCCAGTTGTTGCCCGAAGTGAATTTTCCGAAGCGAATCAAGTCGGTGCGGCGAACAAGCTCTGATGCGAGCTCGCGCTGGCGTTCAGCGAGGATGAAGTCGAGTGTCAGCTCACTGTCGGTGATGTCGCCCGATACGGCTGAGCTAACACCATCTACGGCATATTTTCCGCTCATATATGCACGCTCACGAATCTCGTTCACATATCCGAGAGCCTCGGCACGGTTCCCGCCTGTGCGAAGCAGAGCTTCAGCAGCCATAAGATAAGCGTCGGCAGTGCGGAACAATGGGAAATCAATAGAAGAGTAGGTGATGCCCGAAGCGCATTCTTTGTCGTCCTTAGTGACATTGCGCCACTTGATATATCCATAGCCACAAGTGTAGGTGCTTGTCATGGCTTGGTTGTCGTCCCAAGTCTCCTTCTTTTGGTTAGGAAGAGCGGTCATGAACTGCGCGCGCTTGTCATTCTTCTTGTTGCCCCAAGTGTCGTTCTTGTCGAAAGCCACATCGGCAGGGTCGAATGCATCGACAAGAGTAGTCTTTGCACGCACGTTGCCCCAGCCTTTAGAGCCTACGCCAGTCTGATAAAGCTCATTCATCGGACCATTGACGAATGCTTTCACATAGAAGTTGGTTCCGGCAGAGCTTTGAGCCTTCAATCCGTCTTGCACGAGCGGCCATATTATTTCGCTGCAAGTGTTGTTGTCGGCAAGGAAAATCTGGCGGTAGTCCTTAGCAAGAGGATATGCGTTGCTGTCGATAACTTTTTTTGCGTAGGTGTAGCAGTCGGCATATCGGTCATCGCCAAACCAAGTCTTGGCATTGAGATACATTCTCGAAAGCAGGAACCATGCAGCCACTTTATCCACACGGCCATATTCATTCTGCTTTGCGTCTTTCAGAACGTCTTCGCTTGCGCTCTCGCCGGCGATAGCTTTAAGCTCCGATTCAGCAAATTCGAATATCTGCTTTCGGCTCACTTGGTCTGGAATGTCCTTTACGCCAGTGTTCTCGTCGATATAGGGAACAGCTCCAAAGAGGTCGCATAGCATTGAGTAGCAGTAGGCGCGGATTAGGCGAGCCTCGGCGCGGTAGTACTTGTATTCGCCACTCATGGCATCCCACACGCCATATTCCTGCATCTTGTCGGGAGTACATTCACGCAAGAACTCATTGCAGTAGGCAATCGACATGTATAGTCTTTGGTAAGTCCAAGTGACAACCGATGCATTTGATGAAGTCCATTGCAGGTTCAAGCATTTGCGCAAGCCGTTTGAGCTTGAAGGCATCAAGAAATTGTCGGTAGGCAGCTCTTGCAGGTAGAACAACAGGCGAACATATCCTGAATATCCTTCGTTTGCGCCTTCAAGGTCGCCGTCGCCTCCGTCGCCACCTTTTTGCCCGGTAAGGATTAGCGAGCCGTAGCATTTAGCCAATACGCCGATATAGCCCTCTTTAGATTTATACACCTGCTTGCTCACAAGCTGGTTGTCGTCGAGCGGCATAGTGTCGAGGTCGCCTATACATGACGATAGGCACAAGCAGCTCAATATGAATAGAAAAATATATTTTGTCATTTTTATCTTTATATTTAATGGTTAGTCGATTAGAATGTCAAGTTCACTCCGAAGCTGTAGGTGCGAGGACGAGGATATACTTCTCGGTCGATACCGTTGCTCAGCTCAGGGTCGATGCCGCTGTAGCTTGTGATGGTGGCAACATTTGAAACGCCCAGTGTGAGGCGAAGGTTGCTGCTGTCGTTCCACAGCTTCTTGAAAGTGTAGCCGAGCGAGATGTTGTCGAAGCGGAAGAATGAGCCTTTTTCGAGCCACATGTCGGAATAAAGTTGTTGAGTCTCAAAACCGAGGTCGCGAGTGCTGCGAAGGATGTTTGAGAAGTTGCCTTGGTCGCTATACACAGATTGGACATACTGGTCGGCAGCCACATAGTTATATACGTAATTGCCGAATGAGCCGTGTCCGCTGACAGCCAAATCCCAGTTCTTGTAAGTGAAGCGGGTGTTGAATCCGAGGTATGACGAAGGCAGCGCGCTCTTGCCTGTGGCGTAGCGTGTCTCGGTTGAAGAAATGCTTCCGTCGGGCTGAACGTATTTCCCTTCAAGAGGCTTGCCGTTCTCGTCGTAGGCCTGCTTGGCAAGGTAGAAAGTGTAAGGACGTTCGCCCACCATAAATACTTGGACAGTCTTTCCAGTACCTGATATTGCACCTGTGTTCACAAAGTTGGAACCAGTGTCGATGGTGTTCAATTTAGTGATTTTTGAGTCGTTCCAAGTGTAGTTGAAGCCGACAGTCCACTCAAAGTCGCTTGTGCGCACAGGCACTGCGTTGATGGCAAATTCCACACCTTGGTTCTCCATCTTTCCGATGTTGGTGGTGATGACTGAAGAGTAGTTGGTGCCCGACAGCACATTGATTGTGTTGAGCAGGTTCTTTGTGAATCGCTTGTAGTAGTCGATTGTACCGAAAATGCGGTTTCCGAAGAATCCGTAGTCGATGCCCACGTTCCAAGTAGTGGTGCTTTCCCACTTGATATCGTTGTCATATCCGTTAGGACGATAGGTGCTGTACCAAGTGTCGCCGAATTTATAAGAAGATTCGGGATAAGAAACGCTGAAAGTGGTCATATATGGATAGTCGTTCAGGATATCTTGCTGACCTGTGACACCATATCCGAGACGAAGTTTAAGGTCGGAGAGTGTGGTTTGGTCTTTCAAGAAGTCTTCTTGAGAAATTCTCCAAGCGAGAGCTACTGAAGGGAACAATCCCCAGCGGTTGTTCTTGGCAAAACGTGAAGAAGCGTCGGTACGCATAGTCACTGTGGCAAGATAGCGGTTGTCGTAGCTGTAGTTTGCACGGCCATAGAACGACAGCAAGTAGTATTCCGATTCGTAGTGGTAATCCGAAGCAAGCTTGTTGCCCTTAGTGTCGCAAGTGGTCAAGTCATATTTCTTCCAGAAGTGCTGCCAGCCGTAACCTGCCATGATGCCGAAGTTGTGCTTGCCGAATACCTTGTCATAGTTGGCGAAAGCGTCGAGCAGATAGTTGCGCTTGTCTTGAGTTCCGCTTTCCGACAGTCCAGTTCCGTCTTTTTGGTTGGCAGTGTACATCATTCCAGCCAATTCTGGAACATCATTGCTATACTTGCTGCGAAGAACATCGTAGCCAAGGTTCACATTGAGCTTCAAGTCTTCAAGGCCGTGAACCTTGTAGGCGATAGCTGCGCTACCGATAGAGCGAGTCACTTTATTCTTTTTGTTGGTCAAGTCGAGAACTGCTACAGGGTTATCAGTCTGGATAGCCATCGGTGAGCCTCCGTTTGTCCAGATGAAGTATCCGAGACCCGGGTCGGTAGAAGCAGTGGAGCTTCCTGTCATAACGGGGCGGGTAGGGTCGTAGCGCAGAGCGTTGTTCACAACCGAGCCATCTACTTTATGGTTGTCTTCAAATGACACTTTCACATTCAAGTTTGCGGTCAAGTGATTGTTGAGCAGTGAAGGAGCAATGTTCCCGCCGAAAGAAACACGCTGGTAGTTATTGGTCTTGATGATACCGTTTTGGTTGGTATATCCCACTGACACGCGGTAAGGACTTGCTATTGCCTTAACCTTTCCGGTGACTGAAAGGTTTTGCTCGGTGCCAAGTGCTGTGCGGAAGATTTCCTTTTGCCAGTCGGTGTTGGCTGTTCCCAATTTCACGTCGCTCGGCACTCCGGTGACGGTGGGGACGAATTGGCGGAATTCATCGGCAGAGAGTACATCGAGTGTCTTGGCCTTTGTGCTTGCCGAGAAGTTGCCCGAATAGTTGATTCTCACCTTGTCGGTACCAGTCTTGGTGGTTATCACAATCACACCATTAGATGCGCGAGAACCATAGATGGCAGTAGCCGAAGCGTCTTTAAGCACTGTGAACGTCTCAATATCCTCAGGGTTGATGGAACTGATGATATTCGATGAGCCTTCGATTGAAGAGTTGTCGATAGGCACACCGTCGATTACGATAAGAGGGTCGTTGCTTGCCGAGAGGCTGGCGCCGCTTCTTATTCGGATTGTTGCTCCAGAGCCTGGGGCACCAGTGCCTGATACGACATTCACGCCCGCCATTTTTCCGACAAGAGCGTCTTGCGCAGTCACGCGGTTTCCCTTGTTGAAGTCGTCGGGCTTGATTGCCATTACCGAGCCGGTGGCATCCGATTTCTTGACGCTGCCATATCCGATTACTACAAGTTCATCGAGGTTTTGAGCGTCTTCTTTCATCACAATGCCGCTTTTCAATGAAGGAGAAGAGGCTGTGACTTCTAATGTCTGACATCCTACATAGGAGATGACAAGAGTGGAATTGGCGTTAGGGACTTTAAGCGTGAACTTTCCGTCGATGTCGGTGGCGGTTCCGGTGGAAGTGCCTTTGACGAAAACAGATGCGCCAATGATAGGTTCTTTATTACCGTCAATCACAAGGCCGCTGATAGTGGTCTGCGCATAAGCGGTAACACCAATGATTAATGCTACAGCAAGCATTATCATTTTGAAAAAATCAACTTTTAAGTGTCTCATTTAAATGTTAAAATTATAACGGTTGGTTAATGATATATTCTGTTGGTCTCAGAATTACATAAAAAATATAAGTTTATGTCCGTTGCAAAATTAAGAATATATCGCACACTCAGTATGTGTGAGTAAAAGCGAAAAGTAACCACGTTTTTATGGTAAATTATTGGTAATTAAGGTTGTGTAATTTATTGAGCGGACGAAAAAGTAAGCTATTTTGTCAGTTATGTGAAGCCATCAGCGGCACAGATTCTGCACATTTTCGGCAAATTCGCTCTTTGCGATCTTGGCTTTGTTGCGCACTTTCATCCTGTAGTTATATACTGTCTGTGATGAATAATGGAGGAAGCTGGCAATCTTTGTGCTGTCGTTTATGCCAAGCCGCACAAGGGCGTAGATGCGCAGTTCTGGAGTGAGCAGCTCTCCGTCGTGAGGTGTGATTGTGAAGTCGGGCAGGAGCAAATTATTGAACTCGTCGATAAATGAAGGGAAAAGGTCGAGGAATATGGTGTCAAACTTCCTGAAGAAATCTTTGCGGCTCGATGCTGTCAAGTTGGTGGCGAGCATCTTCTTCATTTCAGCCTCTTGTCCGGTCTTCAGCTTGCGCACCAGCGACATGCGGTAGCGCTCCATGTCGTCGATGTATCCCGAGCATATATCGAATAGCTGTGCGATGTATTCCTCCTTCACTTTGTTGGCTTCGGTTAGCTGTTCGTTCACCGAGGCGAGGTTGTCGTTTAGTTGCGACAGCTTGGCGTTTAATTCTGTGAGTTGTATGTTCTTGTTGTCGAGCTGAGAGTTTTTGCTGTCGAGCTTCTTCCGGGTGGCTGCGAGCTTGCTGTTGCGCTTGTAAAGGACAACGAGAGCGGCGGCGATAAGAATCAGCAGCAGCGTCATGAGCGAGATGTAAGCAGTGTTGCGTGCGTGTATCTTTCTCTCCTGCTGAGCATGAGCGGCAGTGATGATAGGCATATATTCTGCCACCTGCACAAGTCTGCTTCGCGCATTGCTTGAAATGATGTCGTCAAGTGCGCGGGTTATGTATTTATATGCATGGTCGATGTCGCCCTCGTCGTGCAGCAGCATGGCGAGACTTTGCAGCGAGGTATATGTCTTCACGCAGTTCCTGTTGTCGATGATGGATGCGCGGATAAGACAATATTTTTGCCCCTCGGTGTTGCCAAGAAGCTGGTAGATTTCGGAGAGCGACACCCAATATATGGCATTCTCGTCGATTTCGAGCTTGGCTTTGGCTTGAATGGATTCGAGCAGGGCGGCAGCTTCGCGGAATTTCCCGTTCATCTTCAGAATTTCGGCTTGGTTCACGAATGCGCCCACGCTGCTTGGGGATATTACGCTTGCTATCGAGTCGCGGTATTGCCGAAGTTTCAAGCTGTAAGCCTTTTTTTCGGCATCAGTGACAGCTTCGGCCGACAGAGAAAGCATAGTGGAATTTAGCAAATAATAAAAGTATTCGCTGTGCCTCACATATTCGGTTTTAGGGATAGAATTTAGCAGGTTTTGGGCATCGTTGAAGCGTCCGAGGCCTTTCAGCCCGTCGGCCTCGTTCATTATTGATAGTGCGATAGAGTCGGGGTTGCCGAGACGCTGCGCTATATCCAGCTTTTTTTGGGCATAATACAGCACCGAGTCGAGACGGTATTTTTTGTATTTTTCAAGCAGATCGCTGCATTCATGAAACAGGTCGTTGTCGGTTATGGCGTTGCTGTATCTGTACAGATGCCGCTCGATGCTTTGGCGTTTTTTTTGCTCATACACCTCCTTGTGGTCGATGATGTCATCAAGCACAGCAATAAGTGAGTCGTTGTTGTATTTTGCGTTGGAAGCGTCAGCATTTGTCAAGCTGCAAGCAGCCAATATCATGATAAATAGAATCTTTCTCATCGTGTCTTAGGTAAATGCAGTTGCAAAGATATATTATTTTGGCATAACTGATAGGTGTAGCGATTGAAAATTTTGATTTTTTTGGCTTGATTGAGATGGAGGAGAGAGGAAGAGGATGTGATGAGGTCATTGCTTGATGATGCGTGTTGTGGCTGTGCCGTTCACGGTTATCAGGTAGATGCCAGCCGGCAGGGCGGTGATATCGAGCTGATGGCTCGATGCGCCGTCGGCAGAGGCATTGATGACTTGTGTTCCTGTGATGGAATAGGCTGCCACTGAATTGATGCCCTCGGCATAGCTGAGTGTTACGATATCGGTTGCGGGATTAGGAAATGCTGTGAGGTTTTGGGCAGCTTTGTCGGCAATGCGAATCTCTTCGGCTCCAGTTTCCTTGATTTTTATGTTATATCCGGCATATCCTCCTGCCATGCAGTATTCATATAGATTCACGCTGTTCTCATTGATGCGCTCCACTGCGAAGAATGAGCCGCACGACACATTGCCTTTTGTGTAGCCGATGGTGCCGATTGGTGCTTCGGTGTGCAGCTCGGCACCGTCGGCACTCATGTCGCGGATAGAGAAACCGCCGTTGTAGTTGGTGCCGGAGCAGTGAACGAAAATGTCATGCCCGTTTAGCACAAAGAATGCGCCACCCACCGAGTTGTTCCGGTTAGGAGCTGTGGTGTTGCCTGCTCCCGACAGGTATGTGCCGAGGTCTTTGCCTGTGTAGCGGTTATAGCCTTGGTTGCGCACTTGATAGATGAAGTTTGTAGGGTCGTTGTTGATGGGTATTACATATCCTGCTGTGCTTCCAGGGAAAGACAGCGTTCCAGTAGATGTGGTTTCAACAACCTTTCCATCGGCAATCTTTACGATGTTCACGCAACTCTGTTTGTTTGGGAAAAAATACACATATCCTCCCTCTTTTGAGAAGATGTCGCCGCTGGCGGTGATGAAGTTGGTTTGGCCGTTGTTGAGCAGCGAGAACGTCAGCTCGATTCCAGTGGTGCTGCCATGCTTATACACGAGAAACTTGCTCGGCGAGGCGGAGATGCCGTCGCTGCGTAGGATGAGGTTGCCGGCATCGTCGGCGGCTATGCCGTGAGAATTGGTGCCTTTAAGCTCATTTTCCACTGCCCCCTTGCTGTTGTAGGTCAGCAGTGTTGAAGTGCCGTAGTCGTTCACATAAAATATGCCGTCGTAATAAGCTGCCTGTTGTCCGGTAGTGTATTTAGTCTTAGTGGCATCACTTATGGGAAAATTTTCGGGAAGGTTGCCCTCCTTTTGGCTGAATTTGAAAAGAGGCGTTACATCCACAACGAGCGGCGACACCTTGTCGGGGATATTGTCCCAGTCGATATCCTCAAGCTCGGGCATATCTTTCGGATACAGGTAGTCGCAAGTCATCATATACACACCCATATTGCCATATTTGGTGTAGTTGGCTTCGGAATTTACGGTCCACATTGCCACTTGCAGCCCGGCATCGTGGAATTTCTTTACGGTGTAGATGTTGAAATATCCGATTTGGATGCTTGGGTTCACTTTCCACTTCACGCACCAGTCGAAGTGGTTTGCCCAGTATTGGCCGGTAAGGAACTGGCAAGTTAGGTCGGGATAATTTGTGCGGATGTACTCGATCGACTGCTTCATCGAAGTCAGGAACACGGCTTTTGATTCGAGTTTGCGTGATTTCACGAGTTCCACAAGCCCGGCAAAGTTCGACATGTCGTTGTTGTTGATGCCGGTAGCCCACTTCAGCTCGATTACCGGGAATGCCGATTTCTCTACGCACACGTCGAGATATTCCTCCACTGTGCAGATGTGTCCAGTGTAGGTCACGCCACCGCGGGTCTGAGTCAGTGTTTCGGCTTTCAATTGGTCGAGAGTGGCTTCAGCCACAGTCAGCGAGCCGCCAAGGCTGTTGGTGGTCTCGTCATGGCTGATGACGTATTTTCCGTCGGCAGTCACGCGGACATCACATTCAAGTCCGGCATAGCCATATTTGTCCACACCGTTGCGGTAGGATTCCACTGTGTTTTGTACTCCGGTGTATCCGCCACGGTGTCCGGCGAATATCGGCTTCCATGCGTAGGCGCATGTGCTTGCACACAAAAAGGTGAGCAATGAAAGTAATAGCTTTCTCATAATGGTTTTGTTAATGTATAATTGTTATTGGTAGCCTTAGCGCAAGGCTAATGCTGTTATTCTTTTTCCTTCTTCTTTTGGTTTTCGATTAGATTGTCTTCGGCATCAATGTATTCGGTGGCTTTGACGAAAACGTGCTTTATGTTCTTGAACGCCTGCAGTGCCCGCTGCACGAAGCCCGAGAGGATGGAGCCGCCCTTGTTCCCGTAGCCGTTGCCCCACACGGTCATAGCCTTCACCGAATCGTTGCGTATAAATCCTATTTTCCCGTAGTCGCGCAGTGCGAATGCCAACGCGCCATCCTCACCGCGGATGATGTGTGTGCGGATTCCTATCTTCTGAGCCTCCTTCGTGTGATAAGAGAACATGGCTCCGCGCACGCTCAGCTCAGGACGTTTGAACGACTGAAGCCACAAGTATATGTCGCGCAATTTTATGTATAGGAATATGCTGAAGGCCGAGTGGTAGCGGTCGGGCAGGTAGCTGTAGGTCGATGACACGCCGATATAGTCGGGATGTCTTTCAAGGAAATCTACCACCGTCTCGACGTATGTAGGTGGGTATAGCATATCAGAGTCGGCGTTGATGTGGTATTTGCTGCTGGCATTGGTCAGCCCGCATTGGCGTGCGTGTCCGCAGCCGGCTTGCGTCTCGTTGTAGTATTTCAGTCCCACAGCCTTGAAAATCTCTTCGGTGCGGTCGGTGGAGTTGTTGTTGATGCCGACGATTTCTATCGGGTATTTTGTCTTGGTGTTGCTCAAAGCCCAAAGGCTCGCCAGCAGGTGCCGCTCCTCATTGTAGGCGATGACCGACACTGTGGCAATCGGCTTGTCGCACTTCATTTTGGCGAAATTCTCGCGCACTTCGGCGATGATGTCCTTGTATGCCTCGGCATCATAGGGCTTCTCATATACTGACAGATAACGGCTATACCAACTCATAATGTGTGTAATGATATATTGTTTTGTTAAAATCTGTTGTGCGAATGTGTAAATGCAATATACGCACACACAAAAGTAATAATAAACTATTTGAAAACAAATAATATGATGTCACAAAAAATCGCTTCAATGGCGAATTATTTTATGCGGAACACTCTGCCGGGCTTGCGCGGGTGTGGAGCGGGAAGCTCGCCGTCGCGGTAGCCGAGAGCGCAGTGGCCTATGCCGGTCCATTCTCCGTCGATACCGAGCGACTTCAGAATCTCCTTGCCCTCTTCGCTCTCAAACTCCTCCTTGGCACGGTGAATCCAGCAGCTATCCACTCCGAGGGCATGGGCTTCAAGCATAAGGTTGCCCATCACCAGCGAGCCGTCGTAGATGCCGGTGGGGCAGTTCTTGTCGGCAAGGACAATCAGCATTGCAGGTGCGCCATAGAAAGGGTCAAAACCCTCCTGCCAGCCGCCTATTTTGCGGTTCGTCTCACTTATGCGGTTGCGCAAGTCGCGGTTGGTGACTTCGATTATGATGGTCGATTGGCGGTTCATTCCGCTTGCGGCATACAGTCCAGCCTCGATAATCCTGTTGAGTACAACATCTGGCACCATCGATGATTTGTATTTTCTCACGCTCTGGCGTGACTTGATAATATCTAAAACGTCGTTCATATCTCCGTTGAGTTGTTTCTTATTTGAGTGCAAAGATAGTGCAAACCGAATGCAAAATATGCCAAATTTATTTGAGCATTTTTGCTAAGGTGCAGCCTATATTCTGCAAAGATAGTGCAAGGCGAAAGCAAAATATCAAGTTTACTTGAATATTATGCTGAGCCGAAGCCTATATTCTGCAAAGATAGTAATAATCATTAAAAGTTGAAAAAAGGAGGTTGTGCATTCTTACATAGCGCAATGGCATATTTGCATCAGTCCCGAGAAGAATGTCGCTCAGAGTATATGTAATTTGGTTTTATAATGCAAATAAATTAATTGTATTTACGACGACAGCAGCGACTACGTTCCCATCGTGCGTGAAAGAGCGGAATGGGGCATAAGGCTGTTGTGTGTGATACAGAAATTGGCGTTTCTAAAAAAGTGATATATAATATCGTGAATGTCTGGAGGACGACACAGTTATAGACAACAAGATATATAAAAATGCTACAGATACAAGGATCGTTATATGTCTCGCAGAACTGCCGATTTGGTTTCATTTATGAGAGAAGAGGACAAGAAAGTGTATGTACGCATGAATTTTAATCGTGGTGAGATTGTATATAAGACTCCATATTTTGATGCCAACGACCCTGCAATTCGTCCAGAGGGTGTCGCTCGGGTTGGCGATGGGGCTGCCGATGTGCTGGTGTATGGCACAGAGGGAGCAGCCGTGATCGACGGCGTGGGCTACGCCGTGTATTCAGCCGACGGACTACAGGTTGCAACCGGCATAACCGACGGCAAGACGGAGATTCCGCTTCCGTCGGGGCTGTACATAGTGCGCATCGGCAGCCGTGCCACAAAGATAGCAGTGAAGTGACCCTGCGTCATCACAACGCACTCACTATAATACCATCATCGAGGCGACACTGACCGACAGTGCCGCCTCGACCGTTTATTTGTGGCAGTAATTGTAGTGTTAGGAGGCTGCGCATTCCTGCGTAGCCGTAGGGCAGCTTTGACGGTCGTGAGGGCTTTGTGGCGGTTGTCGCAGCGACGCAGGAATGCGTCGCCTCCTCAGTTGCGCCTCCACAGTGTAGCCTTTCGAGTTGAGATAGGAGGCTACGCATTCCTGCGTAGCCGTAGGGCAGCTTTGACGGCCGTGAGTGCTTTGTGGCAGCGTTCTTGCGTAGCCAGAAGACGGCTTGACGGCAGTGAGGTATTTGTGGCAGTAGTCGCAGCGACGCAGGAATGCGTCGCCTCCTTTGCTGTGTCTCCACAGTGTACTGTATAGATGCTTCGGGGGGTAGGGGACTGTAGGTGTGATGTAACGGATATTTTTTTGTGGAGGAGTATATAAAAAAACAAATCCCAGACTCACGTCAAGGATTCCTTCTTAATTAACCTTCTAATACCATTAACATAAACCTAAAAACTATGAAACATTGTCGTCACGACACCGTTTTCATATCACCTTAAAATCATTTACCATGAAAACTGATGCAAAGATATAGCAGATATGTTTTACAACATAATTTTTGAGCAATAAAATTTATAGGATTAACATTCTTTACAATTTGCGGCAAATTTAGGTACGCTGATTAACAAAACGCAACTATTTCGGCTCGTTACACACTATGGAATGAATAAAAAATGCATATACAATATCATATTGCCAGAATTAAGCCCAAATATTGAATCCGCTCTTTCAAAATTCAAAATTTCAGCAAATACTGATGGTCGTTTTGGATTAAAACAGATGGCATTTTGCCAATATTGTCGATTTAATTGCGTAAATTTGCATCGTAATATAATGAATCATAGCCCGAAATCGGTTGCTAAGGTATGATGACCGACAGGAGACGATTATTTTCCGAAAGTCACCATACGGTTGTAAAAGGCAATTTCGGCAGCTACATATTTCAGAAATAACAACAATTAAAATAGAGAGATGAAAAAATTATTAGTATTGACCGCTCTTGTTGCTGGCACGGTGTGTACGGCAAGTGCCTATGAGGGTCGCCTTTTGCGATTCCCCAGCACCAACGGCAATGAGGTGGTGTTTTCTTATGCCGGAGACTTGTATAAAGCTCCGTTGAGTGGAGGTGTGGCGCAGCATCTTACGTCGCATCCCGGTTATGAGATGTTCGCACGCTTCTCGCCCGACGGGAAGGAGATAGCCTTTACGGGGCAGTATGACGGAAGCACCGAGGTGTATGTCATGCCAGCCGAGGGCGGAACGCCAAAGCGCGTGACCTATACCGCCACAAATTCGCGCGACAACCTTGCCGACCGCATGGGACCAAACAATGTGGTTATGGGCTGGACCCCCGATGGCAAAAGCATCGTGTATCGCAACCGCATAGGCGACGGCTTTACAGGCAAGCTCTACACAGTGCCAGCAGATGGCGGAATGTCGAAGCAGATACCTCTGCCTGAAGGCGGATTCTGCTGTTATTCTCCCGACGGCAAAAAACTTGCCTACAACCGTGTGTTCCGCGAGTTCCGCGCTTGGAAATATTACAAGGGCGGCATGGCAGACGACATTTGGATTTACGACCCGGCAGCAGCCAAAGTCGAGAACATCACCAACAATGTGGCTCAAGACGTGTTCCCGATGTGGATTGGCGACGAGATATTCTATGTGAGCGACCGCGACAACCGCATGAACATATTCGTCTATAACACTAAGACGAAATCTACCGAGAAGGTGACTGATTTCACTGAATACGATGTGAAATTCCCAAGCTCTAACGGCTCGGTCATCGTGTTTGAGAACGGAGGCTATCTGTATCGCTTGGATCCCTCCACACGGCAGACAAGTAAGATAGAGATAACCATGAACGACGAGGGCAACAGCGCGCGTCCTGAGCTTCGCGATGTGAAGAAGTTTGGAACTTCCATGGACTTGTCGCCCGATGGAAGCCGAGTGCTTATCACAGCCCGCGGCGATGTGTTCAATGTGCCTGTGAAGGAGGGCGTGACGCGTAATATCACTCGCTCTTCCGACGCTCACGACCGCTTGGCTTCTTGGTCGGCTGATGGCAAGAATGCTATCTACATTTCCGACAAGACCGGCGAGACTGAGCTGTGGATGTCGCCAGCCGACGGAGGCAAGGCCACACAGCTTACCAAAAACAATGACTCATATATCCTTGGCTTTGATGTAAGTCCCGACGGCAAATATGTGATTTATTCCGACCGTAAGAACCGACTTAACAAGCTCGACCTTGCAACGCTTGCCACCAAGACGCTTGTCACCGACTCACTGTATAAGATAACATCTTGGGATTATTCTCCAGACAGCCGTTGGCTCACCTACACTCGTTTGGCGAAGAACAATATGCGCGTGGTCTATATCTACGATTTGGCAACAGACAGGGAATATGCCGTGACCGAAGACTGGTATGACTCTTCGGCACCATCATTCAGCAGCGACGGAAAATACCTGATATTCGCATCGGCACGTGATTTCAACCCTATCTACAGCAACACAGAGTGGAACCACGCATATTCCAGCATGGACGGCATATATATGCTGATGCTTTCATCCAAAACTCCGTCGCCATTCCTTGAAAAAGATGATAAAGTGGTGGTGGAGAAACCTGCGGCTGCTACTGCTGATGCCAAGGGCGGAAAGAAGGGCGGCAAGGCTGGCAAGAAAGATGAGGCAGCTCCTGCCAAGAACGCCACAGTGATTGACCTCGACGGACTTGCCGACCGCATTGTGAAACTTCCGCTTGCCACCGGCAACTACGGCAATTTCTATTGCAACGGAAAGAAGCTGTGGTACAGTAATAGCCGCGATGTGTGGGTGTTCGATTTCGGCAGCAAGAAGGCAGAAAAAGTGGCTCACGGATTTATGGCCGTCTCTGCCAATGGCAAGAAGGCTCTGTTCGCCCACGGAATGACGCACACGGTTGTGGATTTCCCTGCCACTAAGGTGTCTGGAGGAACAGTGGTGAAATATAATCACCTTGTCACCATGGTTGATTACCAGAAAGAATGGGCGCAAATATTCGACGAGGCTTGGCGCGCATACCGCGACGGCTTCTATCTTGAGAATATGCACGGCGTAGATTGGAAAGCTATGAAAGCTAAGTATGGAGCATTGCTGCCATATGTGAAATGCCGTCAAGACCTTAGCTATGTGATCAGCGGTCTTATAGGAGAGCTTGCCTGTGGACACGCTTATGTGGATCCGGGAGATTTCAAGGCTATGGATATAGTGAAGACTGGTATGCTCGGTGCAGAGCTGAGCCGCGACAAGAGCGGATATTTCCGCATCGACCGCATACTTCAAGGCGCAGCTTACAGCAGCAAACTCTTCTCTCCGCTCACCGAGCAGGGGCTCAATGTGAAAAATGGCGATTTCATCGTGGCTATCGACGGCGTGCCGACCAATACCGTGGATAACATCTACAGCTTGCTTGAGGGCAAGGCAGGTGTGGCTACCGAACTTGCCATCAATTCTGTGGCAAGCGAGAGCGGAGCGCGCAAAATCGTGATTTCTCCTATCGAGAATGAATATCCGCTATATCACTATGAGTGGGTTCAAAACAATATCAAGACCGTGGAGAAGGCTTCGGACGGCAAAGTGGGCTATATCTATGTGCCTGATATGGGACCTGAGGGCTTGAACGAATTCTGCCGCTACTATTATCCTCAGCTCGACAAGCAGGCTCTCATTATCGACGACCGCGGTAACGGCGGAGGCAATGTGTCGCCAATGCTCCTTGAGCGGCTTATGCGCAAGCCTTACCGCATGACCATGTATCGTGGCTCGGCTCGCAACGAGATGATTCCCGATGGAACTGCTTATGGACCTAAGGTGCTGCTTGTGAACAAATATTCGGCTTCCGATGGCGACTTGTTCCCATGGAGCTTCAAGGCTGTGAAGCTCGGCACTGTGGTAGGCACTCGCACTTGGGGTGGCATCATTGGCATCTCAAGCTCGCTTCCATATATCGACGGAACGGATATTCGCGTGCCGTTCTTCACCAATTACGATGCTGCCACTGGCAAGTGGATAGTGGAGAACCATGGCGTGGATCCAGATATATTGATCGACAACGACCCTATAAAGGAGTATGCCGGTGAGGACCAGCAGTTGCTGAAAGCGGTGGAAGTGGCTCTTGAGCAGCTTAAAGACTATAAGCCACTGCCAAAGACTCCTGCTCCACGCACCCTTAAAGACCTCGGAGTGAAGTAGAAAATTTGAACATACTATAATAAGCGTGATGAGTGTGCCGACTTGTGATTGAAGTTTGCACGCTCATCTCTTTTTATGTACTTTTGTGCAAAATAAGAATGGCTATGTCGAGGATTGATGAGGAGAAGAGGACTGTGGAGCAGATGATAAGGCTGTATTGCCGTCACAAAGAAGGCAACGGCGAACTGTGTGCCAGTTGTGCCGAGTTGCTTGAATATTCGCATAAGCGGCTGTCGATGTGCAGGTTTGGCGAGAATAAGCACACCTGCCGTCAATGTCCGGTACATTGCTATAAGCCGAGTATGAAGAATCGTATGCGCGATGTGATGCGCTATGCAGGTCCGCGAATGATGCTCTATCATCCTATGGCGGCACTTCGCCATCTGTGGCGTGAGGCCCGGTAGATGTGAGGTAATAGGAGCGGTGATGCCAATCGCAGCATAAAAATAAAAATTGCGTTTTTCTTTTCAGTACATTCTATTTGCACTATCTTTGCATAAGATAGGCTGCATCTCAGCATAAACTTTCAAGCAAGCTTGACGTTTCTGCTTTCGCCTTGCACTATCTTTGCATAATAATGGTTTAATAAACAGGAGAGAAAACAACGAAATAATGATTGAAACTGCTTTATACTTGATTCCGGTGCCGCTCAGCGAGGTGGCTGTGGAGAATGTGCTTCCGGCAGTGAACACTGCAATAGTGCGTGAGATAAAGCACTTCGTCGTTGAAAATGTGAGATCGGCACGCCGGTTCTTGAAGAAGTGCGACCGCAGCATCGACATTGATTCTCTCACGTTCTATACCTTGAACGGACACACCCGCGCCGAGGAGATGGCTTCCTATCTCGAACCGCTCAAGAACGGGAATCCTATGGGGGTGATTTCAGAGGCTGGATGTCCTGCTATTGCCGACCCGGGAGCCGATGTGGTGGCGATTGCCCAACGCTTGAAGCTGCGCGTGATTCCGCTTGTGGGACCGTCGAGCATAGTGATGTCGCTCATGGGGTCGGGGTTCAACGGGCAAAGCTTCGCTTTTCAGGGCTATCTGCCGATAGATGCCGGCGAGCGCGCCCGTAAATTCAAGGATATGGAACATGATATAAGGGTGAACCATCAGACTCAAATTTTCATTGAGACACCTTACCGCAACAATAAACTTATCGCCGAGATGACGAAGAGCCTGCCAAAGTCGCTTAAGCTGTGTGTGGCGAGCGACATATCCGGCGAAAAGGAGACTATTGTCACTCAAGGAATAGCTGAATGGGGTAGGGCGAAATACGACTACGATAAGATACCAACAATATTCTTATTGTACAAATAAAACAAGATGACTACGAAACAAAAATATACTAAATCAAATTCCAGCCGACAAGCAATATTATTCGACCTCGATGATGTCCCGGAACTGGAGGACATGAACCACGAAGTTCCTTCAATAGAAGAACTTAACCGTGAAGACGAATTGAAGGAAAAAGCGGCCGAAGAGGCTGCGTCGAAGCGGCAGACAATGCGCTTCATCAGTTTCGGCAGTGGCAGCAGCGGCAACTGCTCATTCGTTGGCACCGAGACCGAAGGTGTGCTTGTGGATGCCGGGGTAGATACTGTGAAGGTGTTTAAGGCTCTTGCCGACAATGGCATTCGCCCTGAGACAGTGAAGGGTGTGGTGATAACCCACGACCATGGCGACCATGTGCGCTACGCATATAATATAGCACGGAAGTATAAGCACATACGCGTGTATTGCACTCCGCGCGCTCTAAATGGCATATTTCGTCGCCACAATGTGTCGCGCCGCTTGAAAGAGGTGCATGAGCCTATTTTCAAGGAGATTCCGTTCAAGCTCGCCGGAATGACGTTCACTGCATTCGAGGTGTCGCACGACGGATCGGACAATTCTGGATTCTTCATTGAATATGGCGACCAGCACTTTGTGGTGGCCACTGACTTGGGCTGCATCACCGACCGCGCATTCCATTATATGACGCAAGCTGATTATCTGATGATTGAGGCAAACTATGATGCCGACATGCTGACTAATGGCCGCTATCCTGAATATTTGAAGAACCGCATACGTGCTGCCAATGGACATCTCGACAATAAGGTGACTGCGGCTTTCGTTGCCGACAACTACACCGCGCGGCTTAAAAATGTGTTTCTGTGCCACTTGAGCCACGACAACAACACTCCAGAGATAGCTGTGAGTGAGGTGCGCAAGGCTCTTGAGGCAAAAGGCGTTACGGTGGGCGAGGGACGTGGCACGATGGACGACTTGAAGAAGGCTGTGCAGCTTGTGGCATTGCCGCGCTTCGATTCGTCGGCACTGTTTATGTTGAAGAAATGACGTGATATCCACAAAGTCTGAATGACTTAGAATAAAAAGATTGAGAAACTGAAAAAATACCGCAGAATGTCGCATCGGGATGCATAAGCCCATTGCGGCATTCTGTGCGAATGGGCATCCTAAATCATCACAGTTATTACAGTGCGACTTCGGGTTAAAAAATGATAATAAGGATAGTTTATTGGGGGGAATTTAGTATATTTGTAACATAAAAATGAAAAACTACAGGTAATTTTTTTCTGCTATATATTACGATAAGACTTTTGACGACAACTATGAGACGTTTTTTTAATATTAATTTATAAATAGAGTAATTATGCGGAAAATTAAATGTTTGATGATGATGCTTGCGGCAATTGTCGTGCTGATGAGCTGTAGCAAAAATGATGATACCATAATAGGTGATTGGCTTCCTTTGTTTTTTGACAATCAGGATATAAAAGTGCCATCTGAAGGTGGCGATTATGTGTCAGAGATTAAAGATTTTTATTCGGAATTTTTCATCTATAAAGTAGAGACAATTCAGGGTGACAATGCTGTGACAGTTTATGATGCGAAGAATAGTCCGTTTGTGTCGTCGGTGAAGAGTGAGTGGTTCAGTATCGGAGTTTCCAATGAAGATAAAAAAGTGATGGAAATTCACATTGAACCGAATACTACCGGCATGGATAGAAAACTAAATATAGAATTAAGTCCATCTATAATTGGCAGGGTGACGGCATCGGTGAAAGTGACACAATATGGGAAATGACAGCCGTATGGCATGAATTGTAATTTATATATGAGGGAGGATGTGGAGTAAAAGATGATTTTTCTGCATCCTCTTTTCTATTTTTAGACTAAAAAAACAATGTAAAAAAGCCATTGAAAGACAGTGTAGTAGATGATGTATATATAATTGTATATATAGAAAAATTGGTGGCAGATTAAACTTATATTAAATTTGAGCGTCATAAAAACAAAACCCTGAAAACTGGTTTTGACTACCGAGATTAATAACGGAAGTTTGTTTAACAGCTTAATTTAAATTTTTATGAAGTACATTAAGACGATTCACACGATGCTAATTGCAGTCGTATCGATGTTTGTTGCTTTTGATGCCTATGCAGAGTACTATGCAGAACAAAATGATGCCAGAAAGGCGATGGTCGACTCTTTGGTCGGAAAAGGAGCCAAGGTAGTCAATGAAATGCCATTTGCCGAGAAAGACAATCTGCCTCTTGCAGCACAGAAAATTGATTTCATGTTTGATGGCGGCAGCAGCTATCAGTATCGATGGACTGATTATGCCCAGAAGCCCAGTTTGCTTGAAATCTGTAATAAGGACAACAATAAAGGCATATATAGTGCCGATAGTAATAAAGATATAAATGTCGAGGACTACAATGTAGTTGCCGTCGGAAAAAACCGCGGTGCTGCCGACAACATTTTCACTCTCCGTGCCGAGAAGAAGAACAAGGGTGGATACTTCAAGTGGACGCTCTATAAGAAAGTGGCAGGTGGAACTGAGACCAAGAAAGTGGAGATGTCCGAAGATTTGTCGGCTGGAGTGCTTGGAGGCGGTCAAGCAAACGATTTTGTGGAAAATTATGATTTCTTGAAAGTGTTGAGGTTAAAAACGAAATATGATCCTATCAACGGATATGTGTCAAACAATGTTCGCCGCAACGAGATATTCCAGTCGATGGCTGCTATGGTGACTTGTGACTGGAACAACAACGGCACAGAAGACGTGTATGTAGTGGCTGGCGGCATGGTGACGATATTCGACGGAAACACTCTCGACAAGCTCGCACAATTCCGTATAGGCGGAGTCGGTGAAGGGACTGAGGTCTCGGTATCGGCGGTGGCTGGCGATTTCCGTCAGACGGGGCGGAAAGAGGTCTTGGTGATGTGCTTGGCAGTAGATGAGAACACGAAAAACATGCGCTCAGGCTTCGACTACGATGAGCATGGCGATTTTATACACGGAGTCAGAACTATTGCAATGGTTATTCCTAACAGCTTGAACGGTAAAGTGCAAACTCCTATCTACAGAAACATCAGTACAAGTGATGTGGCAAGCTCGGAGCGTTATATGAACAGCCATCCCACCATCAACATCGAGTGTTTTTATCCCGACGGCAGCTTGGGGAGACCGGTGCTTGTGGTGGCTACCAATATGCTTGACCGCTCGCATATAGAAAAGCCCAATTACACTGTATCAGAATTTATACACACGTTGAGTTTGCTGGATGTGGATTATAGAAATACATCATGGTATAGCGTGCTGGCACAAGAGAATTACAGAACAACGGCAGCTACGTTAGCTACCGATAAGTATGGCATAGTGTATAGCGTGGATCACCGTGACCGGCCGTTCCTCTTCGGTCGTCCCGCTCTTAAACAAGCATTTATGCTCGGCGCAGATGCTCCTGCATATCTTTTCTGGAATAGTATGTTGGGCAGCTACAACAAAGATAAAAAATATATGAGTTGGCAAATGTCGGTGGATATTCCTAATTCGGCTAAGAGAAAAGGCAGCGGCAATCCTCAATTCGATCATGTGATTGGCGGCAATGTTGCCACGGTGTCTTGTCCTGAGGACCCTAATGACATTGTGAAAGGACGTGAATGGCTAGTATTCCCATATTCTGGAACGTATTATATCAGTGACGGGACAATCCATAAGGACCACGACTGGAAAGATGCTTACTATGGAATTTATCGCTTTAGCATGAGCAAGAACAATACCGGCTTTTTCCTTCATGACGGGATGCGCCAATATATAGAGGCTAATGTATATCTCAACTCACCGATTAATGTGACAGCTTATTCCACAGAGCCGGGTATGGAAATACATTTCGTGTCGAAAGATGTTACAGTCACAACTCCTACGATTCAATATGTGCTCGCCACTCCTCCGTTTGAGAGCCAATTCTCCAATAAAGGGAAAGCCAAGGCTTCTTATTCAGAGAGTAAGACTGAGGGCAGTAGTGAATCGGCTACCAGCTCGGTGGGCAATAGCGTGTCGATGTCGGTAGGTTTTTCAGATAAGAGCTTCAGCATAATAAAATGCTCTGTCGCTGCGTCAATGTCCAATACTTGGAGCGAGTCGCGCTCGATATCGACGAGTACATCTCAAGGTATGTCATATAGTCCGACCGAGGAAAAAGACTTTGTGGTATTCAATTATCAGCCGCTTGACAGATTCGTTTATGAGATTGCCGACAGCCGGTATCCAGAGCTGAACGGAAAGACGATAGCTCTGACAAAAGTGCGCGGAGCACATATAGCACAGACAGGCATGACTGTGGAAAAGTATAATGCTATGGTGAAAGATGCTGGCGGATATGTGATAGGGAAAGATGTCCTTTCGCACACTATTGGCAGCGTGTCGTCTTACAAAGGTGGCGACGGCAGAAGCATGGGCACAGAGGAGGATGTTCGCAAGGCGTTTGGACTTGCTGACGACGACTACTTGTTGATGTCGGGCATCTACAATGTCACAGAATCGAGCATAGATGCTTCACCAAAGCTCACGAGAGCTGAGTCGGAGTCATCTACATCGTCGCAATCGACAAGCACTTCGGTCACTACGTCTATCGGAACAGATTGGTCGTTTCCTATCTCATTAGGCTGGACTGTCGCTAAGAACCAGTCGAAGAACTCGTCGATAACCACCAACTGGAGCAATAATGTAGTACTTGGTGGTACAGTCCCGGGCATCAGAGACTTGGCTGCACACAACTATTCTTATCGCCTTGTGTGGTATCAGCATAAAGATAGGGATACCAACGGCGACGCTAATTTGCAGGACTTCATGGTGTGCAACTGGTATATCGTGGAGAACGCAATGCAGAACTCTACAGTGGAAACCGACGAGAGTATAGCCGACAATGCGCTTACTGTGGATGCAGGCAACAATGTCATCACCGTGTCTGCTATTGGCGATGTGAATGTGGTGATTGCGAATCTGCAAGGCGTGAAGATGGTAGAAAAGATTGTTAATGGAACAGAACAGTTCAATTTGCCAGCCGGATTCTATGTGGTGAAAGCCGGCAACACCGTAAAGAAAGTTATGCTACAATAATATTACTATTATCAATATTACTATTATCAGAATTGACATATATTGATTGATAATGTTCCCGAGCCGTGTAGCTGTGAAGCTGTGCGGCTCTTTTTTTGTGTGATTTGGGTTAAAGTTGTAACTTTGCAGTAAGAAAATTTTTGAGAAATAATTGTTATGAAGCTGTTTTGGAAAATATTGAAGTGGGCATTGATATTTTATTTCAGCTCGACGCTGCTTGCAGTGTTGGCACTGAAATTTGTGCCTGTGTACTACACTCCGCTCATGTTTATCCGCGTCTTTGAGCAGATTGGCGACGGCGAGAAAGTGAAGCTGAAGCACCATTGGGTGCCTATGGAGAAGATTTCGGCGAATATGCCGAGAGCTGTCATTGCCAGCGAGGACAATCTCTTTCTGAAGCATCACGGATTCGACATAAGGCAGATACAGGCGGCACAGCGTGAGGCGGCAAGCGGCAAGCGTCATCGCGGAGCAAGCACCATCACGCAGCAGACGGCGAAAAATGTGTTCTTGTGGCCGGGGCATAGCTGGATTCGCAAGGGCTTTGAGGCATATTTCACTGTGCTGATAGAATGGGTGTGGGGCAAGGAGCGCATCATGGAGGTGTATCTCAACTCCATAGAGATGGGCGATGGAATATATGGGGTGGAAGCTGTGGCGAAAGAGCATTTCGGCACCGATGCCGCAAGCCTCACAAAGAGCCAGGCTGCACTTATCGCAGCAACGTTGCCAAATCCGCTGAGGTTCAATTCGGCTGCGCCGTCGAGATATATGAAAAAGCGTCAGCAGCAGATTCTGCATAATATGCGTGTGCTTCCGGCTGTGAAGTTTGAGTGACGCATTCCTGCGTATAACAGACAAAAGAGAAGCACCATGCCTTGAAATAGCTCAAGCCAAGGTGCTTCATCCACCTGAAAACATAAATCGTACGTCACACATTAATGACGGTAATATCATAGACGGAATGCTATGGGGAGGAAGCATCTCACCGGCACGGTAGTGTTCCCCATTTTCCCTGCTTTCCATTTCGGCATCTCACTGATTACGCGCACAGCCTCACGGTTCAGCAAGTCGCTCGAAGCGGCGCGCACCACCGATATGTGACCGACGCTGCCGTCGGGGTTCACTATGAAGCTGCACAGCACGCGGCCCTCGATTTTACGCCGGTATGCCTCGTAGGGGTATTCACGAGTCTTATTGATGAAATTTATCAACCCACATTCTCCTCCGGGAAATTGCGGCTGCACATCCACATAGTCGTAGTCATACACTTCGTAGGACGACTGGTTTTTCGACATCGGATTGCAGTTATTCACTCTTTTCACCTGTGCCATGGCTGGGAAAAGAATAAGGGCCGATACCACTAAAAGCAAATTTCTGCGTAAAGTTATCTTCATTGTATTGTATTTAAAAATGATAAAGAATTTAACAAAAACTTTATCACAATCTCGTTTAACCACAAATTTATAGTTCAAAATCGGAAAAACAATAGATAAGCCCTAATATTTGGAAATGATTAATATTGTTTGCAGAATTTTTACAAAAAAGCCCTGTTTAGTCAAAAAAAGCAAACTAAAATTTTGTTAAACCAAAATAGTAGCAGATATTACCCGAAACAATCACATTCACTCCTTGATGACCGAATGATGGCGGAATGCTTGTGCAGATGGCGTTTTTCGTGCTTGGGTAACTTTTTCGCAGCGTGGATATACTATAAAGGGCTGTTCCAACGTTTAATTAATTAAGCAATATCTCAAATAATGAAGACACTACAATATTATATATCATTGGTTATGGTGGCTTTGGCTGGTGTAGCCGCTTTGCGTGCCGAAAATGGGACTACTGCCTACGAGTTTCTAAACGTGGCACCATCGTCGCGCGTATATGGTCTTGGCGGACACAACCTCACCATTATCGACGATGATATAAACCTTGTGGAGCAGAATCCGGCTCTGCTGGGACCAGAATATGAGAAGCAGATAGGACTTAACTATATGCGCTATCTGGGCAACAGCAATTTTATGGGCGCAAGTTTCGGCAACGGCATAGGCGAGCATAGCGCATGGGCTGCGAGAATACAGTATTTCGGCTATGGGAAAATGACTGCGGCAACTGCCGACGGTACAGTTACCGGCACTTTCAGCCCGAGCGACATAGCATTCAGCGGCACTTATTCTCATGACATTAACGACCGTCTGCGCGGTGGTATAACCATGAAGTTCATATCATCCAATTACGATTCATATTCGGCTTTCGCGATATGTGCCGACCTCGGTATCAACTATTATAATCCCGACAGCGACAATTCTTTCTCGATTGTGCTGAAAAACCTTGGCGGACAGGTGAAAAAATTCAATGATGAATACAACAGTCTGCCTTGGGACATACAGATTGGGTGGTCGAAAATCCTGTCGGCGGCTCCTGTGCGCATATCGGTGACAGCCACCAATCTCAACAAGTGGAAGATGCCGTATATGGATCGTGAAGACAAAAATTCCACCACATCGGATCTCGTGGAGAAAAGCTCGTTTGTGAGCAATCTGTTTCGCCATCTGACGTTTGCCGTTGAATTGCTGCCATCCGACAAGTTCTATGTGGGACTGGGCTATGACTACAAGACCCGCACCGACATGGTGAACTATTCCCGAAATTTCATATCTGGATTCTCGCTTGCCGCAGGATTGAAGACGCGTGCGCTTGGATTCGGGGTGGCATTTGCCCAACCGCATATTGGCGGCACGTCGTTCATGCTGAACCTTACGGTGTCGGTTGCCGACCTGATGAGGTAGCGGGCGATTGGGCTTGCTGTTTTGATTGACCTTTTCACAATTAACTTATAGAAAACAATGGACGATTCTCTATACATAATATCGCAAGACGCTTCGGCTCTTGAGGCGTTGCGCAAATTGAATGTGCTTTCAGGAAAGGCTATGACGCTTTTTGCAATTGATGTGGAGAGGCGCGTGGCTGGAACACTCACCGACGGCGACATACGCCGCAGTCTCATTGCCGGTGCAGAGCTTACAACGCCGGTGTGCAATATCATGCACCGCAATTTTGTGGCATTCCGCAGCGAGGCTCCGCAGATTGCCGAGATACGCGAAATCCGCGCGCGCCACATCACGCTTGTGCCGCATCTTAATGCCGACGGCACGCTGCGCCGCATCTATGACTTTTCGGTATATCATTCCATCCTGCCCATTGATGCAGTGCTTATGGCAGGAGGCAAAGGCGAGCGGCTGCGTCCGCTCACTCTGGAAACTCCGAAGCCGCTGCTGAAGGTGGGCGACAAGTGCATCATCGACTATAATATCGAAGCTCTTGCCCGCAATGGAGTGACCAACATCAATGTCACCGTGAATTATCTTGCCGAGAAGATTCAGGCGCATTTTGCCGAGCCTGTGGCTGGAGTGAGGGTGAAGTGTGTGAAAGAGCCTTGCCGGCTTGGCACGATAGGCTCGCTTGCGCTCGTGGAGGATTTGGAGAACGACACAGTGCTGCTCATGAACTCCGATTTGCTCACGAATGTGAACTTCGAGGAAATGTATCTCACCCACATCGATGCCGATGCCGACCTCACTGTGGCTGTGATTCCGTATATAGTGTCGGTGCCATACGCCATTTTCCGCCATGAGGGAAATGATGTGAAAGGGCTTGAGGAGAAGCCGACATATAATTACTATGCCAACGCCGGAATATATATGATTCGCCGCCGCTGGCTCGACATAATACCGCGAGGTGAATATTATGATGCCACCGATTTCCTTGACGTGCTGATAGAACGCGGCTGCCGGGTGCGGCAATATCCTATCAATGGCACATGGATTGATATAGGCTCGCCCGACGACTTCCGCGCAGCACAGGAGCTGATGTCACACTCCCCCATAAAGTGACACAAATTTTGCGTATGCTCGTTTTTTATGAAGTTGGTGGATGCGGTCTTGCTCCGCTTGATTAATCGAGCTTTTGCCTAAAATTTAATCATAAAAATATTATGGTGTGCCAAATAAACTTTTGATACACCATAATATTTTTGCCCTGTTGTGTGGGGAATGTCAGTAGTTGATGTTTACGCCGGAATCCCCTCCGCCGTTTTTGAGCGAGCGGTTTGCCTTGCGGAACGACTTTCCGAAATTTATTCGGTAGGTTACGCCAAGTGTCACCATATTTGCATTGTCCTTTATATAAACCTCGCTTTCACTTGGATTCACGTCGGAATGCTTTATTGAGCTGTAGATGGAGCCTCGCTTGGTGAACAGATTGCATCCCGAGACTTTGAAATACCAGTCTTTCCAGTGATATTGCACGCGTATCACGTCGAAGCGTTCTTGTCGTGTGAATGTGTTGCCGCTAAGGCTGTATTGAGGCTTTAGCACATAGTTGGCTGATATAGTCCAGTTGCCGAAATACAATGCACCATAGATTGAGGCATAGAGGCGGCGGTCGTTATACTTCTTGCTGCCCATGTCGAGAGTGTATCCGTCCCATCCGATTGTGCAGAAAAGTGATGCGTGCTTCAGCAGGTTTTGTACTCCGAGATCGAGCTGAAGATTGATGCGGTCGTCGTGTCTGCCGTTGATGATGCGGTTGAGGAACATGCCATAGTATTGGTCGCTCGGATTGCCGATATATGTGCAGTTGTAGTATATGGGATTCACTGTGCGGCTGTGGCTCACCCAGAATGTGGATGTGAACTTGCCTTGCGTGTATCGGGCGTAGAGCCTGTTGCGGAACCACGTTGATGGCACAAGATCCAAGTTGCCTTGTTGCAGCGACACATCGTCGATGCGATGAATGACATCAGACTGCATCGACATTGACGGCATACTCGGATTGTACATGAACAGATAGTTGAGGCTGAATTTTTTTGAGAACTGGTAATTCAGCACGGCATTGATTTTAGCGCGGATTGCGCTCATGTTCTCGCTGCCATTCGCTGTGCTTGTCTGTTCACCGCCCACACCTATAGAGTAGCCGAACTTCTTTATGCGTCCCACAATCTGCCCATAGAAGTAAAGGTTGTTGCTGTGCAGATTGCTGCTTGTGCGAGTGTCGTTTTCCACATTGTCGGTGCTGGAGTGGCTGTAGGCATCTCTTAAACCGAAAGTGGTGGTGAAATTCTTGAATTGCTTGGCATACATCAGTTCTCCGCCTATGCGCCAATATTTGTTGTCGATGATTGACGATATGCTGAAGTTCTTGGAGGCATCGGCATAGATGTCGGAATATTCACGGTCGAAGTCGCTTTTTGAATAATAGCCGAAGGCATTTGCTTCAAGCACTTGATTGTTCTTCATCTGTTTTTTGAAGAACAGGTCGAGATATGGGTTCTTGACTTTAGTGCTTCGGTTGGTGCGGCTTTCATACGATGACTTTTCGTCGCCATATTGCTGGCTTTTTATGTAAGCGTCATTGAGGTGCGGATTGCTGGTGCCACCACCTATTGTGACGGAAAACATTGTGTTCTCATTGTGCATATATGTGTATCCGAGCGACAAATTATTGTCGGTGTATCCAAGTTTGCCCGGAATGCCGTCGGTCTTGCGGATTATGGGGTATTCACGTCCTATGAACTGCTCCTCGGTGTTTAATATGCGCTTGTTGTAGTCGCGCCAGTTGATGCCGTAGTTCAAGTTCCATTCCGATTTCTTGTCGTAGTATGTGCCGCCTATGTTCCCGTTCAGGAATCCGGTGGTGACTGCGCTTGTGATGTCGGTCATGAAAGAACCTCCGTCGCGGCGAGGCTTAAGGATGAAGTCGATTACGGTATTGTTGTATCTTATGTCGGGGTTGTCGAAATATTCTATACGCAGGATGTTGTCGTTGTTGATAGAGAGGATTTTGTTGAGGTCGGCTGGCTTGCCGTTGATTTTGAATACAGGGGTGCGGTTTTCCACAGTTATAGATTGTAGTTCCTCAATCACACGCAGCCCCGGCATCTTCATCTGGAGCTCGTTGAGCAGCGACATGGCTGATGACGCGCGCTTTATTTCATCTTTAGAGGGGAGTATTATATAGCGGTCGGGTTTTTGGATTACTGACTGAGCGGTCACCTCCACCTCTTTCAATGTCACATTTTTTTGTGGGATTAGAGCCACTATGCCTATGTTGAGCTGGTCGGCAGCATTTCCTGCTACTTGCAAGTAGCGCGACTCATATCCTTCTCGTGAAATTTCTATTATGGCTTTATCTGAATTTACGTTACAGGTAACGAAAATTCCGTTTTGGTCGCTTTCCAATCCTGCGAGAACCTTTGAAGAGTCATTTCGTGCTATGATTACAGCTTTTCGCAGTGGTGTATTGTTGCTGCCGTCTATAATCCGTCCGGTGATGGTATAGGCCTCAGCGAAAAGGCTACTTGTCAGCATCAATGCCGATGCGAGAATGTGTAAGTGCTTTGTTTTCATAAGCAAATGGTTTGTTTTTTCATTAAGTTCCACACTTTAAGTGTGCGTGTCAATTTTGCTGTAAAGATAATGTAAATATGCATAAAACTCCCCCCCCCCTTGTGAATTAAAAAATGTTAATAGCTGTGTTTTGTGCTATTTCCCTAAATTTGAGCCAATGACTTATATTAATGGTGTTGCTGTATCTTCAAGGACGTTTGTATATACTTTGCCCCCCCAAAAAAAACTTAGGAAATGTGTAAATTTGCCGTATGCAAAACTTGGGAATGGTGTATTAATATAAAATAAAATAAATTATGAGGCGAAAAATATATGATAAATTGTTGGCTTGGAAGCAAGAAAATCAAGGGCATAACGCACTGCTCATTGATGGGGCGCGCCGAGTGGGGAAAAGTTATATAGTCAAGGAGTTTGCGGAAAAAGAATATAAGTCGCATATAATTATTGACTTCAATAACGTTCCAACGCAAGTACTCGACATATTCAAGAACTATTTATATGACCTTGATACTTTTTTTATGTATCTGAGCCTGTTCTTCTCAGTGAAATTGGAGGAGCGCAATTCATTGATAGTGTTTGATGAGGTTCAAGAATTCCCTGAAGCAAGAGCAGCTATAAAATATCTTGTAGCCGATGGAAGGTATGACTATATTGAGACTGGCTCACTCGTGTCGATAAATAAGAATGTGAAGAACATCATGATACCTTCAGAAGAGCTGCGCATAAGTATGTATCCTATGGATTTTGAGGAATTCCTGTGGGCTATAGGTGAAGGCACTATAATGGATCTGATAAAGGCGCAATTCGGAAAGCAGCGTCCTATGGGAGCAGATATGCACCGCAAAGTTATGACTTTGTTCCGGCAATATATGATTGTGGGTGGTATGCCTATGGCCGTAGATATATATGCCAAAACCCGTGATTTTAAGAAAGTGGATTTAGTGAAACGCTCGATATTGAACCTTTACAGAAATGATATCCAGAAGTATGCCGATGGCGATGAGGCAAAAGTGACAAGCATTTTTGACCAGATTCCGAGTCAGTTACAGAAGCATAAGAAGAAGTTTCGGTTGTCGGAGCTGAAATCGGGAGCGAGAATGAGAGAGTATGAAAGTGCGTTTTTCTGGTTGCGGGAGGCTATGGTGGCAAATATATGTTATGGCTCTACTGAGCCTAATATTGGCCTTGGCTTAAAACTTGACAATTCCGCATTGAAATGTTATATGGGCGACACTGGGCTGCTCATAAGCATGGCTTTCGATGAGAATGAGATTATGCAGGAGTCGCTTTATAAAAAATTGATGATGGATAAGCTCGAAGTGAATGAGGGCATGCTCATAGAGAATGTGGTGGCTCAAATGCTCAGAGCCGCAGGACATAAACTGTATTTCTATTCTAACTACTCTCGAGAGGCTGAAGACAGGATGGAGATAGACTTCTTGATAGCGAAAACATCGATTACCAGCCGCCATAATATCTCGCCTATTGAGGTGAAGTTGGGTAGCCGATATACATTGACTTCATTGATGAAGTGCGTGGCAAAATATGGTGAGTTCCTGTCTATGCCTTATGTAATACACACGGCAGACCTGAAAAAAGATAATGGCATATTGTATCTGCCGCTTTATATGACTTCATTGCTTTAGGTGTATGCTGCATAAATCCTGATGACCGATTATAAATGAAAAAATCCCAAGACAGAGCATTATGCGTCTGCTTGGGATTTTTGGGGGATTACTAGTGTGTGTTTTAGATGCTTATGCTTATTTTACTGCCACTTTTGTGGTGTTGCCATTGATTGACACGATGTAGAGACCAGTAGATGCCGGAACAGCGATTTCGCTTGCAGCGTCGGCATATTGGGCAATTACTTTGCCGTCGATAGACGCTACCACGACTTGTGCGCCTTCAGCTCCATCTATTATGATGTTGCCAGCCTCGGCACGAACCGATGCGTCGCTAATCACTGTAGTTGCCACGCCCGATAATGGATCTACGACTTCGAGCTTGTAGCAATATAGATATAGGTTGCCAGCATCGGATACTGCATGAAGACCTACGAAATAGTCACCGCTGGCTTCTGGAGTGAAATATCCCACGAGGTCGATAGGCGAGCGGTAGCCTCCGTCGATTTGGGTTGCAGGAATAACCGAAGTTGTCATGGCATCTGCCGATGAGTTGGTTCCCACTTTCACTTCAGCCTTTTCGGTGTAAGGGTCCATCGCATTGGCAAATTGCGCCGTGATGGTGTATTTTGTTTTGGCATTCAATTTCAAAGGAGGAGTAATCAGCCAGTCGTCGGCAGCATTGTCGTTGCTGAACAGATATTGCGCGCCGCGGTAATTCTTCATCCAAGTGCTGCCGTCGGCATTGGCATCGATGATAGTGTAAAGGCTGAAATCGCCGTCGGTGAAGTCTTTTTGATAAGGCACTTGCAGAGCTTCGCCGAGAACCACAGGATTGGTCTTAGCCGGTTCTGCCTTGTAGTCGCCATCCACTGCCACAACTTCATAGTAGAAACTCCCGAGTGCTGCCACACTTTGGTCGTCGGTGCATTCAGTGCCTTTCACGCCAGTAGCCACTACCACTTCATCGGGGAAACGAGTGACGTTGTAAGCCACTGTCGAGGCGTCGAATTTAGCTCCGTGGGCGCCTTCGGTCACAGCCTCCCATTTGATGGACGCACCATCCTGTGTGCGTGCTGCTGTGGCTTTTGCCACTGCGGCAGGAACATCGGTGCCGAAGTATTGCTTGCAGATATATTCAGGTCCATTGCCATCTGTGTTCTTTGCGCGGACAGAGACTGTGCGGTCGCCGCGCTCAACGTTCAAATCGACACTTACCTCGCTGCCGGCAGCGGCTTTGCCCGATGCTTTCACTGTGCCGTCCACCAGCACTTCATAGTCGATGTCGCCTATGAGCGCTGCACCGCCGTAAGTGGCAGAAGGCATTGTGAAGGTCACTTTCCCGCTTAGAGCCGATTCTGCGAAGGTGAGAGCCATGCTTGCAGGAATTTCTGGAACGCCAGCGGCAAAAACAGGGGTCTTGGAGAACACTCCCACAAATTCCTTTCCGCCAGTTTCCCAAGTGGAGATGCGGGTAGCTTTGCCGGTAGCCAAATCCACTGTGTAGATTCCGCTTTGGCTGTCGTCATCGTTGAAAGCGCACCAGTAGAACTGCTTTGTTCCGTAATCGAATGTGGCATCTTGCAGATACTTAGGCTTGAAACCTGTAGATCCTATAATGGTGATTGCACCGTCGGTCGCGCTGATTTTTCCGAAGTCGCCTTCATCGTTCACGAAATATAGTGTGCCGGTGGCATCGCTTGCAAGTGCGTTGAATGAATGGCTCAGGAATGCTATAGTGTCGCAGTCGGCAGTCTTGGTGTTGATAGTCCCGAAATAGAACTGCTCGCGCTCTTCGCTATAGAAGCTGCCGTAAATCTTTTTGGTCACAGGACTGTAGGTGAGAGAAGTGGCTACCGACGAGTGTGAAGCCGCCACTTGATTAGTGCGTTCCCATGTCTCAGGATTGTAAGAATTGAGGTAGCAAGAATTGATGTTGCCATATTTAGTGGTGTATTCCACTGCGAAATAAGCTGTGTCGGCAAGGCATGCGCCACCGTTGGCTTTAGTTACTTTCGATTCGATTTTAGTGACTTTGGCACTTGAAGCTACATTGGTGGAATAGATGCCGGTAGGAGCCGAGCTTTGCGCCTGGTCGTAAATCAAGTTGCCGTAGAGCGTGACATTGCTGCCAGCGGAGTTTGTAGATTGGTTGCTTGCAGCGAGAGCCGATGAGGCTGCTACTGCTGCAGCAAGTAATGAGTAAAAATTCTTCATATATTTATAAATAAGTTGATTTAATTTGCCCTGTAGATTGCAGATTTATGTAAAACTTGGTGCAAAATTAATCAAATTATTATAAAATTGGCATAAAATGTAGCAAAAATAAATTTCAATCCTCAAAAAAAGATTATGCTATGCAAACATAATGTTGCAGTAGCATAATGTGCTTGCTGAAGAGGCAATTTTGCCTACATACCTATTTATTCAGTTCTATTACATCCTTGGGTAAAAGTGTATTTCCAATGCCATCAATTGGCTGATTCTTTAGAAATAGGATAGGTACTATAATATGATTTTTTGCGAAAGGCAGTAAATTCGCTTTGCGCAAAAGATTACTGGTGAGCAGTTTCCCATTTTCTGAATTTGTCCATTTGCATTCACCCACAAGAAGATACTTTTTATTGATAGATTCAGCCACGACATCAAATTCTACTCGTTCCGGTTTTCTCTCCTCGTTTAGGACATTACCCCACCAGCGTTTTGCCGCACCATATAGAGTGCCGTTGATGATATTGCCAGTGACACTTTCCCGACAAATTTTCTCCCAATGTGAACTTACATATTCATGGAAATGCAGATCCAAGTCTTGAGCGATAGGACGTTGCCTGTCTAATTCAATGAAAGAGCGGTTTGGCACAATGAATCTGTAGTAGAAATCAAGAAATGGGTCCGCTATCTTGTATAGACTTTTTTTTGCATTTTTTTCATCTATGCTGAATGGCAACTCTCTCTCGATAAACCCGAGGTCAATTAGCTTTTTAAGTGGTCGGGAGAGATTAGTTGTAGGTTCGTTGCATCGGGATGCGATTTCAGAAATACGATTTGCTCCAGAACCAATATACGACATTATTGTGGTTGTTTTCACGATATCCTTTATGTCGTCTTGAAACAGCTTTGCCGGTTCTTCATAGAGGGTTCCATTTGCCGAGAGGGCATTATGCCATATTGCATCGTGGAGTGATGAGTGGTCTTCACGCAATTCCCAATAGCGAGGCACGCCTCCCCACACTGCATATTCTTCGATTGTTGAGGTTGCGTCAAGATTGAAAACCTCTTGCATATATGGTATGCGTATAGGGGATAGACGCATAATCACATCGGCTCTGCCATACAGAGGTGCAGTAGAGTCGAGTATTAGTCCATACATCATATTTTGTGATGAGCCGCAAAGTATGATATTGTATTTCAGAGTTTTCTCATCTATAAGTTTTTGAATTACCGATGGTAGCTCAGGTGATTGTTCCACAAGATATGGAAATTCGTCCATACACAAGGTGAAATTGCCTGTAATTCGATAGTTTATTTCACGCATAAGTGATTCCCAGTCGGGGTATGTCACTTTATCGAAGTCGGGCAATGTTTGTGCTATCATTTTAGCAAGCAGCACACGTTGATGCTGTCCCTCGGAGCGGTCAGCGAGGAAGTAGGTGTCATTGCTGGTCAATATACGTTTGATGAGAGTGGATTTGCCTAATCTCCTGCGTCCATATACTATAACCAGCGATGCGCGGTCACGGCAGATTGCTTCTTTGAGTCGTGCAGTTTCTTTTGTTCTATCAACGAAATCCATATTATAAAAGATTATGCTATGCAAACATAATGTTTTTTGCGCATAATTCCAAATTAAATGATGGTTAATTGTGTGGTGGTACAAAAAATGCCCAGCAGTACGGCTCTCAAGCCGCCACTGCTGGGCATTGGGATTATTTGTATTTAAAACTTGCTTTTGTGTGTCGGGGCGCTGATTAGCCGTATTTCACAGTTCCGTCGGGATTCAAGAAGTCGGCTTCGTTAAGGCTCTTCTCATACTGGTCCATAGCGCGGTAACTCATACCCATGCTTGAGAATCCGCCGTCGTGGTAAAGGTTCTGCATTGTCACCTTGCGGGTAAGGTCGCTGAACATCACGATGCAGTAGTCGGCGCAGTCTTCGGCACTTGCGTTGCCGAGAGGCGACATGCGGTTGGCGAAGTCGAATAGCGAAGTCATACCTTTGATTCCGCTTCCGGCAGTTGTCATAGTAGGCGATTGCGAGATCGTGTTCACGCGCACGCCGTGCTCGCGTCCGTATATATATCCGAAGCTGCGTGCGATAGACTCAAGCAAAGCCTTGGCATCAGCCATGTCGTTGTATCCGAAGAGTGTGCGTTGAGCAGCGATATATGATAGGGCGACAACGCTGCCCCCGTCGGCAATGGCATGGTTCTTCTTGGCAGCCTGGAGCATCTTGTGGAACGAAACCGCCGAGATGTCGTAGGTTTTAGCCATCATATCATAGTCTATATCATCGTATGTGCGTTTTTTTCTCACGTTAGGCGACATTCCGATAGAGTGAAGCACGAAGTCGATTTGTCCGCCAAGGATTTCCATAGAACGGGTGAACACGTTCTCAAGATCTTCGTAGCTTGTTGCATCGGCTGGAATAATTTCGGCGTTGAGTTTCTTGCCGAGTTCGTTAATTTCGCCCATACGCACGGCAACAGGTGCGTTGCTGAGGGTGATTGTTGCTCCTTCTTCTACAGCTCTTTCAGCCACTTTCCAGGCGATACTCTTGTCATTGAGGGCACCAAAAATGATACCACGCTTTCCTTTTAATAAGTTATAAGCCATTATAAAAATAGTTAGTTGCTAAATTACGCTTTTACAGCCCTGTCGGGCTCTTTGCGCTAAAAATCGTGCAAAGGTAAGTATTTTTCCACTATGCTCAATGCTTTTTGCACAAAAAACGCTCAAATGTGCAATATTTGCCGCAACTATGGTGCTGCGTATGTGTCAAAATTTATTAATGTTCAATCTTTTTCAGCGGCATATAGTGGCATAAGGCAATAATTTTATATCTTTGTGATATAGAATATACATAAACAAAATTATAAACTTAAAATCGATATGAAACCATACGTTATTGGAATCGACATGGGCGGAACCAACACAGTGTTTGGTATAGTTGACGCTCGTGGAACTGTCATAGCCAGCAATTCAATCAAGACTGCGAAGCACAGTGACATAAAAGATTATATTGATGAACTCTATGAAGAAATCAACCGGCTTATTGTTGCAAATGATGCTGTAGATAAAGTTCACGGCATAGGAATAGGCGCTCCAAACGCCAACTACTTCACGGGCGTGATTGAAGACGGAGTGAATCTTCCTTGGCCGACCCCTATACCACTTGCCGACCTCGTAAGCTCTAAGTTCGGCATACCTGTAGCCATCACCAACGATGCTAATGCAGCGACAATCGGTGAGATGACCTACGGCGTGGCTCGCGGGTTGAAGGACTTCATAATGATTACTCTTGGAACAGGCGTAGGCAGCGGAATCGTTGTGAACGGACAGATGGTGTATGGCCACGACGGTTTTGCGGGAGAGCTTGGACATGTGATCATGAAGCGCACCAACGGACGTGTGTGCGGTTGCGGACGCACCGGCTGCCTTGAGGCTTACTGCTCGGCTACTGGCGTGGCTCGCACGGCACGCGAATTTCTTGAAATCCGCACAGAGCCTTCATTGCTGCGTAATATGCCTATCGACGAGATTACTTCTAAGGACGTGTATGATGCGGCTATCCAAGGCGATAAGTTGGCTAAAGACATTTTTGATTACACTGGCAACATCCTTGGTGAAGCTCTTGCCGACTTTGCTGCATTCTCAAGCCCAGAGGCATTTGTGCTGTTTGGAGGCTTGACCAAGGCTGGTGACTTGATAATGAAACCGGTGAAGGAAGCAATGGACAAGAATATCCTTCCTATCTACAAAGGAAAAGTTAAACTACTCGTTTCTGAGTTGAAGGACAGCGATGCTGCTGTGCTTGGCGCAAGTGCACTCGGATGGGAGGTTAAGCAGAAATAAATTTTTCAGAGAATTTGGGTAACTCGGATAGCTCCGAGTTACCCGAGACCTCTCGGCAGGGACTCTGGAAATAAAAAAGGTATTCACAAATTTTGTGAATACCTTTTTTATTGGGTGCCTGAGATCGGAGTCGAACCGACACGGATGTTACTCCACTGGTACCTGAAACCAGCGCGTCTGCCATTTCGCCACCCAGGCAAATTCCGTTTTAGCACCACAAAGTTACACCATTAATCGAGAAATAGCAAATATTTGAGCCATTATCTTATATTATAAATGCGATTTCTTTGAAAGCATATCTGCCGGCTGTGCCATCGGAGCGGGTGAGGCACAGAGTCCCGTCGGGGAGAACGTCGGTGATGCGGGCTTCGATGTGTGTTCCGTCGGGGAGCGCAAACGAGTGCATAGCTCCATCATTGCGGTAGAGCTTCGACAAATACCGACTGTGCATCTCGTCAAACATCTCGGCAGTGAACCCTTTGAAATCGGTGTGCCTCTCAATAAGCTCGCACACGGCATGCAGAGCCTCTTCGAGCGGTGTCTCCTTGCCTGTAATCTGGGCGAGCGACACAGGATTCGGAGCATCGCTACGAAATTCAGTCTGATTGATGTTTAGCCCCACGCCGATTACCGTATTCTTGATGGCGTTGCCTTGCAGGGTATGCTCAATCAAGATTCCGCAGATTTTCTTGTCGTTATAATATATGTCGTTTGGCCACTTGATGCTTATCCCTTCGGTGTAACGGTTGAGATATTCCACAATGGCAAGCGACACTGCCTCCGATATGTAGAACTGCTCGGCAGGAGCCACTGCGGCATCTTTAATAAGCTGTGAGAACGTGAGATTCTTGCCCGGCTCGGCTTCCCAACTGTTGCCGCGCTGACCACGGCCAGCCGACTGATTATTGGTGTGAATTACCGTTCCCGATGGCAGAATCATAGCCATCCGCATCAAGTAGGTGTTGGTAGATGCGGTTTCGTGAAGTAATATGTATCGTGGCATAGGCTTAATCCTCGTCGGGGAAAGTTAATGTCATCGTGCGGTGTCCGTCGGCAGCTTCCACCAAATCCACGCGCACCGTGTCGTCGGGGAGCAGGTCGGTGATGCGCTCAGGCCATTCGATGAGGCACACTGCGCCCGAGTCGAAATAGTCTTCCACGCCTATATCCTCGGCTTCGCTTTCGTTTTGCAGACGATAGCAGTCGAAGTGGTAGATAAGTTCGGCTGTAGTGTCGCTGCGGTATTCATTTATTATGGAGAATGAAGGAGAGTTTGTCACGTCATCTTCCACGCCGAGAGCCTTGCAGAGCGCATTGATGAATGTGGTTTTGCCTGCTCCCATTTCGCCATAGAAGGCAAATACGGTGAAGTCGTCCATAGCCTTCACAAATTCGTTTGCAGCTTCGGGAAGTGCTTCAATCGAAGCTATTTCAATAACTTTCTTGTTCATATATTCAATGTGTGTGAGTTTTTAGTTCTATACTTTATTTTGCTGTCATTGTCACAATCGGCACTATCATCTCCTCCATCGAGATTCCACCATGCTGGAAAGTGTCGTTGTAGTATTGCACATAGTGGTTGTAGTTGTTTGGATAGGCCATGAAGTCGCGGTTTGTGGCAAATATGTAGGTCGTGGAAATATTTGGCGACGGCAACCCGAATTGCTCAGGCTTCTTCACCTCATACACCTGCTTAGGGTTGTAGCTCAAAGTGCGGCCCAGCTTGTAGCGCAGGTTGGTGTTGGTGCTTTTTTCGCCTACCACCTTTATGGGGCTATCCACGCGTATTGTGCCGTGGTCGGTGGTGAGGACCACGCGGTAGCCGCTTTCGGCAATCCGCTTGAAAAGGTCGATGGTTGCAGAGTATTTGAACCACGATTCGGTGAGCGAGCGGTAGGCAGCATCGGAGTAGGCAAGCTCGCGTATCATCTTCGATTCGGTGCGAGCGTGCGACAGCATGTCCACGAAGTTGATGACCAATACATTCAGGTCGTAGTTTTCGAGATTGGAGAATGAGCTTAGCAGCTTTTCACTCGCTTGCGAGTCGTTCAGTTTATTATAAGAGAAGCGGTAACGCTTGCGGTATCGGTCGAGAATCGTCTGTATTAGAGGCGATTCGTTGAGGTTCTTGCCCTCCTCTTCGTCTTCGTCCACCCACAGGTCGGGGAACATTTTAGCGATGTGTATCGGCATCAAGCCAGAGAATATTGCATTTCTGGAATACTGGGTTGCCGTGGGCAGGATGCTGCAATAAAGTCCGTCGTCATCGATTGTGAAATATTCGCTGATTAAAGGCTTTACCATGCGCCATTGGTCGAGGCGGAAATTGTCGATAACCACGAAAAACACCTTTTCGCCGTTGTCGAGCAGTGGGAAAATCTTGGTCTTGAAAATCTCGTGGCTCATTAGCGGGTGAGAGTCGGTGGTGACCCATTTCTCATAGTTGCGCTTCACAAACTTCGAGTAAGCCGAATTTGCCTCAATCTTCTGCATCAGCAGCAGCTCATCCATATTGGTGTCGGTGCTGGCGAGAGTCAGTTCCCAATGCACGAGCATACGGTACACCTCGCACCACTCGTCGAATGTGGCGGCGTTGTTTATCATCATGCTCAATTTTTGGAATTCCTGCTGATAGTCGCTTGTTGCTTTCTGCGACACAAGCACGCTTGAGTGGAGATTCTTTTTTATCGACAGCAGAATCTGGTTGGGATTCACCGGTTTTATCAGGTAGTCGGCAATCTTGTTGCCGATGGCCTGGTTCATGATGTTCTCCTCCTCGCTTTTTGTTATCATTATCACTGGCACGTCGGGCTGCGACTGCTTGATTTGCGACAGAGTCTCAAGTCCGCTTATGCCGGGCATGTTTTCGTCGAGAATAATAAGGTCGAAGTTGTTGCTTTCTACAGCATCGAGCGCGTCGCGCCCATTGGACACGGTGGAAACCTCATATCCTTTCTGCTTCAGAAACATGATATGTGGCTTCAGCAGGTCGATTTCATCGTCTGCCCAAAGTATATTTCCATTATTCATCGTTTTCTCCTCCATTGTTTTCTTTTACATTTTCCTCGCTCTTGCCGGCATTGCTGTCGGCATCGTCATTGCCGTTTTCGGTCGCATCCGCGTCGGGGACTGAATTTTCTACTTTCTTCACATTGCTGTCTTCAAGATAGTTGAAGTAGTCTTCGAGCGAGCGTCCTTCATTTATCAGCAGATTGAAGTTCTCCTCGCTGATAATCACTTGCCGCACCATAGGCGGAATATTTATCTCGTGGTCGGCTTCAAGCACCGTCTTGTAATGGCTCACTTCGGCAAAGTTGTCGAATCCTTTCACCAGCAACAGCCCTATGCGTCCGAAAGTCATTTGTTCGAGGTCGAAGTCTTTTACCACAAATGAATTGAAATTGTGGCGGGCAATGTCAAACAGCAGTTCATTTGCCGAAACACTGTCGGTAGGATATGCCATGACGTAGTATTGCGGTTTGTCTTTGCCCTCCTTGAACGGCGTGAACTTCTTTTCTATGTCGGCGGCGGTGGTGTCGTTGCTAAGACGAGTGGACCACAACATGCCGCGTACATTGCTGCCTCCGCCTTGCAACTTTCTGCCTTGTGCAAGCTGCTTTAGCATAGATGAAGCCACTGGCGTTATGTCGGTCTCGGGGTAGCGTTCGAGCATCTCTTTCAGTGTGGAGCGGAACTTGTCGTATTTCTTTTCGGTGACATAAGACAGCGCATCGATGAACATGAATTTAGGCATAATCTTCGACAGCGGATAGCGGCTGTTCATCTCGGAATATGCGCTATGCACATCTTCGTTGCGGTTGTTGATGTAAGCATCGTAGGCCTTGGCGTACATGTCCTCTTGATCGCGCTCCATATTGCGCAGATTGTCGAGATAATTTTTGTCTTTCATTGCTTGTCCATACGACGACTCGGCAAAGTCGGAGGTGATGAGCAGTCGGTATTTCTCGGCAAGTGCCAAATCATTCATGCGCATATACATCAAGTACATATTATAATATGTGTCAAGACGATACACATTGTCGGGGTATCGATTGAGCAGCGCGGTAAATTCTGCTATCGAGTTCGGATAATCTTCAAGTTTGTCTTTCAGAATCACGCCCATATTGTAAAGTCCCTCCTGTATGATGTCGTTGCAGTTGCGGCGTTCATCGTCGGTTTGAGGAATTTGCTTGAGGTAATATTCCACAAAGTGAGGGTCTTCGGCTTTTTTCAGCTTCTCTTTATCGACTTTTGTGGTGTCGCTGCTTTCGCTCTGCTCGTCCTTCTGCTTGTTGTCGCCGTCGTTGCTTGCCTCAAAATCGTCCATCGAGAAGGTCGATTTGTTGCGTCGCCGCCAGTCGTCTTCAAGTTTTCGGCTACCCCAAGCCTTCTGGAATGCGGTTTTGCCTGCATTCTTGGTAGCGGTATTATAGAAATACCACGACTTGTCGTTGTTTATCTGATAGGTGGTGGGGGCGTTGGTCTGAGACCCGCCAATCTGGTTCCCTTTAGCCGACTGCTCGGCAAGGTATTCCTCACGCTTGGCGTTTTCGTCGGCCTCTTTCTCTTTCTTTTTCAGCTCATCAACAAGGCGTTGAGCCACTTTCTGCTGTTCTTCAGGAGAGAGCTTCGACAGTTGCAGCAGCGAGTCTTGCAGCTTCACATTCTGCGCATACACGGCAAGCTCGTCGAGCACGTCGGAGCGGCGTTTCAGCAGTTTGTAGTTCGGGTAATCCTCGTTCACAAGAGGAATTGCCTCGGCGTAGCAAGGCTGAGCGTCGGCATATTTGTGCTGAGCGAAGTATATTCCGCCGAGTGTGAGCTGGCTGATGGCTTTGTCGATGCCGTTTCTTGTGCTTCTTTGGGCCGCAAGCACATAGTTCTGTATGGCATTTGCGGTGTCTTGCCTCGACAGGTAAAGATTGCCTATTGCATAATATATTTGGTCAAGATAATCCTTGTTGCGGTCGAATCGGGTCATTGATTTCAGTGAGCGCACCTCGCTGTTGATGTTCTTTCCGCTGAACACCGCACTTTGCTTGATTCGTGCGTTGAAGCGTGTGCGGTAGGTAGCGCCGTTGGCACCGCTGACGGTCTTGAAAGCCTTGTAGGCCTGAGTACTGTTGCCCATGTCGGCATATATTTGCCCGAGCAGGAAGTTGAGCCTCACTTTCTGCTGTCCTTTAGCCTTTTTGGCGGCACTCGCGAGATAAGGCACGGCGAGCGAGTCTTTGCGGCTTTTCACATAGAAGTTGCCCACGGTGAGATCATAGAGCGTGCGCACACTGCCGCTCGTAATCTTGTCGCGGTGTATGTGGGTGACAACATTGTCGGCTTCGGTTAGCCATCCGAGCGCACAGTAGCTGCGCACTTCCCACAATTGAGACTCTGCCACAAGGTCGGGCATCCAAGTGAAGTGCTTTGAAATGTAATGGAACGTGGATGCAGAGGAAAGGAAATCGCCTTTCATGTATTGAGCTTTGCCCATCAGCATCCATGCATTGTGCAGGAATGGGTTGTATTCATCGCGTTTCAGCCATTCCTTGTATTTTTTATCGGCTTTCTTCCCGGCTTTGCGCTTAGGACGTTTTTTGATGGAGTGCAGTTGTATGGCTTTCTGCATCTTCTCGATGGTGCGCTTGAAGTCGCCGCTTGGCTGCGTCATCTTAGGGTTGGCGTAGGCTTCGGCGGGATGGATAAGCACGCGCTGCGAGTAGTCGTCCTCGTAATTGTTTTCCATGTCGTGCAGTTGCTCGATATAGTGCGTCTCGCCGTTGTAATACACATTATAGCGAGTGTTGAACGCCTGCCAGAAGCGCGACATGGCAGTGTTCTTCTTTGTGCTGCACGCTGAAAGAAGTATAGTGGCCAGCATTAAAATTGCCGGAAGAATATGTGTAGATTTCTTGTTCAAAATATCTTATAGCTTATCAATTAACTAACGCTTTTTTGCCGTATTTATTGCTGATGGCCTTGACTATGCGCGCGATAATATATACGGCAATAAGCATGAGGACTATCGTCGAAGAAGCCGGCACGTTGAGCCAGTAGGAGCCAGCCAGTCCGCACACCGAGCACAGGATGCTTGCCACCACCGACATTGCCATCATAGGCTTGAAGCGACGAGTGTAGATTTCGGCTATCATCTGTGGCATAGTGAAAAGCGTGAGCAGCAGCATTATGCCTATGAGCCTTATGGTCAAGACTATGCACACAGCCACAAGCACTGTCATCATGCAGTTTATGGCGGTGACAGGCAAGTTTTGTGTGCGGGCAAAGTCGCGGTCGAAAGCGCACGCCACTATCTGCTTGTAAAACAGTCCGAAGAAGGCAAGCAGCACCATAAGAAAACCTCCGAACATACCAAGGTCGGTGGTTGTGATGGTGAGGATACTGCCGAAAAGGAATGAGTTCAACTCCGGCACATAGCCCGGGGTGAGGAATATGAACAGAGTGCCGAGAGCCATACCCAAAGCCCATATCACGCCTATTGCCGAATCCTCGCGTATGTGCTGCTTGGTGGCAAGCCATTCCACGCCGAGCGACGATGCCACGGCAAACACGCCAGCCATGAGTATTGGGCTTGTGCCGAGGAAATAGCCGAGGCCAAGTCCGCCAAAGCAGGCGTGTGTCACGCCGCCGGCAATGAACACCATGCGCCGTGTCACGATATAAGTCCCTATTATCGCTGCCGCAATGCTCACTATAAGCACTCCGAGCAGAGCGTTCTGGAAAAATGTATAGCTTAGAATATCAATCATCACAAGTTGTGTAAAGTTTAAAAAAAATCAGATGTTCTGCTGCATATTGAGATTGCTGCGAGCCTCGGCAGCGAGCATTATAAGCTCGTCTTTCACTGCTGAGGGCAGATTTATCTTGCGAAGCTGTATTGAGCGCGCCCAGCCTCCTATCTCTTCGGGTTTCAGTGTGTAAAGCACATCACGGAACTGCTCAATCTGTTCATCGGTATATTCATCAGGATCGATGCCGCGGAAGTTGTCGAGTTCTTCGTCCTCGTAGTATTCAATCTCTTTGCTCACCCCTGCGAGCAGCGACTCCTTTTCGCACACGATGTGCTGTCCGCAGCATCCCTCGGGGCGAACGTTGTCGGTGCTTGGAGCATCGTCGGCGTTGTCGTCGGCAGCAGGTGAATATCTGTGGAAAGCATATAATATGGCACCGAATATCACCGTTGCCAGCAGAATCCACAGTGCGCCAATCATCGGTCAGCCTCCTTTCCGCAGTCAGCCTCCATTCTGAAACCGGCAGCTAAAATGTGCTTCCAGAAGTCGGGGTAAGATTTGTTCACCACATTAATGTCTTCAATCACTAAGCCCGGGAATTTGACGGCAGCAGGGGCAAAGGCCATAGCCATACGGTGGTCGGCAAAAGTGGCGATGTGAGGATTTTCCTCAGGTTCGCACATCTCGCCATGCCATTGCAGCGACAAGTCGGGCAGCACCTCAATCACATATCCGAGTTTGCGTAGCTGTGAGCGCAAAGCCTCTATTCTGTCGGTTTCCTTGATTTTCAGAGTTTGCAGCCCTGATATGTGGAAGTGCCTGTTTGTTAGACAAGCCGTCACCACGATAGTCTGTGCAAGGTCGGGCGTGTCTTTCAGGTTCATTATGATTTCATCATTTCCGGCAGGATATGCGCGCAAGTCCAAGTAGGAACCACAACTGATGTTGCACACGCCGAATTGGCTGAACAATTGGGCGACCTCGGCATCGCCTTGCGCACTTTGACGCATCAATCCTTTCAGCGTGATGCGCGAGTATGGCAGTAGAGCTTGCAGCTCAAACCAGTAGCTTGCAGCCGACCAATCGCTTTCAATCACAAAATCTTGAGCAGTGTATGTGGTGTTGGCTGGCAGTGTTATCACGTTGCCGCAGAAGTCGCATTCCACCCCCATAAGCCGCATGAGCGTCAGTGTCATCTTTATGTAGGGGGTGGATATAATGTCGCCTGTAAGGGTAATCGTACTGCAGCCCATGAGCGGAGCTACCATCAATATGGCCGAGATGTATTGGGAACTCACATTGCCGGGAATCTCTATTGAATCGGCGCGGAGAGGCTGCCCCGTTATTTTCAACGGAGGGAAACCCTCTTCACCCAAGTATTCAATCTCGGCACCGCAGCGGCGCAGTGCATCCACGAGTATGGCGATAGGGCGGTGACGCATACGCTCCGACCCGTCGAGGATGGTGGTTTTGCCGATGCGAGTGGCAAAATAAGCCGTCAAAAAACGCATAGCAGTGCCTGCTGCCCCCACATTGACAAGCTCTCGGTCGCTGTTGAGGGCAGTCACCATGGCATCTGTATCATCGCATTTGGCGATATTTGAAAGATGCCCCTTTTTACCGGTGCATAGTGCATTGAGTATCAACATTCGGTTGCTGATACTTTTAGAAGCAGGAAGTCCCACTTCCGCATAAATTCTGCTCGGTGCGAATACTTTGTAATTCATATATTACAAAGATAGTGCAAATGAGGGCAGAAACAAAAATAAAAACGAAGTTTTTGATTTTTGGGTATGCCGAGTGCCGCCATATCTTATGAAAAGATAGTGCAAATGAGGGCATAAACAAACGATGAAACTCTTCCGTTATGGAAATAAATTAACAAAAATCCACTAATTTATGGAAATAGAAATCCGAAAAATAGCCTCAATATGGAAATAGAAAGTGTTTTTACGGCTTCAAATTAGTCGCTTTTCCCGAATAAAAGCTTATAATACAATGAAATAATAAGCTGCTGTTATCTTTTGGGGTGGGAGAATGGGAAGAAGTTGTAGCCGTCGGGGATGGTGAGGGTCACAGTCCATATAGCCTCGGCGGCTTCTTCGTTGGTCTTGCTGTTGATGCTCAGCCCGATTCTGCGCTTATTGTGGTCGTTGAGTATCTGTATTGTCTGTGTCACGATGCGCATACCTGTTCCTGTCTTGTCGTTTTTGTTGATTGACGATGTTATGTTGCCGTTGTTCTCGATAGTGATAACAAGGCTTGTATCTGTTTTTTTGACAGCGATTTTCAGATATTTTTTATGCATATATCCGCGCAGTCCATGCTTCACGGCATTTTCCACAAAGATATGCACAAACATCGACGGAATCTCGTACTTGCTTATGTCGAGTCCTTCTTGTATCTCCTTTTGGTAGCAAAACAGGTCTTCACCGAGCGACGGACGTTCATCTTCGATGTAAGTATCGACAAAGGCAATCTCGTCGGACAGCGGAACGACATATCGGTCGCACATCTCAAGGTTCATGCGCAGCAGCTTCACGAGGTTGTTGATGCCGGGGTTGTTGGCTGCAAGTTCGCGGTTAAGCACATTGAACACGAAATGCGGAGAAATGCGGTTTCGCATATTGGCGAGACGCTGGGAATACAGCAGCGATTGCAGCTTCATCTCCGATGCCACACGCTTGCGGCGCTTATACATAATCCAGAAAGCCGCTATCACGGCAATTGCGAGGGCGATGATTACAAGTATATACACTTGAATTTGCAGCCGCTTCATTTTGTCGTCCTTTTGCGATATTATGAGGCTTGCGCTCAGGCGGGTGGTATCTTGCATGTATCGGTAATCGATTTCAGCCATCTGGTTGCGTACAGCCTCGTTGTTGATTGAGTCGCGGAAGAACTGTGCCATCTTCATGCAGTGGTATGCATTCTGGTAATCGTGTACGGTATTGAAATATTCCTGAATGCGCGCATAGTGCAGCGCGCGGTATCTTGGGCCTGCCGATGCCGAGTCGCTTGAAGCCAATTTTAGGTATTGACGCGCCTTAGCGGGGTCGCCACGATGCAGATATAGATCGCCGAGAAGGCTGTTAACATAGAATCGCTTGGCAGGGTCGGGAGGCAGTGTGGCAAACAGCTTTTGGGCATTGATAAGATGGTGCGATGCCGAGTCAATCTGCTGCTTCATCAAGAAAATTTCGCCAAGATTGGCTTGAGTGATGAACGACATTTCTGCACTGTTGAAATTCATAGCCATATTGTCGGCTTTGTGGCACATGCGCAAGGCTTCATCGTATTTTTTCTTGAAATAAAGACAGTTGCCATAAGACACATAAAAGAAATAATTGTCGTAATTGACCTTCACAGGGGAATCGCTTTCCACGATTGCCTCAGCTTTCTTGAAGAAGCGGTCGGCCTCGTCGTAGTTGGCAATTTCGGTATATACCTGTCCAAGCCCGGTGTAAATGCTCAGCCGCTCTTTGTTCTCGTTCATCGAGTCAGAAACGGCAAGGGCACGGCGGTAGAAACTTGTGGCTTTCGGTGCATCGCCCATCTGCCTATACACGTCGGCAAGATTGATGCAAATGGGTATAATTCCAGCCATATTGCCGCCAACCACCGAAGCGTCGTAGGCGTGCTGGAAACAAGCTATGGCAGAGTCTCTGTCGGAGTTCATAAGAAAAACAGCCACATGGTTCCAGTAAAGCGACGCAAGCTGGTCGATGTATTTGTCGTGAGGAGCGCGCATAAAGTAGGCTTTAACGCCACGGCGCAATGAGTCGGTCTTCTGCATGTCGCCATTTAGCAAATTACCGATTGCAATATACAGATTTATGCGGTAATAGTTGGTGCTGTCGGTGATGTTCTTCTGTGTCTCAGAAAATTTGGCTATAGATTTTGTAGGGGCGATAAACAGCGAGTCGTATTCAGCAGTAATCAGCGAATCGACAAACAGCCCTTCGGCGCTTTTGCCGTTTCCTTTATTGCCCGAACAAGAAACAGCCATCGACAGGCATACATATAAAATGGCTGCTGCTATTAAGTATATAATAGAGTTGTGCTTCATCTGGCTTGTAAAATAATGCGTAAAATAGAATAAAACTACATTTTTCCCTTGTGCAAAGATAGCGCAAATGAGGGCAGAAACAAAAATAAAAACGAAGTTTTTGATAACAAAAAAATTCACATTATGCATAGCGGTGTGCATAAAACAATAATTAATAGGTAGGTAATCGGCGAGTAAGGGCTTTTTTGCAGCAAATGTTACGGTTTTGTGAAGCTTTCTTAGTATATTTGCAAATAAGTTCATTGTGACTACAGTATTTTGGAATGAGTTATAAGCCTATACATATCGATTTGGAAGAGTTGTTAAAAGACAAGGCACCGAAGTATTATTCATACATGCCGGGCGCATTGGTGAGATGGCTTGAACGCACGATATGTCAAGATGAACTTAACCGACTTCTCGATAACAATGCGGGGAAAGAAGGTGTGGAATTTGCTGATTCTATACTTCGCGACCTTGATGTGAAAGTGAGGGTGATAGGTGCTGAGAATCTGCCTGCCGACGGCAGCCGGCGATGCGTTTTCGTGTCGAATCATCCGCTTGGCGGACTCGACGGCATAGCACTTATATCATTGCTTGGACATCATTATGGAGGCAAGATAAAGTGCGTTGTGAATGATATGCTCATGCAGGTGCATCCGCTTGCGGGAGTGTTTCTGCCAGCCAATAAGCATGGGCGGCAGAGCGAAGCCGATGTGCTGAGAATCAACGAGGCTTTTGCCGGAAGCGACCAAATGCTATATTTTCCTGCCGGGCTTTGCTCGCGAAGACAGAAAGGTGGCGTGGTGGCAGATCTCGAATGGAAGAAATCATTTGTGGCAAAAAGCGTGGAATATGAGCGTGATGTGGTACCCATATTCTTCGGCGGACAGAATTCCGGTTTTTTCTACAAGTTTGCCCGATTGCGCCAGCTCATAGGCATAAAATTGAATATCGAGATGGTGTATTTGCCGAGTGAGATGTTCAAGAGCCGTGGACGCACATTTACGGTGGTGGTGGGGAAGCCTATCCCATGGAACACATTCACAGGCGGCAAGAAGGCGGCTGAATATGCTGCTGATGTTAAAAATATTGTTTATAATTTAAAGGGAAACATCCGACATATTTGTCATGGAAACTATAATAGAACCAGTGAGTGCCCAACTGATAGAGGCTGAACTTACAAAAGACCGCTTCTTGAGGAAAGCTAATAAGGGCAACAACGAAATATATGTTGTGGATGCCTTCTGCGCGCCAAACACTATGCGCGAGATAGGCCGTCTTCGTGAAATCGCATTCCGCAGTGCCGGCGGCGGCACTGGCATGGCGTGCGACATCGACGAGTTTGACACCATGCCGAAGCCTTGTCGCCAGCTCTTGGTGTGGAATCCTGAGGAAAAGGAGATTATAGGCGGATATCGCTATATACTTGGTGAGGACATACACTTCAATGAGGCTGGTGTGCCGCAGATTGCCACTTCCCACATGTTCAAGTTCTCACCGCGTTTCTTGAAAGAGCTGCTTCCTGTGACTATTGAGCTTGGCCGCTCGTTTGTGAGGCTCGAATATCAATCTACACGCGCAGGCGTGAAAGCCATATATGCTCTCGACAATTTGTGGGATGGGCTTGGCGCGCTCACTGTGGTGCATCCGCAGATAAAATATCTGTTTGGCAAGGTGACAATGTATCCAAATTATTCACATGAGTGCCGCGACCTGCTGCTTGCATTCTTGAATACATATTTCCCCGATCCCGACAACCTTGTGCGCCCCATAGAGCCGCTTGTGGTGAAATACACCGCCAGCGACTTCAGCCAGCTTATACTTGGCAACGATTTCAAGGGTGACTATAAGCGCGTGAACAGCTACATACGCGAGCATGGATTCAATATTCCGCCGCTCGTGAATGCATACATGAGCCTCTCGCCCACGATGCGAATGTTTGGCACTGCCATCAATCATGAGTTTGGCGAGGTCGAGGAGAGCGGAATATTCTTCTCGATAGACGAAATCACCGATGAGAAGAAAAATCGCCATATTTCCACTTTCGCATGTGAGCAGGAGCAGCATCTTGAGAATATGTGACGCGAAGGTATCGGTGCGGGAAAAGAAGAGAGAATCAAATCTCATAAAAATGACGATATTTTATTAGCATAAAGATATAGAGGGTGATGGCTGTAGAAAAAAGGTCGGAAAGTAGAATGAATGATGTGCTGCGGCGGCTGTCGATCATGGCAGTGGCGGCAGTGTCTTTGTGCTTGCCTACTTTTGCCGTTGAGCATGAGCTGGGCTATGAGGCCACGCTTTCGGCTGGTTTCGGAAGTGGCGATTTCGCTCCATCGTACATGTCGGCAAACAACAACGGCATAATCACACAGCCAAACACCACAACGCTGCGCCTATCGACAGGTGGCGCATTGTGGAACAGCCATAATTTCACATTCTGCTATGGCGTAGATGTGATAGGCGGCTATGCTTCAAAGACTAATTATGGACTTTATGATGCCGAGGCTGAAGCCATCATGCCGCGGGAGGCAAAGAATGCTCCGCTATGGCTGCATCAGTTGTATGCCGAGGCGAGCTATCGCAGCCTGTTTGCCACCGTGGGAATGAAAGAGGGTTATTCGGTGCTTCTCAATCAAGATTTGAGCAGTGGCGACCTGTGTTTTTCGGGCAACACTCGTCCGATGCCAGGGGTTACACTCGGATTTGTGGATTTCCAGAATATTCCGCTCACCAATGGGTGGGTGCAGATTAATGGTGTGCTTGGATACTACAAGACGCTCGACAAAAAGTGGAAAGAGAACAGGTTCAACTATTACAATTCGTTCATTTCCACCGATTACGTTCTAAACTATAAATATCTGCATCTGCGCACTAATCCCTCTAAGCCGTTTTCTTTCACGATAGGTATGCAGGCTGCATGCCAAGTGGGCGGTACTACTACCCATTATGTGAAGGGCGAAGTTACCAAGGTGGTGAAGAATAAACTCGGATTCAAGGACTTGCTGCGAGCGATGATACCCGGCTCGGGCGGTGAGGATGTGGGCGACCAAGTGTATTACAGCGGCAACCATGTGGGCACATGGGACGTGATGGGGCGTTACCGCTTCCAGTCGGGGGCTGAACTGATGCTTTATTACCAGTCGCCATGGGAAGACGGTTCGGGCATTGGAAAATTGAATGGCTTCGATGGATTATACGGAATAGAATATATGAGTTCTGGCGATGGCGTGATTGATGGTGCTGTGGTGGAATATCTCGACTTGATGAACCAGAGCGGACCTATACACTGGGCTCCGGGCGACCATCCAGACACGCCTATAGGCTCACAAGCCACAGGCTCCGACGACTACTATAACAATTATGACTACGACGGATATCAATATTTCGGACAGGCGATAGGCTCGCCCATGATTCGCACATCGCTGTATAACACCGACGGATATCTGCGCATTACCGACAATCGTATCCGGGCATTCCACTTGGCGGTGAAAGGTCATATAGGTGAGCGTTTCGACTTCCGTATGAAGTTTGGTTACCGCAAATCGTGGGGAACTCCATTTATCCCGCTCACTGCCACTCGCAGTGCCACATCATTTATGTTTGAAGGAAAATATAGATTCAGCAGCATCGACGGATTGAGCGTGTGCGCCCAGTTTGGCATGGACCGTGGCGAGCTTCTCGGGAAGAATGTCGGTGGTATGGTATCGATAAGCTATAGTGGGATATTCGGGAAATAATAATTATTATTAGAATTGAAATGAAGATTATGAAAGAGCATAGCGAGCATATCATATTTTCGTCGGTGGCTGCCATTGTTCTGCTTGTGTTGGCGGCAGTGTCGGCTTCATGTACAAAGAATAACGGCGACATAGGAGTGTGGTTCGGACAATGGCGCGTGGAAAAGATAGAAATCGACGGAGTGGAAAATGCCGACTATGAGGGCAATCTGTTCTTCTCATTCCAGAATGCTGTGTTTGAAGAGAAGATTATAACTCCCGAGCATGAAGCGATAGCTGCCTACGGACGATGGTCGGAGACAGCCGAAGGCTCTCTCAACATATATATGGATGAACCCGACTATCCGCCCATCGACGGCTATATGGTAAAAGACATGAACGTAATGAGCTATGAAATAAAGTCTTCTACCACAATCACACTGACGCTGAAAACCGCCGATGAGCATAGCGTGACGTTCCACCTCTTGAAGTGGTGAGCCGATAGGCGCAACATGGATTATATAGTGGCAAATTATGAAGGCTTGTATCAAAAGATTGAAGATGTGGCTTGCAGGACTTTCGTTCCGCACGGGAGTGATAGTGCTGCTATGCTGTGTCCCATTCTATATAATATCGTTTGCGCAGATGCTGCTCCCGATAAGCGTCGAGACGAAGGGTGTGCTGTGGGTGGTGTTTTTCGGTCTTGCCAAAACTGCTCAGTATGGCGGTATAACTATACTTGGTGTTGAGGGCTACCGCCGGGTAAAAGCATATTTCAAACCAAATCTAAATGGCAGATTTGAATCCAAGCGAGGCAATAAAGATAAAAAAGATGATGATGAACAATGAAGAATTTGAACAGTTGAAGGCTTTTCTCGACAGTGAGGCTGCCCGAATCAACAACGAGGATTTTATCGCCAACGACCCAGTGCAGTTCCCTCGCCGGTTTGAGAGGCTGCAAGACATTGAACTTGTGTCGTTCCTGTCGGCATCAATAGCATGGGGCAAGCGCAAGATGATATGCAATAATTGCGAGAAGATGCTCGCGATTATGGACAATGCTCCGCTGGAATATGTGCGTGATGGAGCTTATGAAGAGCTACCCGACGAGATGAACATTCACCGCACATTCTTTGCTCGCAATTTCAAGTATATGCTCCGCGGTTTCAAAAGAATTTTTGCAGAATATGGCTCATTAAATGATTTTGCGGTGGCAAATCACATAAGTGACAGCGAGACTCCTTCGTGGAGACTTGTTGAACTTATGCAGGAGCAGTTTTCGGCAGCCAATGGCGGTGCAACCGATTCTCAATGTCTGCCAACACAACTGAAAAACACTGCGCTAAAACGGGTGAATATGGCTCTTCGATGGCTCGTGCGCGATGATGGCATTGTGGATATGGGTGTGTGGACTGCTGTGAAGAAGTCGCAATTATTTATTCCGCTCGATGTGCATGTGGGCGACACTGCCCGCTCACTCGGAATGATAGAACGCAAGGCAAACGACAAGCGCACGGTGCTTGAGCTGACAGCTCAACTGCGACGTATGCGCCCCGAAGATCCTGTGGTCTATGATTATGCGCTTTTCGGCATAGGCATAGGCGACAAATACCTGCATCCGCAGTTGTGAGAGATGTGTCCACACTTATGACTGTCTTGCTGGTTTGAAGTGGTAACGTCCTTTCTTCCGCGTGATTGTGCCATATTCGATGGCTCTTGTGGGGCAGCGGTGTATGCAGCTCAGGCACATAGTGCAGTTATGGTTCCACACAGGATGCCCGGCACTGTCGGCTGTGATGTTGTGGACAGGACAATTGCGCATGCACAAGCCACAGGCGTTGCAGCGTGATGTGTCGGCAGAGAAAGGCTTGTCGCTCATCGCATATTTGTTGAAAAGCGGCAATATCACCCTCGATTTAATCCACTTTATGCTTCCTGTTACCACATCGGTGATTTCTGTGCGTGATGATATGCATAGTGCCACATATGCTATACGAGCATCCGATTTCCTGATTTTTTCGTTTTCAAGCTCTTTGGGGTCGGTGTCGAAGCCTGGCAGCAGGATGTAGTTGTTGGGCATTTGCACCGAGAAAGCCGCATTGCCTTTTATGCCGCAAGGCAATGCCTTCTGCCAGATTTCGGCAGCCTCTCCTATGTCGTCGCCGCACACAGCCACCATATAGCAGTAATTGCTTGAGGCGTTGTAGCCTTTAAATGTTGCACGCCGCATGAAACGGAGCATGATGGATGCAGGTCCCCACGAATATATGGGGAATACGAAGCCTATGCTCTCGTCATTGGCGAGAGCATAGGAATATCTGTCATCGGCCATTGCGCCGGCAATCTCCACGATGCTGTCGCCGAGCGTGGCGGCAAGCCGAGTTGCCACATGCTTGCTGTTTCCTGTGCCAGAGAAATAGAATATCATGACAGGCTACTTATTTGTGGATTTTCACAAGAGTGGCGCCAAATCCATATTCACGGAAACTTGCATCTTGAGCCTCGCAATGAGGATATTTGCGTTTAAGCTCATCAAGCAGGGCCTTGCGCAGCACGCCTTCGCCTTTTCCGTGGATAAATACGATTTTAGCTCCCGGCTGCTTGATGTGTGCATTCATCACCTCGCGGAATTTATCGAGCTGGAGGTTGAGCATGTCGCTGTTGCTCATTCCGGCGGTGTTGTCAATAAGTTCTGCTATATGCAGGTCGCATTCAAGGATTTCGCCTTTCTGCTTCTCGTGTTTTTGCACAGGCTGGCGGTTTGGTCGCTCGGCCACGCGCTTTTCCTGCATTGCGCGTTCAAGTTCGCCACTGTCGATAACTATCATTTTGGCTGGCCGGTCGTTCCTCACGATGTCGAGGGCGATGACTGGAGAGTCGAAGTATTCGTTGTCGTGGAAGCAGTGCATCTTATAGAATTTTGTGGTGTCGAGGCGTTGCTCCACGAGAGCAGGGTTCTTCAGCTTGAAATCGCGGTCGGTCTTGAATGGGGCATATTGCACAGCCACTCTCGACATCTCTGTGAGGTCGGCATGCGTGAACTCTTCAAGCAGCACTTGCATATTAGGCTCAACAAGCCCGTGGAAACGCGTGCGCCACATTCCGTCGGCATTGTCGCCGCGGGTCATGTATGTCACATAGAGGTAGTAGTTGCTGTCGTTCACAAGATATGAGTAGTAGCTTGTGGTGTTGAGGTGCTTCAACTCCTTAGGCTCATAGGCGAGCAGCACATTCAGCACATCGCCTTCTTCGGTCTCGATGATAGGGATGTCGCTTGCGGCAGGTTTGGCAGCCTCGGGCAGCTTCTGCTCCTTGCTCGGCGCAGGAATTATTGGGCGGTCGTAGGCGGTAGCCTTAGGCTTTGACGCATCCACTACCACACATTCGCGCAGCAGCACTGGCTGTTCGAAGCCGTCTTCATCTTCCACATACGCTATATTGTCCTTGATTTTCACGATTCGTCCACCGCCGGTGGCATTCAGGAACCGTACTATATCGTTTACTTTTGCCATATCTTATCAAATTAATGATGAAAAAATATGCGCCGACTGCAATTTTATATATGTGCCGGCGCATGTGTGTTGTGTGAGATTCTCGTTGGGAGAAATCCGATATTAAAATTTTTATATTGACAGGCGGCGAAGTGTGTTAAGCAAGTCGCGGTTGATAGGCTTGTCGTTCTTGATAGCCTTGGCGAATGGGACATACACAATTTCGTCGTTTGAGATACCAATCATCACATTGCGCTGGTCGTCGAGCAGTGCATCGATTGCCGCCGCGCCCATTCGTGAAGCAAGAATGCGATCGACAGCAGTCGGCGAGCCTCCACGTTGCAGGTGCCCAAGTATTGTGACGCGCACATCGTATTGAGGATACTCATTCTTCACGCGCTCTGCAAGAGCCATAGCTCCGCCAGTTATAGGGCTTTCTGCCACAAGCACGATTGAAGAGTTTTTGCTCTTGCGGAAACCATTTTTGATGAGTTCTTCGAGCTGATCGACTTCGGTGGAAATTTCAGGGATGATGGCAGCCTCGGCACCGGTGGCGATAGCTCCGTTCAGTGCAAGGAAGCCTGCGTCGCGGCCCATTACTTCGATGAAGAACAATCGCTCGTGTGATGTGGCGGTGTCGCGTATTTTATCCACACACTGCATGATGGTATTGAGCGCAGTGTCGTAGCCTATAGTCTTGTCTGTTCCGTAAAGGTCGTTGTCGATGGTTCCGGGAAGACCAACAATCGGGAAGTTATATTCGGTCGCAAATATTCTCGCACCAGTGAGCGAACCGTCGCCGCCTATGACCACCAAAGCATCGATGCCTTCTTTCTGTAGCATCTCGTATGCTATTTTTCGTCCTTCGGGTGTCTGAAACTCTTTGCAGCGTGCAGTTTTCAAAATAGTGCCACCCACTTGGATGATGTTTGATACGTTTTGAGTCTTGAACTCCACGATTTCTCCGGTGATAAGTCCGCGGTAGCCACGGTAAATACCTTTCACTCTGAATCCGCTATATATGGCTGAACGTGTCACGGCACGGATAGCCGCATTCATTCCAGGTGCGTCACCTCCTGATGTCAATATACCAATACAATTAATTCCTGCCATAGAAACAATAATAATATGAAAATAAGTTCAACGGGTTTTTAAGTTTATATCACAAATTGATAAGGTCTGTGCCTCATTACTATATCAGCTTAATATATGCGATATTATATAATGTTTTGGCACAACCTATCAACTTGCAAAGATAGTATTTTTGAGGTTTAATTCAATAACATTTGTGTGAAAATTCGCTATTTAACTCCCACATATATGCTGCAAACGCCGAATGTGAGGCGGTGGCAGTAGCAGTCTTTGAAGCCGGCGCGGCGCATAATGTCGAGCATTGCTTCGCCCTGCGGCACAGCAGCTATGCTTTCGGGAAGATAGCTGTAGGCCCTCACGTCTTTCGACACCAGTCTTCCTGCAAGAGGAATCAGCGTGTGGGTGTAGATGTTGTAGAATAGCTTAATCACAGGATTTGTCGGTGTGGAAAGCTCCACAACGCAAAGTGAACCTCCGGGTGTGAGAACTCGGCACATCTCGGCATATCCTTGCTCAAGATGCTCGAAATTGCGGACACCATAAGCCACAGTTACGGCATCAAAAGTGTTGTCGGCAAAGCGCATATTCAGGCAGTCGCCCTCTTCGAAGCTGATGGCATGGTCGAGTCTATGCTCTTTCACTTTGCGCTCGGCTATGTCGAGCATACCTTTTGACAAATCGATGCCTATGATACCCTTTTCCGGGTGCAGCGCCTCGTGCATCTGGATTGCAAGGTCGCCAGTGCCGGTTGCCACATCGAGAATATGGCTGGGATGCGACGACCTCAGAATCTTTACTGCCACTTTGCGCCACATGCGGTCGATGCCGAATGTCATGGCTCGATTCATAAAATCGTAGGCTGGTGCGATGCTGTTGAACATTTGTCGCACCTGCCCAGTCTTACTTTCAGTTCCGTTATACGGTTTTATTTTTTCTGCTTTATACTCCACGAGATTTTAGATATTCGCTCACGTTTTTTTCTATGCGGGCAGCAATGTCTTCCTCACCGTCGTTGGCTGGAACGAATTTCTTGCCTACAATATGTTCATATAATTCAATATATCTCTTAGAAACCGATTCGCAATATTCATCAGTCATCTCTGGCACTTGCTGTCCGGCTTTTCCCATGAAATTGTGGTCGATAAGCCATTGGCGCACAAACTCCTTGGAAAGCTGGCGTTGAGCCTCGCCTTTCTCGAAACGCTCTTGATAGCCGTCGGCATAGAAGTAGCGGGAAGAGTCGGGCGTGTGAATCTCGTCGATTAGGATAACCTTTCCGTCGCGTTTGCCGAATTCATATTTTGTATCGACAAGGATAAGTCCCTTTTCGGCAGCCATTTTAGTGCCGCGTTCAAAGAGTGCGCGAGTGTAGCGTTCCATGACCTCATAGTCCTCTTTGCTCACGATACCCTTGGCAATGATGTCTTCGCGCGATATGTTCTCGTCGTGTCCGGCATCGGCTTTTGTGGTAGGAGTTATGATAGGCTCAGGGAAACGCTGGTTTTCCTTCATTCCGTCGGGAAGTTTTACGCCACAAAGTTCACGGCATCCGGCAGCATATTCGCGCCATGCGCTGCCTGTGAGGTATCCGCGGATAATCATTTCTACACGGAAGCCTTCGCACTTGAGTCCCACGGTCACCATAGGGTCGGGTGTGGCGAGTTTCCAGTTTGGTACGATGTCTGATGTCGCGTCGAGGAATGTGGCGGCAATCTGGTTTAGTACTTGTCCCTTTGAAGGAATACCTTTAGGAAGGATAACGTCGAAAGCCGAAATGCGGTCGGTGGCAATCATCACGAGGATGTCGTCGTTGATGTCATACACGTCGCGCACTTTTCCGTGATACACGCTTTTTTGTCCTTCAAAATTGAAATCGGTTCTAACTAATGTCGTTGCCATAATATATTTGTTTTTTAAGATTATTTCTTGGTTTTGAAGTATTCGGAGTGTTCGGAGCTCTCAGGGTGTTCGGGAATCTCAGAGCATTCCGATTTCTCGGATGATTCTTCTTTAGTTCTTGATTTGTCGTATCGCTCGTAGGCCTCCACTATGCGCTGCACGAGCTGGTGGCGCACGATGTCTTTTTTGCCAAATTCCACTTTGCCTATGCCCGGCACTCCGTTAAGCACATGCAGGGCTTGGATGAGTCCCGATTGTGTGGTGCGGGGAAGGTCGATTTGGGTGATGTCGCCGGTGATAATCATCTTGGCTCCCATGCCAAGACGTGTTAGGAACATCTTGATTTGGTGTGTGGTGGTGTTCTGTGCTTCGTCAAGCACGATGATTGCCTCATTGAGCGTGCGTCCGCGCATGAATGCGAGTGGGGCAATCTGTATGACATTCGTCTCCATGTATTCCTTCAGCTTGGCTGCCGGAATCATGTCTTCAAGCGCGTCATATAGCGGCTGGAGATATGGGTCGATTTTGTCCTTCATGTCGCCGGGTAGGAATCCCAGTTTCTCGCCGGCTTCCACTGCTGGCCGTGAAAGGATTATTTTTCTCACTTCGCGGTTTTTGAGGGCTCGCACGGCGAGTGCTATTGCCACGTAGGTTTTGCCGGTTCCGGCAGGACCGAGGGCGAATGTGAGGTCGTTCTTCTTGAAAGTCTTTACGAGAAGTTGCTGATTAGGGGTGCGTCCTGATATGGGCTTGCCGTTCACTCCATATATTATCACATCGTCGAGGTCAATCTCTTTTGGAGCTTCGCCGCGTATGGTGTCGATGATTACATCGCTTGTGAGCTTATTGTATTTTGAGCAATATTCTTCAAGCTGCTTTATCTTCTCCTCGAATAATGAGGTCTCCGAGTCGTCGCCTATCACCTTTATCACGGTGCCACGCGCAGCCATACGCAATTTTGGGAACAGATTGCGGATTAATTGTATGTTAGCGTTATTGACACCGTAAAATATCACGGGATCAACCTTGTCGATAATTATTATGCGTTCTATCATATATGGTCTGTCATAACCTTAATGCAAAGGTACTACCTTTGTGGCTGAAATTAAAATAATTCTTCCACTTATTTTCTCAGCGTCGCAATGCTTGCTCGATGATGCCTTTCACCACTTCTTCCATTACTTTATATCCCATGTCGTTGGGATGGCATCCGTCTTTAGTCAGCTCAGGACGCAGCTCGCCTTCGGTAGTCGCCATAGGTGTGTAGTAGTCAACGTATGCTATCTCGGAGCGGTCGGCAAATTCGTGTATCATGGCGTTCAGCTCTTTTATCTTTTGGGCTGGCTTCATCTCTTTGCGCCAGAAGAAGTTGTTGCAAGGTAGCACTGAGCAAACCACAGGCTCAATTCCATTGACAAGGGCAAGCTCGCACATCGACTGGATGTTGCCAAGCACGTTGTTGAGGTCGATTTTCCCGTTGTTCTCTGCCACATCGTTGGTGCCGGCAAGTATCACCACAATGCGTGGATGAAGGTCGATCACGTCGCGGCGGAAGCGCACGAGCATCTCGCTGCTCGTCTGTCCTGAGATGCCGCGGTCGAGATACCCGTTGGCTGTGAAAAAGGCAGGGTCGCTCTTGATCCAAAAATCTGTTATTGAATTGCCCATGAACACGACGTTGGGCTTCTGTGATTCGGGCTGTGAGTTGGCCTGTTCATAGCGGTAGAATTGCGCCCAGTCGGTCTTCTTTGACGGTGCTTGCGCATTATTGGAGCTTTGTGCGAATGCGGCTGAAGAGAAAGCCACACATGCTCCTGCTATCATTAAGACTTGCTTCAACATAAAATTTTGTTTTTTAAAAACGGCTCACAGACTACTGCGCACATAGATTGTGAGTGTGGCAGTAATCTGTGAGTGGTAGTGTGTTAATTGTTGCTCTCGGCTGGCTCTGTCCAGTCGCCATTGGCTTTTATCAGAGCTATAAGGTGGGGTATGGCTTCATCCTCGGGAATATTTTTCTCCACACATTCCTTGCTCTTGTAGAGGCTGATTTTTCCAGCCGCTGCGCCGACATATCCATAGTCGGCATCGGCCATCTCGCCCGGACCATTCACAATGCAGCCCATAATGCCTATTTTCAAGTGCTTTAGGTGAGATGTTGCTTGCTTCACGCGCTTGATGGTGGTCTGCAAGTCATAGAGTGTTCTGCCGCATCCTGGGCAGGATATATACTCGGTCTTGCTCATGCGCAGTCGGGCGGCTTGAAGTATGCCGAACTCATAGCGCACGATATTGTCGGGAGCGTTGTGGCTTGGAGCATCGAGCCATATGCCGTCGCGGAATCCGTTGAGCAGCACTGTCCCGAAGTCGGCTCCGGCTTTCACCTGAATCCACTCTGTGTCGGTGTCGTCATATTTGTTGCGTATCACGGCGGGTGCGTCGATTCCGGCATCGGAAAGCGCATGGAGCATAGATTGCTCACTTGCTGTGACATTGATGTTGGCAGGAGTGACCACAAGCACGGTGTCGTGGTCGTCTTTCAGGAAGTCGAGCATAGAGATGTCGGTGTCGGCACTCACTTCGAGCCATTTCAGCTTGGCTGGGCATGATTTCAATGCATCCAGCTCGCCGATGGTGAAGAGCGGAGATGTGTTGTGGCTCGCAGTGTAGAATTTGGCTGGCACAATGAAACGGTCGGTGGCATTGCTCACAGTGCCGTCGGCAGCATAGAAGAAGTCGGGACGCATATTGCCTTTAAGCATATCGGGCTTCACTGAAGCTACTACAACAGGCTGATGTCGACCTCCTATTAATTCTGCTACCGCTGCCGTGGTGCGGCGTTCGGGCTGAATGTGGTTGAAGTTTTTACGCTCACCTCCGGCGATAGGAGCGTGACCTGCGCGCGATGTGATGTATTCCACAAGTTTGCGCGCTACGGGAATTTCTTTCTCTGGGTCCTCGCTGAGCGATACGCGGATTGTGTCGCCGATGCCCTCGGCAAGCAGAGTGCCAATGCCGACAGCCGATTTTATGCGACCGTCTTCGCCGTCGCCGGCTTCAGTCACCCCGAGGTGGAGCGGGAAATGCATATTTTCAGCATCCATAGCCGCAACAAGCCGGCGCACAGTCTCGACCATAATCACCGTGTTAGAGGCTTTTATGGAAATCACCACATCAAGGTAGTTCTCGGCAACAAACACCCGGAGAAATTCCATTGCACTCTCCACCATTCCGGCAGGAGTGTCGCCATATCGGCTCATTATGCGGTCGCTGAGCGAACCGTGGTTCACTCCGAGGCGCACTGCGGTGTGATGCTCGCGGCACACCGCAATGAACGGCACAAGAGCTTCGTGGATACGCTCAATCTCGTGGGCATATTCCTCGTCGGTGTAGGTCAGCTTCTTGAATGTGCGTGCAGCATCTATGAAATTGCCGGGATTTATGCGTACCTTGTCGGTGACTTGTGCGGCTTCAAAGGCTGCTTTTGGGTTGAAGTGTATATCGGCGACAAGAGGCACTTCATAACCTTCTTTGCGCAATATCTGGCGAATTTCGCCTATGTTGTGTGCCTCGCGCACTCCTTGTGCCGTTAGCCTCACATAATCGGCTCCGGCATCGCAAATGCGGCGGCACTGAGCCACGCTGCCTTCGGTGTCCATGGTGGATGTGTTGGTCATCGACTGCACTCTGATGGGGTAGTCGGAACCGAGAGGCGTGTTGCCAATGTTTACGCTTATCGTTTTTCGGCGTTCGTAATTCATGATGCTTTATGTTTTTTATTAATGCTGACAGGACTAATTAGCCTGATTCTCTAATTAGCCCTGCCGGCTGTGAATGTCGTTTTCTTGTCAATTGGTCTTGAACTTGTATTCAAGATGGCTTAAGTCCTCGTTGGCCTTGGAGATTTTCTGCCCGAGGTTGTGCTTGTATTCCTCGAACCGCGCGCAGATGTCGGCATCGGAAAGCGACAGAATCTGCATTGCGAGGATTGCGCCGTTGAGCGCGCCATTGATTCCAACAGTAGCCACTGGTATGCCCGGAGGCATCTGCACGATGGCAAGAAGAGCGTCGAGCCCTTCGATTGTAGATTTTATAGGCACACCGATGACTGGCAGTGGAGTCATCGCTGCTATTACGCCGGGAAGGTGGGCTGCCATTCCTGCCGCCGCGATGATGACTTTGATGCCGCGCCCCTTTGCGCCGCGGGCGAAGTTTTCGACCTCGACAGGCGTGCGGTGAGCCGAAAGCGCATTCACCTCAAATGGGATTTGCATCTCATCGAGGAACTTTAATGCTTTTTCCATAATGGGCAGGTCAGACGTGCTGCCCATGATTACGCTTACCAATGGTTTCATTGTGTAGAAATGTTTTGATATATGTTATATATGTTTTTTTGTGAGTTCTCACTGAAAATTTTTCTATGCCAGCATCTTTGATATGACATATACGCAGATGTATCCATTGAAGAATCCTGCTATCACCTGCCAGAATGTGTGCCGCTCCATATAGATGCGGGCAGTGCCGAGGATGCCGGCGATGATGATTATGCCACACACAAGCCAGTAGATATTGAATGCGCTAAGTCCGTCCATACGCAGACGCACGAGGAAAGCCAGCACTCCACCTATCCCAGCCATGTGCGCGCTTATCTTCCACCAGAAGTTCACTATGAGCGATATTGCGCAGGCTGCCGCACCTCCCCACACGAACACTACAGCCCATTGCTGCATGTGTATGTTGGTGAGATAGAGTCCTGCTCCGATATAGCAGAATATGGTGGCTAAGTAGGGCAGAGTGCGCTCTTTCTTGTCAATAAGCCGCTTGTCGTCGATAATCTTGAGGTTATGTAGCACGGCAATGAATATCATTGGCAGTATGCATGTGATGCCAAAAACCACAAGCAGCACCACAAGCCGTGTGCCGGTTGGCAGATAACATAAAATCGACACCCACAGCACGAGGAAAATCCCATAGGTGGGCATGAGCAGCGGACTGAGGATGGTAGAGAAAAATCTCGCTAATGCTTGCATAGAATTTTTGTTACAAAGTTATATTTCCTTGCGCAAACGTGCAACTGGAATTGAAAGTTTTTCGCGATATTTCGCGATAGTGCGGCGTGCTATCTCATACCCCTGCTCATTGAGCATGTCGCATAATTTCTCGTCGGACAGCGGGTGGTGCTTGTCTTCGGCTGCTATGATTGATTCGAGCGACGACAGAATCTCGCGAGCCGACACCTCTTCGCCCGACTTGTGCTGCAGACCCTCGGAGAAGAAGTATTTGAGCGGGAACACGCCCCACTCGGTGTTCACATATTTGTTTCGCGTGACGCGTGATATCACCGACACGTCGTAGCCTATATCTTGTGCGATGTCTTTAAGCACCATCGGTTTGAGGTCGGAGGTGTCGCCTGTGAGGAAGAACATCTTTTGCCGGCGCATAATGGCTTTCATCGTGCGGAACAGTGTGTCTTGTCTCTGCCCGAGCAGTGCGATGAAGTCTTTCGCCTTGTTGTATTTCTCTTTCACGTCGTTGGCTATGCCTCGTTCTTGTGCCGAAGCAGGCTTCTTGGAGCTGTATTTGTCGTAAATCTGCGAGTAGCTTTCTGAAATCTGCAATTCTGGGATGCTGTTGCTGAGCGTGAGCTGCAACTCGTTGCCCTCAGTCTCGATGTTGAAGTCAGGGATGATTTGCTGGCTGTGGCTGTCGTCGGAGATTCCTGTAATAGTGTTGCCCGGCTTCGGGTTGAGGGAACGAATCTCGTCAAACACGTCTTTCAGCTTGTCGCGGTCGATACCGAGAGCTGATGCAATCTTGTCGTAGTGCTTTTTTATGAAAAGCTCGAAATACTTGTCGATTACGGCGTATGCGAGGCGTGCTGTCTCAGTGTCCTTGCGGCGTTTGAGCTGTAGCAGCAGACATTCGCGCAGATCGGATGCGCCGACACCCGGCGGGTCAAGCTCTTGCACCACCTTCAGCGTGCGTTCCACCTCCTCTTCCGACACATCGTAGCCCGTGTGGTCCATTATGTCGAATGTCATCGCCTCCACGCTGCGTTGCAGATAACCTGTGTCGGAAATATTGCCTATGATGTATTGTGCTATTAGCTGCTCCTTATCGGAAAGCTCCCGCTCGCCAATCTGCTCCATGAGGTAGTCGATTATTGAGTTCTCAGCCACTACCACAGCTTCGTATTCCTCGTCGTCGCTGCTGTGGTTGTTCACATTTGTGCGGTAGAAAGGAATGTCGTCCTCATTGCGGTAGTCAGCCATTTGCATGTCTTCGGCAGTCTCCTTGATTATTTCGCCGTCTTCGTCGCGGTCGGTATGCTCCTGCTCGGCAGGAGAGCTTTCGGCGACTTCGAGCGCAGGATTCTCATCGGTGGCACGGCGCACCTCCTCTTCAAGCTCGGCTCCGTTCATCTCAATGAGCCGCCCCAGCAGTTTCTGCTGAGGCGCAATCCATAATCTTGTCGTCTGCCGTTGCTCTAATATCTGTTTATTGCTTGGCATTCTGAATTATATATGTATCTGTCTTTATAGTTAGTCTTTGAGTGAGTAGGTCACAGTGGTCACCACGCGCAGCTTCTTTATGTAGGGCGTGTTGTTGTCGCGGTTGTCGATGGAGAACTGTCCTTGGTCGGCACTGACGATTTTGTTCAGCTTGCTGTCGCTGTTCTTCGCGAATTGTTCGGCAGTGGTCTTGGCGTTCTCTATTGCTTGCTGCATCATCTTAGGCTTTATTTGGCTGAAAGATGTGTATTCATATACGATAGGCATGTCGTAGCCCCCATCAACGATGGCGACACCATCTTGCAGCAATTGGCCTTGCTGAGCTATAATGCTCCGCACTTTATCGACTTGTGTCGAAGTCACCGTGATGACAGAAGTGATGTTGTAGCGGTAAGAGCTGCGCTCCGATGAGTAACGTTCGGCGTTCATGTCGATTACCACAGGCGGATTCACACTAATCTCGGCATCGGTGATTCCGTGCTTTTTCAAGAAAGATTCAATTATGCCGTTGGTGTGGTTGATGTCGCGGTATAGTTGCTGCATATCGTTGCCTATCAGCTTCGACACTATTGGCCATGTCACCTTGTTGGCTGGCACCTCCATTTCAGAAAGTCCTTTTACGGTGACTTTGCGGTCCTTGTTCACGAAATTGTCAATCCCGCATTTTAGCAACGAGCCAAGAGCTATTATAGCAACTGCTAAAATTGCCGCTTCGGTGATCCAGTTTCTTCTTTTCTCCATAATACCTAAAATATTAAAAGGTTCATAACTGAGTGATAAATTCTGATAGCGCGCGTCTTCATGTTATGCAGTGCGTTCTCAGATGGCAAAGATATTCATTTTTTCTGTAAATTCCAAAACGAAGTGCACACTTTCGGTAAAAAAAATATATGAAA